>JAEYYY010000384.1 GCA_023430775.1 Pseudomonadota bacterium
GAGTCGTCCGCCGCGGGCTCCGGTCGTTCGACCGTCGGGGTCGGCGTCGGTGGTCGCGGGATGTCGGGGATCGCGAACGGTCGCGCCGGCAGCTTGGTGCTCGCCGGCATCTGCGACGGCCGCGCGCTCGGGTTGGCGAGGTTTGGCTGCGCGGGGCGCGTCGATGGATCGGGGAGCGGCGCGGGATCCGGCGACGGTCGCGGCGTGTTCGCGATGTTGGGGCCCGCCGGGCGAACGGGCTCCGGACGCGGCGTCTTGGATGGAGCGAGCTCGGGACGCGGGGTCTTCGCCGCGCTCGGGTTCGCGAGGTTGCCGGGCGCCTGCGAGGCGCGTGGACTCGGGAGCCCGCCCGCCGGTGATCGATCGGCGGGGCGCAACGCACGCGTCGGATCCTCGACGCTGTGCTGCGGTGGCCGCTCGGGATTCGCCACCACGGTGCTCGCCGTCGCGTTCGACACCGGTGCGGCGACGTCCTGGATCGCGGTCGGGCCGCGCGGATCGAGCGGCTGCTCGTCGGCGATCCGCGGATCGGCGGGCTGGATCCGGGTCTCCATGTTGGTGTCGTCGGTCCACTGCTCGTCCTTCGGCGGTGGCAGCGGCACGACGGGTTGTTGCTGCGGCAGGGCAGGCGGCGACGAGAACTGCACGCTCGGCAGCACCGGCTCCGGCTTGACCGAGCGCCGGCCGGCGATCAGATCCGCCCACGCGTGCTCCATCCCGGCGACCACCTCGAGGCCGTTGCGCTGGGCGACCGACACCAGACCGTCGCGCAGCATCGCGGCGCTCTGCCAGCGGTACGCCGGGTCGCGGGTCAGCGCCATCAGCACCAGGCCCTCGATGTCGGGCGTCACCGCCGGGTTGATCGTCGACGGCAGCGGGATGGGCAGCGAGCACACGCGCGCGAGCGTGTCGTGATCGTTGTAGCCGTGAAACAGCGGCCGGTTGGTCAGCATCTCGTGGGCGACCACGCCGAGCGAGAAGATGTCGGAGCGCGGATCGGGGTTCATGCCGACCAGCGCCTCGGGTGCCACGTAGCCGCAGTTGGCCTGCGCCGCGGTGCTGGCGACCAGCCGGGTCGCGCCGTTGGCGCCGACGAAGATCACCGCCGGGTTGATGTCGCGATGAAGGACGTAGAGGAACTGACCGTTGGGGTCGCGCAGGTTGTGCGCCCAGTCGAGCGCCTCGCAGACCTGGCGCAGGATCGAGAGCGTCAGGGGAACAGGAATCGGCTCGCCCAGCTGCTGCTGCTGGTAGAGGAGCTCAGCCAGGCTTTTCTCGGAGGGGCCGACCAACCGCAGCATCGTACTGCGCCTTCGGGCGGTAAGCCGGTTTTCACATGGCCGTCAGACCACCGTCGACCGCGATCTCGGTACCGGTGACGAACCGCGACTCGTCGCTGGCGAGGTAGACCACCAGCTGCGCGACGTCGTCGACCTGGCCGATCCGGCCGAGCGGCGCCGCGCGCTCGAAGGCCTTGCGGGTCCTGGCAGGGTCGGCCGCCTGGGCGACCACCCCGTCGACCATCGGGGTGTCGATGAAGGACGGGTGGACCGAGTTGCAGCGGATGTTGAAGCCGTTGCGCGCCGCATACAGCGCGACCGACTTGGTGAGCATGCGGACCGCCCCCTTGCTCGCACAGTAGGCCGGGGCATCGGGGACGCCGATCAAGCCGGCGACCGAGGACAGGTTGATGATCGAGCCGCCGCCGCTCGCCTTCATCGCGGGCAGCACGGCGCGGCAGCCGAGGAACACGCCGTCGCTGTTGATGCCGTTGACGAACCGCCACTCCTCGAGCGTGGTGTGCTCGAGATCCTTGAACACCGCGACGCCGGCGGCATTGATCAGGATGTCGAGCCGGCCGAACCGCTTCGTGGTCTCGGCGACCACCGCGGCCCAGCCGGCCTCGTCGGTGACATCGAGCGCGAGGAACGCCCCACGACTGCCGAGCTCGGTCGCCACCGCCCGGCCGGCGGCCTCGTTGCGGTCGGCGATCACGACCGTGGCGCCCTCGGCAACCAGGCGCAGTGCGCAGCCGCGCCCGATGCCCGATGCACCACCCGTGACGATCGCGACCTTGCCTTCCACGCGTTGCATCGCCGCATCATGCACGACTCACCGCGATCGTGCGCCCGTGTCACGTTCCCGATCTCCGAAGCCTTCCGGCATGCCGACTGCACCAGCAACGCGCTGATGCGATCGGTTGCAAGAGGCTTCATCCCGGAGCTCGACGGCCTGCGCGGCATCGCGATCCTGATGGTGATGATCCATCGGTTCTGGCCGCGCACCGGCGTCGGTGTCGCGGCGGACCTCGCGGGCACCGGCTGGATCGGCGTCGACCTGTTCTTCGTGATCAGTGGCTTCTTGATCACCGGCATCCTGCTCGACACCAAGGACGACGGCGGCTACTTCAAGAACTTCTACGCGCGGCGGATGCTGCGCATCTTCCCGCTCTACTACCTGTTCGTGATCGGCGTGTTCGTCGCGTTCTCGGGCAACCCGGCGTTCCGCGAGCACGCGGGCTCGCCGTTCTGGTACCTCGCGCACCTCGGCAACGTGCCCGAGGGCGTGCTCGAGCACGACGTGCCGTACTGGCTCGGACCGATCTGGTCGCTCGCGATCGAGGAGCAGTTCTACCTGACGTTCCCGTGGCTGGTGTACGCCCTGGATCGGCGCAAGCTGACGCTCCTGCTGTTCGGGATGATCCTGGCGGCGCCGCTGATCCGGCTGACCACGATGCTCGCGCTGCCGGATCACGAGCGCTTCCAGTATCTGTTCACGCTGTGCCGCATCGACACCATCGCGGTCGGCTGCTTGCTCGCGGTCGCGGTGCGCGCGCTCGATCTCGAGCGGCATCGCAAGACGGTGTTCCGGATCGCGGTGGTCGCGATGCCGATGATCGCGGTGCTCGCGATCGGCAGTCACCTCGATCGCACCAGCCCGTTCGATCGCGTGTTCGGTTACTCGATCGTCGCGATCGGCTGCGCCGCGGTGCTCGCGCTCGTGCTGCTGGGGCGCGGTCAGCGCTCGACGGCCATGTTGCGGTTCGCGCCGCTCGCGTACCTCGGCAAGCTGTGCTTCGGGCTCTACCTGCTGCATCGCCCGGCGGACACCATCGTGTCGGCGCTCGCGGCGCGCATCGGCCTGTCGGGCGAGCTGTGGCTGATGCCGGCGAAGCTCGTGATGGCGGTGGTGCTGGCCACGATCTCGTGGCGGTTGATCGAGCGACCGTTCCTCGGCCTCAAGGATCGCTTCGCGTCGGCGCGCCATCCGAGCGCCGCGCCGGCGACGAGCTCGCCGAGCTGGGTGGTCCGCGTGCTGCGACTCGTCGGCCTCGCCTCGTTGCTGATGATCGCGTGTAACCGCCCCGGCCTGATCGGCGGCGACGATGCGCCGGTGCTGCCCGATGGCACGGTCGTCGTCGACGGGCGGATCGCCGACATGGCCGGCGACCCCGATGCCGCGCCACCGATCGACGCGCCGCTGCCGGTCGAGGGTCAAGTGCTCTATGTCGAGGGCGCGATCCACTCGCCGATCACGCCCGCGCTCGCGGAGCGACTCCAGGCCCTCGCGGCGCACCAGCCGAAGGTGTTCGCGAAGGTGGGCGATTCGATCACCGCGGCGGACTCGTTCCTCGATTGCTTCGCGGATGACTTCGACCTCGGCAATCACGGCGAGCTCGCACCGACGATCGCGTTCTTCGACGCCGGCTCCGCCGCGGGCAGCTCGCCGTTCTCGCGCACCAGCTACGCGGCGATCGGCGGCACCACGTCGAGCGATGCGATGGCCGGGTCGCCGTGCACGGTCGACAGGGAGCTCGACGCGATCGATCCGCGCTACGCCGTGGTGCTATTCGGCACCAACGAGGTGCGCTACGGCTGGACCCTCGACGCCTACGGCAGCGCGCTGTGGGACCTCATCGATCATCTGAGCCAGCGCGGCACCATCCCGATCCTGTCGACGATGCCGGCGAACGTCGGCTATCCCGAGGCCGATGCCAAGATCCCGACCTACAACCGCGTCGTCCGCGCGCTCGCGCAGGGCTACGGCATGCCGCTGGTCGATCTGCATCGCGCGCTCGCGCCGCTGCCGAACCGCGGCATCTCCGGAGACGGCTTGCACCCGTCGACCGCACCGGGTGGCGCCTGCCTGCTGACCAGCGCCGGCCTCGCGTACGGCTACAACATGCGGAATCTGATCACCGTCGAGGCGCTCGCCCGCGTGCGTGCCGCGATCGATGGCGCGCCGCCATCCTCGTCGGCACCGACGCGGACCGGGCACGGCCTGCACGCCGATCCATTCGTCGCGTCGCTGCCGCTCGTCGATCTCGGCACCACCAGCGCGGGCGACCTCGCGATCGATCACGGCTGCGGCGGCGCCGGCGCCGCACACGAGATCACGTATCGCGTCGAGCTCGGGTCGCCGACCACGATCGCGGCGCACGTCATCGGTCACGCCGGCAGCAACCCCGATGTCCACGTGATCCAGAACGGCAGCTGCATCGCGACCGGCGATCGCTCGGTCACGGTGACCGCCAGCGCGGGACCTCTCACGATCGTGGTCGATACCGCAGGCAGTGATGGCGAATACGTGATCGTCGTCGAGCGCGTGTGACACGAGGCCGCGCGGAGTAAGCTGCTCCCCGGAGATGGTCGCACCCGAGTGGAGCCCGCCGGAGACGCTCGACGAGTACCACCTCGTCAAGCTGCTGGGTCGCGGCGCCATGGGGGCGGTCTATCTCGCGCACGATCGGCTGCTCGATCGTCCGGTCGCGGTGAAGTTCGTACCCGGCGCCACCGATCCGGTGGTGCGCGCGCGCGTGTTCGAGGAAGCACGCGCGATCGCGAGGCTCCAGCACCCGAACGTGGTCGCGATCTATCGCGTCGCCGAGGTCGCCGGTCATCCGTACCTGGTCTCCGAGTACGTCCGCGGCAAGCCGCTCGACGAGCTCGCGCGACCGGTGCCGTGGAAGGACGTGCTGCCGCTCGCGATCGATCTCGCGCGCGGGCTGGCGGCGGCGCATCGCAGCGGCGTGCTGCATCGCGACGTCAAGCCGGCGAACGCGATCGTCACCGAGGAAGGCCGCGGCAAGCTGCTCGACTTCGGGCTCGCGCGCGTGCTCGATGGTGAACCCGAGAAGCTGCCGCCGCCGGCGCGCCGCGCACCGTCGCGGCCGAGCAACAACCAGCTCGCCGCGATCGATGCCACGCAGTCGGCGATCCACACGCCGGTCGCGGTGGGCTCGAGCGACAGCAGCGAGGACTCGTTCGATCCAGACGCGCAGGATCGGTCGCTCGATCTCGGTGGGCCCGCGCCGAAAGCGGCAGGGACGCCGCTCTACATGGCGCCCGACCTGTGCCGCGGCGAGCCGGCGACGCGCCGCACCGATCTCTATGCGTTCGGCGTGCTGCTCTACGAGTTACTCGCCGGCAACGCGCCTCATCGCGGCATCCCGATGTCGGAGCTCGGCGACGCGGTCCAGGATCGCGACATCCCGCCGCTGCGCGAGGTCGCCGCCGAGGTCGAGCCGGCGCTCGCCGCGATCGTCGATCGCCTGGTCGAGCGCGATGCCGCGGCGCGGTTCGCATCGGCCGACGAGCTGGTGCTCGCGCTCGAGGAGTGCGATGCCCCCAAGCTCGCGCTGCCCGATGGCAATCCGTATCGCGGCCTCGCGGCGTTCGAGTCGACGCACGGCGCGCTGTTCTTCGGCCGCCGCGGCGAGGTGCGCGAGCTGGTCGATCGCGTGCTGCATCAGCCGCTGGTCGTCGTCGGTGGTGATTCCGGCACCGGCAAGTCGTCGGTGTGTCGCGCCGGCGTGCTGCCGTGGTTATCCGAGCACGGTCACTGGGATCGCGTCGATGTGATCCCGGGGCGTCACCCGGTGCGGGCGCTGGCCACGGCGCTCGCCGGCTGGACGAAGCTCGATGTCGCGCGGGTCGAGGCGTTGATCGAGGAGGGCGGCGAGGCGATCGCGCGCGAGGTCCGCAAGGTCGCGGCCGCGAACGATCGGCGCCTGCTGCTGTTCGTCGACCAGCTCGAGGAGCTGCTCACGCAATCGGTGGCCGAGGAGGCGAGGGTGGCCGCATCTGCGCTCGCCGGCCTCGGCGAACACGCGATGACGGTGCGCGTGCTCGCCACGGCGCGCTCGGACTTCTTGAGCCGGCTGGCGACGCTGCCCGGCCTGCGCGAGGAGATGGGGCGGGCGCTCTACTTCTTGCTGCCGCTGACCGGCGAGCGGATCCGCGAGGTCATCGTGCGCCCGGCGGCCGCGAAGGGCGTGACGTTCGAGAGCGAGGCGCTGGTCGACAAGCTGGTCGAACAGACCGGCGCGGCCGCCGGCGGCTTGCCGCTGCTGCAGTTCGCGCTCGCCGAGCTGTGGGATGCACGCGACGAGGACGCCCGGGTGATCCGCGCCGACGTGCTCGCCGCGGTCGGCGGCGTCGAGGGCGCGCTCGCGCGGCATGCCGATCGCCTGCTCGCCGGGCTCGATGCCGATGGTCGCGATGCCGCGCGGCGGTTGCTGCTGCGCCTGATGACCGCCGAGGGTACGCGGGCCCGCCGCACCGAGGCAGAGCTGCTCGGCGACGAGGTGCGGCCGAGCGAGCGCGCGGCGCTCGAGGTGCTGGTGCGCGGCCGCATCGTGGTGGCCAACGACGCGCAGCACGGCGCCTACGAGATCGCGCACGAGGCGATGCTGACCAGCTGGGCCACGCTCGCCGACTGGCGGATCCAGAGCGCGGCGGATCACGCGGTGCGCGTCCGGCTCGAGCACGCCGCCGCGGCGTGGGAGCGGATGGGGCGGCCCCGCGATCTGCTGTGGGCGCGCCGCCAGCTCCGCGAGGCCGATCCGCTCGAGCGCGAGGCGCTGGCTCCACGCGAGGCGGCGTTCCTCGCGACGTCGCGCTCGGCGCTCGCGCGCAAGCGATGGATCGCGGCGGCGGCAGTCATGCTGGCGATCGCGGCCGTGGTCGCGGTGGTCGTGGTGATCCGGGCGCGGGCGCGCGCGCAGCTCGAAGAGGTGATCGCCGAGCACGTCGGCCGAGCGAACACGGCATTCGCGGAAGCCCGCGCGCTCGGGAACCAGCGCGATGCCGCGCGCGCTCGCGCGTTCGCGCTGTTCGATGGTGGCAGGTGGCCCGCCGCCGAGGAAGCGTGGGCCGACGCGCAGGCACTGCGGACGGAGGAAGCGGCGAAGTTCCGCGTCGCCTCTCGCGATCTCGAAGCCGCGCTGTCGCTCGATCCATCGCGCGCCAGCTCGCGGGCGAAGTTCGCCGAGCTGTTGCGAGCGCGCCTGTTGCGCGCCGAGCGCGATCGCGATGCCGCGGCCATCGAGGAGCTCGCCGGCCGGCTCGCCGCGTACGACGAGGGTCCCGGTCCCGGTGCGTCCGCGCGGCTCGAGCTGGCGATCGAACCGCCGGGCACCGTGATCTCGATCGAGCGCGAGGACCGCAAGGAAGGGCTCGGGCGGGCACCGCTCGCTGCCCTGACGCTCGAGCCAGGACACGTCATCCTCGTGCTCGAGGCGCCGGATCGCGTGCCGGTGCGCATGTCGGTGTTGCTCGAGCGGGGCGCGACGATCCGCGAGAGCGTGACACTGCCGCCGGTCACCACCGCACCGCGCGACATGGTCTACATCCCGGAAGGCACGTTCCTGTTCGGTAGCGACGACAGCGACGATCTACGGCGCGGCTTCCTGAACGCGGCGCCGCTGCATCCGGTGCGGACGCCGGCATTCTGGATCGCGCGTCACGAGGTGACGTTCGCCGACTGGATCGCGTATCTCGACGAGCTGCCCGAGGGCGATCGCAAGCGGCGCACGCCGAGCTCGATCACGACGCAGAACGCGCTCGAGCTGGTCGAGCTGGGCCCCAAGAGGTGGCGGCTCGAGCTGTCGCCCACCACCAAGAAGTACAGCGTCGAGCTCGGGCAGCGGTTCGTCTACGACAAGCGTGCGAAGCGCGCCGATCAGGACTGGTCGAGGTTCCCGGTGACGGCGATCTCGTTCGACGATGCCAACGCCTACGCCGCGTGGCTGTCCGAGACCGGTCGCGTGCCGGGTGCGCGGTTGTGCGACGAATACGAGTGGGAGCGCGCCGGGCGCGGTGCCGATGGCCGGACGTTTCCGAGTGGCCCGACGCTCGAGCCCGACGACGCCAACATCGACGTCACCTACGGTCGCGAGCCGCTCGCGTTCGGCCCGGACGAGGTCGGCGCGCATCCGCGATCGCGCAGCGTGTTCGGCGTCGACGATCTGGCCGGCAACGTCTGGGAGTGGACGCGATCGGTGGCGATCCCCGGCAGGCCGGTGTACCGCGGCGGCGGCTGGTACAACGCCGCCCTCAGCTCCCGCAGCGTCAACCGCGAGCCGGGTGAGCCAACCCAGCGCAACGTCCTGATCGGGATCCGGTTGTGCGCCAGTGCCGCACACCGTTCTCACTGACGTCAAACGATCGGGCCGGCGGCGATAGTGAGATGATGTTGACGATGCGTGAAGGCGTTGTTGTTCTGTTCGTCCTGAGCGCGTGCGCGGTCCCGGAAGACGCGCCTGACGTTTCGACCACCACGCAGGCCGGCGTCAACATGCAGGGCGTCAACATGCAGGGCGTCAACATGCAGGGCTTCGCGCTCGACGGCATGACGCTGAACGGCGAGCTCCGCAACGCTCGCGTCGAGAAGGGCGAGCTGGTCGCCGAGCGCGGCGCCACCACGCTGCGCGGCACCGCGCTGGCGGGCACGCACCTCTACGGTCAGTGGATGGACACCGACGGCGTGACGGCGAGCATCGAGTTCCGGATCGCGTCGGTGACCGCGGAGTCGGCGGCGCACGATCCCACGCGCACCGGCAACACGTACCTCTACAACATCGAGTACCAGGACGACGCCGGTAGCTGGCAACCCGCGTGCGGTGTCGATGCCGATGGCCGCCGCGCGGCGATCCCGATCGCCGCGACGTTCGACGGCAGCGGTGCGCGGGTCTCGACCCCGGGCCTGTTCACGTTCGGCTGCACGGCCGGCGTGATCGCGAAGTGCTATCGCTGGGGCTACCGGCCGTGGCTCGGTGGTTACGGCGGCGCCAACTTCAGCGACCTCCACTGGGCGTGCACGCGGATGGCGCGCGCCGATTACTGCGGTGATGGCCGGTCGAACACCCGCGACGGCACGGCGATCAACGTCTGGGATCGCTTGCCGTATCCGGGGCCGATCCAGAAGCACGGCCTGTTGCCTCCACTCGGCATGCTGTTCGAGGCGGGCTGGGATACCGGCGGCGCCGTCTGCCTGTCGCGTGCGCGGTGGCTGCTCGACGACGGACTCCAGATCGCGTCGCTGTGTCCCGATCGGTTGATCCCGCCCGGCCTGCTCGGCGCCACGGTCTGCGATACCGTCGTCGAGGTGCTGTTCCAGGAGCCCAAGGCGATGCTGTTCAACGAGTCGTATCTCAAGCTCGGCCTGTTGAATCTCGACCTCGGCATCATCGGACTGTGAAGTGGCTCGCGATCGCGGCGCTCGCCGCGTGCGGTGACAACGCCGGCGTGCCCGACCCGATGGTGGTGCCCGACGCCGCGGAGCCGGTCGTCGAGCCGCCGCTCGAGCCGACCTATCGTCGCGATGTCGCGCCGCTGCTCGCCAGCCGCTGTGCTGGCTGTCATGTCGACGGTGGCGTCGCGCCGTTCCCGCTGACGTCGTACGACGAGGCGAGCGCGCTGTCGGAAGCGATCGCGGCCGCGACCACCGAGCGCGTGATGCCGCCATGGCCCGCCGATGCGAGTGGCGCGTGCGGCACCTTCGTCGAGCCGCGCTGGCTCGCCGACGCCGAGATCGCGACGCTCGCGCGCTGGCACGAGACCGGCGCGCCGATCGGCGACGCGATGGACTTCTCGCTCGTCTCGATCCCTCCACCGACACCGTTCACGCCGGCGGTCGAGGTCGCCTCCGATGTCGGCTATCGCGTGATGCCGGGGCCCGACGAGTATCGCTGCTTCGTCGTCGATCCGGGCCTGCCCGCCGATCGCTTCATCACCGCGATCGGGATGCGGCTCGATCGCGCCGACGTCGTGCACCACATGCAGCTGTACGCGGCATTCGGCAACACCGCCGAGCAATCGATCAGCCAGCGCGATGCCGCGGATCCCGAGCCCGGCTACCCGTGCGATGACGAGGGCGTCGGCACCGCGCTGCGCTACGTCGGCGTGTGGGCCGGCGGCGACACGATCCGGCGGTGGCCCGACGGCACCGGGATCAAGATCGCGGGCGGTCATCGCCTCGTCGTCCAGCTCCACTATCACAACCACGGTAGCGAGCCCGTGCTCGATCGCTCGGGTGTCGCGCTCGAGCTCGCCGAGACCGTGGCCCACGAGGGGCGGATCGCGAGCACGCAGGTGACGTCGTTCGAGCTGCCGCCCCAGCAGGAGACGGTCACGATCTCCACGCAGGCGCCGCTTCCGGTCGCCGCCGCCGAGAAGATCCGCGGCGCGCGCATCCACATGCACGGGCTCGGCACGTCGGCCCGGATGGAGCTCGTCCGCGACGGCTCGAAGACGTGCGTGCTCGACATCCCGCGCTGGGACGTCGGCTGGCAGCTGTTCTATCGGTTCGCCGAGCCGCTCGAGGTCAGCAACGGCGATCAGATCCGGATCCGCTGCAGCTACGACACGCGCTCCAAGGTCGATCCGGTGGAGTGGGGCGCCGGTACCGACGACGAGATGTGCATCGCCTACACGTTCCTCACCGATTGACGTCGCTGACGCGCTCGGGCGTCTCGGTCGGGCGCAGCTGGAGGAGCTCGCCGTTGTCCTCGTCGGTGAGCGCGTAGATCAGACCGTCGGCGCTGACGCGGACGTCTCGGATCCGCGCCCGATCGACGACCAGCCGCTCCTCGCCGACCACCCGCGTGCCATCGAGCACGAGTCGCGCGATGTGCTTGCCGGCGAGCGACCCGACGAACAGGTTGCCTCGCCACGCCGGGAACTTGTCGCCGTCGTAGAACGCCATGCCCGACGGCGCGATCACCGGATCCCAGTAATAGAGCGGCTGCTGCATGCGGACGTGCTCGGTGAGGCCCTTGCCGATCTTGCCGCCCTGGTACTCGATGCCGTAGGCGATCGTCGGCCAGCCATAGTCCTTGCCCGGCTCGATGGCGTTGAGCTCGTCACCGCCGCGGGTGCCGTGCTCGACCTCCCACAGCTGCCCGGTCTCCGGATGCAGCGCGGCCGCCTGGATGTTGCGGTGGCCGTACGACCAGATCTCCGGCAGCACGTCCTCGCGGTTGGCGAACGGGTTGTCCTTCGGGATCGAGCCGTCGCGGTTGATCCGGATGATCTTGCCGAACGCGCTGTCGAGCTGCTGCGCCTGCTTGCGGCCCTCGGGGATCGAGCGCTCGCCGAGCGTGACGAACAGCTTGCCGTCGCGCGCGACCACGATCCGGCTCCCGAAGTGCTTGGTCGAATCGAGCGTCGGCGTCATCCGCCAGATCACCTCGACGTCCTCGAGGTGATCGCCGGCGAGGCGTGCGCGGGCGACCGCCGTGCCGTTGCCGCCCTCGCGCGGCTCCGCATAGCTCAGAAAGATGATCTGGTTGTTGTGGAACTCGGGATCGAGCGCGACGTCGAGCAAGCCGCCCTGATCGCGAGCGTCGACCTTCGGCACGCCGGCGATGGGCTCGCTGATCGTGCCGTCGAAGCGCACGATGCGCAGACGCCCCGGGCGCTCGGTCACCAGGAGGCGATCCTGAGGGAGGAACGCCAGGCTCCATGGATGCTCGAGCCCCTTCGCGATCACCTTCGTCTCGAAGCGCACGTGCGCGGTGTGGAACGGCGCGCGGGTCTGGCCGGCGAACGCAGGCTTCTGCGTCCTGGCCTCGGGAGCCCGGGACTCGAGGGGCTTACCTTCTTCTCGCCTGCCGGGGCCGGCGGCGGGCTTGCCGCAGCTGCTGCTCACGAGACCGAGAACGACGACGACGAACGACAGCTTGCGCATGACGCCAGCACATCCACGCCGCGTGCCGGCGGCGCGCGTGTGGCGTGTGCGCGCGCCCGATCTCCTCGGTGAAGCTCGGTCCGCGTCGTGCAGCTTACGTTCGCCATGAGCGACGAGAAATACGCAGAACAGGAGAACACGCCGAAGTCCGACACCCGGATCACCAAGACGATGCCGGCCGCGCACGAGGAGGGCGAGGGTGAGGAGCGCGAGGATGACTCGTGGCTGTACGAGTGCTCCGTGACCGCCGACTGATCGGTGCGCATATGCCTTGACGGGAATATACCTGTCGAGGAATATAACGGCCGTGCACGCCACGTTCGCCGCGCTGTCCGATCCCAGCCGACTGCGCATCGTCGAGCTGCTGCGTCGCGGTCCGCGCTCGGTGAACGAGATCAGTGACCGGCTCGAGATCGCTCAGCCGCAGGTGTCGAAGCACCTGAGGACGCTGCGCGAGGCGGGGCTGGTCGCGGTCGAGCCGCGCGCGCAACAGCGGGTCTACGAGCTCGCGAGCAAGCCGCTCGAACAGCTCGATGACTGGCTGGCGCCGTTTCGCGCGGCGTGGAATCGCCGCCTCGATGCGCTCGAGGCGCGGCTCGCCGCGTTACCCGACCGGAGGAAGAAATGAAGGGCACGCTGCACGGCAACACGCTGCGGTTCGAGCGCACGCTCGCGCACCCGATCGAGAAGGTGTGGCACGTGCTCACCGACGAGGCCGAGACCGCGTACTGGTTCCCCGGCCGGATCGTCGGTGCGCGCACGCCCGGCGCGCAGGTGCGTTTCGTGTTCGAGGCCAAGCCCGCGGGGGTGATGGACGACGCGCTGGCGGCGCTGATCGCCTCGAAGCAGGCCGCATTGGCGAACGCACCACCCGAGGTCTTCGAGGGCACGATCGACGTCTTCGATCCGCCGCGCGTGTTCGCGCTGACCTGGGCCGGCGACAAGCTGCGCTTCGAGCTGTCACGGGTCGGCGAGGCCACGCGCCTGGTGTTCACGCATCAGTTCCTCGACGCCGATCCGGCCGAAGTCGCGGCCGGCTGGCACGTCAGCCTCGACTGGCTCGCGAAGCGCGCCGGTGATGGCTCGCCGCCGACCACGCGCGGTGACTTCGAAGCGATCGAGGCCGACTACAAGCGTTAGCCGATCTTCAAGCCGGCGAAGAACGGCAGCGCTTCCTGGACGAGATCGAGATCGCGATCGAGCTGCTTGCCGATGCCCTCGGTGACCGCGATCGCGACGTTGCACATCGTGTACGTCGGGTTCGCGCGCACGCGATGGCGGCGCAGGATGTTCATCATGTCGAATGCGACGGTCGACACCTGGACCTCGCCGAGCGGCTTGCCGTGATAGCGGTCGACGAACGCGAGGACGTCGCGCTCGTAGGCGTCGTAGTTGGCGACCTTCGCCGATGGCGAGCCCTCGAACATCAGCTTCGCCATCTGCTTGCCATCGCGGTTCGCCCAGGCGCCGAAGAACTTCGCGAACGTCGCCTTCGAATGGCCGTCGAGCTCGGCGGTGAGGCCGAGGTCGAGGATGATCACCTTGCCGTGGTCGTCGACCAGGATGTTGCCGGGGTGAAGGTCCGCGTGGACGAAGCCATCGGCGAAGATCATCTTCAGCAGCGTGCGAAAGCCGATGCGCGCGAGCCGGCTGGCATCTGCACCGAGCTTGGCCGGCGCCTCGAGCACCTTCGCGCCGCGCACGAAGCCCATCGTCAGCACGCGCCGGCTGCACAGCTCGGGATGGAGCGTGGGGAACCCGACGTCGGGATCGCCGGCGAAGCTCTCGGTGAAGCGGTCGTTGTTCGAGGCCTCGATCCGGAGATCGAGCTGCGCCCGGATCGCCCGGCCGAACTCGTCGACGCTCTCGACCGGCGCGAGCAGCCGGAACGACGGCACCAGCGCGACCAGCTTCGCGATCGAGCGCATGACGCCGAGATCGAAGCTGACCAGGTCGTCGAGCCCGGGCCGCCGGACCTTGACGGCGACCTCTTCGCCCGACGGCAGCGTGGCGCGATGGACCTGCGCGACCGAGGCCGATGCGACCGGCACGCGATCGAACGATGCGAACAACAGCTCGAGCGGGCTCTCGAGCTCCTCCTCGATGGTGCGCTGGACGTGGCGCCAGGCGAACGCACCGACGTTGTCCTGCAGCCGCGTCAGCGCGCGGATCACGTGCGGCGGAAACAGATCCGGGCGGGTCGACATGATCTGGCCGACCTTGACGAACGTCGCCCCGAGTGCGATCAGCAGCGCCGCGAGCCGCTCGCCGAACCACTGCTGGCGCCGCGCCCTGGAGCGCAGCGACACGATCAGGCCGAGCCAGCCGCCGAACCAGATCACGCCGTGGACCAGCAGGATCAGCGTGACCCAGATGGCGCGGCCGATGTAGCGGAGCACCCGCATGGTGGCAACGCTACCTCAAGCTGGAGCCCGCGGCAGGGCAGAGCGCGCGCGGCAGAAGTAGTACCTTCGCGGCGTGTCCGCCTTCGCTCGTGCCGTCGCCGCCGTACGCGGTGGTGAATCGGCCGAGCAACACGCCCGCGAGCTGATCGCCCAGCTGACCGCCGACGAGCGGTTGTGGTTGCTCGATGGCGATGCGCCATTCTGGCGCGGCACCGTCCGCTACGCGCGCGAGGGCTACGGGCGGACGCCGCAGCTCGGCGGCGCGATCGCGCGGCTCGGGATCCCGGGCCTGCGGTTCACCGACGGGCCGCGCGGTGTCACGCTCGGCTCGTCGACGTGCTTTCCGGTCGCGATGGCGCGCGGGGCGACGTGGGACCGCGAGCTCGAGCGCGAGATCGGTCGCGCGATGGGCCGCGAGGCGCGCGCGCAACGCGCGAACTGCATCGGTGCGCCGTGCGTGAATCTGTTGCGCCATCCCGCCTGGGGCCGCGCGCAGGAGACCTACGGCGAAGATCCGGTGCACGTCGGTGCGCTCGGCGCCGCGTTCGTCGAGGGCGTGCAGGAGCACGCGATGGCGTGCGTCAAGCACTTCGTCGTCAACAGCATCGAGAACGCGCGCTTCCAGGTCGACGTCTCGATCGACGACGACGTCCTCCACGATGTCTACCTGCCGCACTTCAAGGATGCGATCGACGCCGGCGCGCGGGTGGTGATGAGCGCGTACAACGCCGTCAACGGCACCTACTGCGGCGACTCGCCGGTGCTGCTCGATGCCATCCTGCGTGCCGAGTGGCAGTTCACCGGCTTCGTGATCTCCGACTGGATCTGGGGGCTGCGCGATCCGGTCGGCTCGGTGCGCGCCGGGCTCGACATCGAGATGCCGTTCCGCCAGCAGCGGGCGAAGGCGTTGCCGGGCGCACTCGCGAACGGATCGCTGTCGCCGGTCGACGTCGAGCGGGCGGCGACCCGGATCCTCGCCACGCAACTGCGCCACGAGGCCTCGCTCGCCGACATCCCCGAACCGGGTGTGGTCGCCGGCGAGCCCCATCGCGCGCTGGCGCGCCGCGCGGCCGCGAGGGCGATGACGCTGCTGCGCAACGAATCGATCCTGCCGCTCGATCCCGCGGCGCTGCGCCGGATCGCGGTGATCGGCCGGCTCGCGAGCAAGCCCAACCTCGGCGATCCGGGGTCGTCGAATGTTCATCCACCGTCGACGGTGACCATCCTCGACGGCCTGCGCGCCGCGCTGCCGAACGTCGAGATCGACACCGACGAGTCCGCGGCAGGACAGGCCGACGTCGCGATCGTCGTGGTCGGCTACCGCGCCGTCGACGAGGGCGAGTACATGCTGGCGACCGATCAGGCGGCGCTCGAGCTGTTGCCGTGGCCGCTGTCGACCAAGCTCGCCGGTCGCGCGGTGCGCTGGCTGTCGAATCGGTTCCAGACCACCGGCAAGATCTACGGCGGCGATCGCGCGAGCCTGACGTTGCGACCGGAGGACGAGGCGTTGATCGCACGCGTCGCGGCGGCGAATCGGCGGACGATCGTCGTCGTGATCGCCGGTAGCGCCGTGATCATGGAAGCCTGGCGCACGCGCGTGCCGGCGATCGTGCTCGCCTGGTATCCCGGCATGGAGGGCGGCCACGCGCTCGCCGATGTCGTGCTCGGTCGCGAGGAGCCGGGCGGCCGGCTGCCGTTCGTGATCCCGGCGGTGGCCGAGCACCTGCCGTACTTCGATCGCGAGGCGCGCGCGATCCGCTACGACCGCCTGCACGGCTATCGCAAGCTCGCATGCGAGAGCCGCGAGCCCGCGTTCGCGTTCGGCTTCGGGCTCGGCTACACGACGTTCGCGCTCGCGGAGCTCGCCGTCGATGCGCGCACCAGCACCGCGACCTGCACGCTGACCAACACCGGCGCGCGCGATGGTGCGGCGGTCGTCCAGCTCTACGCGCGGCTCGGTGCAGAGCCTCGCCAGCTCGTCGGCTTCGCGCGCGTCGAGCTCGCCGCCGGCGCCCGCGCGACCGTCCTCATCCGGTGGCGCGCGGCCTCGCTGGGGCGGCGTCGCGGGGCCCGCTGGATCGCACCAACCGGGCCAGTGCGCTTCGAGGCCGGGCTGTATGCCGGTGATCCCGAGGCGCTTCGCCAGGTTGTCGACTTCGGCTGATCGCGACTTGGCTCGCCGCGCGTCGTCCGGAGACGCATGAAATTTCACATCCTGTTGTGCACGACCTTGCTCGCTTGCGGCGCCAAGAAGGACGACGCCGGCGACAAGACCGCGTCGGGCAAGACCGTCGAAGCAAAGTCCGAGGCGTCGGGCCCGTTCGCCGAGTTCGGCTCGACCGACGACATCCTGAAGAAGTGGCAGGGCGCGTGGGTGCTCGAGACCGGCTCGCTCGGCCACTACGAGGCGTGGGAGGTCAGCGGCACCAAGGTGACATCGTGGGACGGCAAGAAGGAGAAGGTGCGCGAGCTCGAGATCGCTGCGCCGTGCGACGGCAAGGTGACCGAGAAGAGCGATGGCGGCTCGTCCTCGGATCACCTGACGTTCGTGTTCGACGGCGACAAGCTGCACACCGGCATGGGCGCGGCGGGCCTCAAGAAGGGCGACAAGTACCTCGCCTGTGGCGCCGGCAAGATCTTCGTGTTCGATGGCAAGACCTGCACCGCGCACGAGAACAACTTCGGCCGCTGGGAGTCGCAGCCGACCGAGTGCAAGATCGAGGGCGACAAGCTCGTCGCCAAGCGCCCCGGCATGGGCGACATGACCGCGACCTTCCTGATCGCGGGCGACACGCTGATGAACGAGCAGATGAAGGGCAACAAGGTCGAGCGCGCGGCGAGCTTCGCCGACGCGAAGACCAAGCTCGAGACCTTCAAGAAGTAGCTACTGCCGCTGCGTCAGCGATTCGATCCGGCGATCGATCTTCGCGGCGAGTGCCTCGTTCGGGTTCATGCCGCGCGCCTGGCGACACGCCGCGATCGCGTTGTCCCACTGCTCCTGCGCGCCGAGCGTCAGGCAGACGTTGAACTCGTAGCGGGCATCGGGCACCAGCTGGTTGGCCTGCTGGAACAGCGCGAGCGCGCCGGCGAGGTCGGCGCCGTAGAGCTTCTCCTTGCCGGCCTCGTTGAGCGCCTCCGCCTTCTGGCGGGTGGCATCGTCGACCGGCGGCGGGGCATCGCTGCCGCTACCGGGGCCCGGCTCGCCCGAACCCGGGCCGGGAGGAGGAGGCGGCTCGACGCGCGCGATCCGCGGCCCGCTGCAGCCGGACTTGGTGAGCATGTTCGCGATCGTCTCGGCGACGACCTCGATCGCCTTGGTCTCCTGGTTGCTGTTGTTGATGATCATCGCGGGCGACTTGCCGTGGATGGTGGCCGTGCCGAGCAGCTCCTTGTCGCGACCGTCGGTGAGCACCACGAGCACGTCGACATTTGCCTGGCTCGACACCGCGCCGCGGCCGAGCTTGGTGATGTTGAGATCGAGGAGCACGTCGGCGTTTGCCGTCTGCGCGATCGGCCCGACCGCCTCGAAGCCGCACTTCTGGCGGAGCGCGGTGATCACCAGGCTCTCGAGCATCATCGCGTGGCCTTGCGACGCGAACGCGTTGGTGTGCGCGCGCAAGGCGATCGAGCGATACGACTGCAGGTTGGCCACCGGCATCGTGTTCTCGATCGTGGCCGAGGGCTTACAGGAGGCGAGGACAGCGAGGGCTACGAGGGTCCGCACGCGCGGAGCATAGCCCGGGAAGTCGCCGGTCAAGGGCAAACGTTGAAGTTGTCGAACTCGGCGACGCCGGGCATGGCGATCGGGTTGTAGGTGCCCGCGTTGAGCGACACCTCGACGTTCTCGGTGGGAGGCTCGGTGACCGACGTCGTCGCGAGCTCGATCCAGCCCTCGCCATCCTTCGAGTATTCGCCGGCGATCCGACCACTCGATGGGCGGAGTCGCAGCCATCGCATCTCCGACCGATCGTAAGGGATGCTCGCGATCGGGCTGTCGAAGCCCGGCTCCGACATCTGCAACAGTGGCCCGGCTTCGTCGAGCACCGAGATGCCGACGGCACCACCGGTCATCTCGACCTGGAGGATCGTGTACGAGCCCCCGGTGTCGAGGGGGCGCAGCAGCTCGACGAACGTGCCCTTGGCGAACGAGAACCCGTTCCAGGTACACGACGCGTCGTTGATCATGTTGGCGGCCGGACGCATGCGCAGCACGCCGCGACGCTCGATCATCGAGGTCGCGTTACCGTCCTCGAACCCCTGGCCGCAGGGATTCGGGGACGGGCCCTCGAAGTCGTCCTTGATCGACGGCGTCGAGCAGACCGTCGGGTCGACGGGGGTGCCGTCGCCGGGGCGCGGCGGGGTGGACAGGCAGCCGGCAAGCAGCAAGAACAACGCAGCGCGCCGCACGTGCTCATCATACCCCGGTACGATGGGGACGTGCCGAAACGCCTGAGTCCAACGGACTCGATGTTCCTGGTCGGCGAGACCCGAGAGGTGATGTTTCACGTCGCCGGTCTCATGCAGTTCACGCCACCACCCGATGCGCCGAGCGACTACATGCGCAGCCTGATGGACGAGGTGCGCGCCGGGATCTCCGCGTTCTACCCGTGGAACGTCCGGCTGAAGTCGCCCAACCTGCTGTCGAGCCCGACGCAGGGCTGGGTCGAGGATGACAAGCTCGACCTCGAGTATCACGTGCGGCGGTCGGCGCTGCCGTCGCCGGGTGACGAGCGCGAGCTCGGCGTGCTGGTGTCGCGGCTGCACAGCTATCCGGTCGACTTCCACCATCCGCCGTGGGAGTGCCACCTGATCGAGGGCCTCGAGGGTGGCCGGTTCGCGATGTACATCAAGGTCCATCACTCGCTCGTCGACGGCTTCTCGGCGATGCGCCTGCTGATCAACTCGCTGCATACCGATCCCGCGGATCGCGCCCGCGCGCTGTTCTTCGGCATCGAGCCGCCGGCGCGCGGCCCGAAGCCGGATGCCCTCGGCGCCACCGTCTCGGAGGTGCTCGCCGCGGCGCGCAAGCAGTACGGCGCGACCAAGGTGGTGGCGAAGGCGATCGCGAAGGTGCGGCGGCGCGAGGAAGAGGACCTGATCGCTCCGGGCCAGGCGCCGAAGTGCATCCTCAACGCGCGGATCGGTCGCAACCGGCGCTTCGCCACGGCGAAGTTTCCGATGACGCGGATCAAGGCGCTCGCGAAGGCGGGCAACGCGACGGTCAACGATGTCGTGCTCGCGCTGTCCTCGGCGGCGATCCGCAAGTACCTCGGCGAGCGCGATGCGCTGCCGAAGGATCCGCTGATCGCGATGCTGCCGGTCGCCGTGCGGGCCAAGGATGACGTCGGCGGCGGCAACTCGGTCGGTGCGATCCTGGCGACGCTGGCGACCGATCTCGAGGATCCGGCCGCCCGGCTCGCCGCGATCGTCGCCTCGACGAAGAAGGCGAAGGCGCAGCTCGAGGGGATGTCGAAGAACCAGATCCTCAGCTACTCGGCGCTGCTGATCGGGCCGGCGATGTTGCAGATGCTGCCCGGCATCGCCGGCAAGGTGAAGCCGGGGTTCAACGTCGTGATCTCCAACGTGCCCGGACCGGAGCAACCGCTGTACTTCCGTGGGGCGCGGCTCGAGTCGACGTATCCGATGTCGATCCCGGTGCACGGTCAGGCGCTCAACATCACGTGCAACAGCTACGCGGGACAGCTGTGCTTCGGCTTCACCGGCTGCCGCGACACGCTGCCCTCGCTCCAGCGGATGGCGGTGGCGTGCACCGAGTCGCTCGCGGAGTACGAGAGCGCGCTCGGCATCTGAGATCTCACGCTCGCCGCCGCTGTTTGCCTCCCCACGCCGCCTCGGTTGTTGGATCCTGGTGCGAGGTGCGCGCCGTCGTTTGCTTCGTGATCGGATTCCCGGTGGTCGCTGCGGCACAGCCATATCCGCCGCCGCAGCCGTACCCGGCGCCGCAGCCGTACCCGGCGCCACAGCCGTACCCGTATCCCCAGCCGTATCCCGCGCCGCCGCCGCGCCCTGTCGAGACGAAACGGCCGCCGAGCGAGACCAAGCCGATGTGGGGCGAAGGGCGCTTCCTGCTCGGCTTCGGCGTCAGTGGCATCGGCAAGCCCGATCGCGATGTCCAGCCATCGCTCAGCCTCGGCGGCCAGGGCCACATCGAGATCACGAGCTACTTCTCGCTCGGCCTGTGGATCGACACCCACCTGCGCAACTGGGAGGACGTGCCGCGGATCTATCGCGACATCAAGTGCGACACCGGCGATGTCGACTGCAAGACCGACGTGCTGCTGCCGGTCGCGTGGGGCGCGGTGTTCGGCGCGATCGAGGTCGGCTGGGAATTCACGCTGCAGCAGACGCGATCGAGCGCGCAACCGTGGTTCTCGTTCGGCAGCGGCTTCGTGGCCGTCAGCGATGCCGAGAAGGTGGCGCGCGCCGGTCGCTCGCAGGTCGCGCTCGGGCACGCCGCACGGATCGGGGTCGGCTGGGACGTCTCCGACCGCGTCGGCCTCGGCATCCGCACGACCCTCGCGAACAACACCACGGTGTTTCGCACCACCGGGCCGTCGATCTTCAGCGCGGTGTTCTCGGTCGAGTTTCGCGAGTGGTCGGACTGGAACAAGCCGGCGCCGAAGAAGACCAGGAAGTAGCCTACTGGAGGCGTTCGAGCGCCGTGCGCAGCGACGCCGGAATCGGCACGGCCTTGCGCGTCGTCCGAGCGACGAACACGTGAACGAACGTGCCGTGGGCGGCGGCGAGCTCGTCGCGATCGTCGAAGATCGCGATGCCGTAGGTGACGGCGCGATTGCCGAGCTTGTCGACGCGCACGCCGGCGCGCAGGGGCGTCGGGTAGGAGAGGGGCTTGTGATACGCGCACCGCGACTCGACGACGAGGCCGATCACCTCGCCGCCGACGATGTCGAGCCCGTTCTCGATCAGGTACAGATTCGCGGCGCTGTCGAAGTACGAGTAGTAGGTGACGTTGTTGATGTGGCCGTAGATGTCGTTGTCCGACCAGCGCGTCGTGATCTGCGTGACGAACGGATAGCTGGAGATCGAAGGGCGGTCGGTCACCAGTAGCGCTCCGCGGAGGTGAACAGCTCGGCGAGGGTGTCGCGCGTGATCGCGCACGGCGCGTTGGTCAACAACCGCTGCTGCGGCATCACGCCCTCGACGAGCGCCGGGATGTCCGCGGTCGCGTAGCCGACGCCGGCGGTGCCGTTCGGGATCCCGATCGCGCGCATCAGCTCGACGACGCGCATCGCGAGGAGCTCGCCGCCGTGCTCGGGGGCCGCGCCGGTCGTGCGCGCGCCGAGCAAGCTGGCTGCCTCGAGGTGACGCAGCGGCGCGGTGCTCGCGGTGTGGCGAAACACCGCCGGCGCGGCGAGCGCGACCGCCATGCCGTGCGGCACGAGCGGCGAGTCGGGATAGCCGCTGGGCCGGAACGTCTTGACGGCGCCGCCGATCGCGTACGCCATCGCGTGCGGCACGTGGACGCCGGCGTTGCCGAAGGCGATGCCCGCGAGCGTGGCCGCCCACATCATCTGCTCGCGCGCCTCGTGATCGCCGGCGTCGGTCACCGCGCGCACCAGGTAGGCGTCGAGCAAGCGCAGCGCCTCGCGGCATCCGACATCGCTCCACGGATTCGCGCCCTGACTGAGCGGCCGCGCGATCACCGGCGAGGCGACCGGCCGCTGGGTGAACCGCCGCGCGGTGTACGACTCGACGGCGTGACACAGCACGTCCATGCCGCTCGCCGCGACCACGCTCGCCGGCTGGGTGAGCGCGACGCGCGGATCGACGATCGCCTCGGTGGGGCGCAGCCGCGGCGACGCGATCGCGGTCTTCGCCACAGCGGGCGGCAGGTGGGTCGTGCAGATCGCGAAGCCGGTGACCTCGCTGCCGGTGCCCGAGGTCGTGGGGCAGGCGAGAAGGGGCGCGAGCGGACCGGGAACGGGTGTGGCCTCGCCGACCGGCGCATTGAGATACCTGCGCAGCGGCGCCGGATGCGCGGCGAGCAGCGCGGCCGCCTTGCAGGTATCCATCACCGAGCCGCCACCGACCGAGACGAAGCCGTCGAAGCGCCCGTCGCGTGCGAACCGTCCGGCCTCCTCGAACGACACGTCGGTCGGCTCGATCGCGATCGCGTCGTAGATCGCCGCGTCGATCCCGACCTTCGCGAGTGCGGCCGCGACCTCGGCGAACCACGGCTGCGCTCGCACCCGTGGATCGGTGAACACCGCCGCGCGGCTGACACCGAGGGCGCGGGCACGGTCACCGATCTCGCCGAGCACGCCGTGGCCGAACGTCACCCGCGAGGCATCGACCGTGAAGCCGCCGTCGCAGCCGGCCGCGGCGAGCTCGTAGTGCCGGCAGTACATGGCGGGCAGCATACTCGGCGCGCGGAGATAAGAGTCTGGCGCTGGGGTCAGACGACCCGCGGTCGCGGCGTCGCAGCGTGGCTGATCGGGCTGCCAGATAAAGTCGGCCAGCCACCTCGATCGCTGCGATGTCGGCGAGTTGCGCGACGGCACCGGCGTTGCGTTACGCGGCTGTCATGACGATCTGGAAGCGCGCCCTGTTCACCATCGCCCTGGCGGCGTGTGCAGACCAGCCGGACGGCGAGGACCTCGGCGTGACCTGCGAGGGCAAGTGCGACGGGATCGGAAACCTCAAGTCGTTCATCCGCGACGCCAGGGAGCTCGACCTCGGTGACCTGGTCGCCGTCGGTAGCAAGCTCGGCGCCGAGCAGCTGTCGGACGGGCTGAGCTCGACCGACTTCGCGACGATCAAGATCGACGAGCCGCGCTTCTTCGCGCTGCCGAGCGTGGCGGAGCCCGACCTGACGCTCGAGAACATCGACACGCTGGTGTCTGGACTGGCGGCCCGCTACGGCGAGCGCGAGCTGTCGACCGAGGTCAACGAGGTGCGGCGCGCGCACCTGATGAGCTCGGGCGACAAGGTGTTCGTCGAGAGCGCGTTTCGCGTCGGCGGCAACCTGAACGCCGACTGGGGCCACGCGGTCGGTGGCTTCGACAACGCAGCCGTGCGCGTCGGCTTCGGCGCCGGCGGTTCGATCGAGGCGCGCGTGATCGGCGCCTACAAGTCGGAGCTCCAGGGCGTGTCGCGAGGACCGCTGCGCGCGCTCGCGGATCTGCGAGGCTTCGTGCTGCCGCGCAACATCGACGAGATCCGCAAGATGAAGCCGGGCGAGTCGTTCGCGCTGTCGGGCGAGGGCCACCTCGGCGCCAACCTCGGCGTCGGCGTGCCGATCCTGATCGCGAACCCCGGCAACGCGATCTCCTACAACATCGTGATCTCGGCGGGCCTGCGCGCGCGGATCGCGGGCCAGCTCGATGTCCAGCTGGTGCGGCTCGATGGCGACGAGGTCGTCGTCGACGTCGGCATGCAGAAGGTGCGCGACTGGGGCGCCAAGCTCGCCCTCGACGACGCGTGGGGCGTGCAGGGCCTGCTGAAGACCAACATCTCGCTCGGCGGTATCGACGTCGACCTCGGCAAGCTCGCCGACAAGGCGCTGCAGAAGCAGCTGAACCAGAAGCTGAGCTTGATCTCGGCGGAGGTGTCACAAGCGAACACCCGATCGCGCGTGTCGGTCGCGCGCCTGCGGTTCTCGCTCGACAGCGGCGACGCGTCGCTGCTCGCACCGGCGCTCGCCCAGGCCTTGAAGGGTGACGTTCGCCTCGCCCAGGCGCTGGCGAATCGCAACGAGCCGGGCGTCACGGCCGAGTTCGATCTGCTGCGCAGCGGCGCCTCGAGCACCGGCTACGCGGGCATCGACATCCTCGGCATGAGCTTCTTCAAGAGGACGATCGAGAGCGAAGGCTCGGTCGTCATCCAGACGCCGGGCGGCGCGCGCAGCCTGCTGTTCCAGTCGCTGCGCAAGTCGAGCGGCTCGTTCTTCAGCGAGCACGGCTACACCCGCGTCGGCGTGTCGGGCCTCAACTTCGATCCGAACAACGCCGGCGAGGCGCGCGGCGAGGCGAACCTGTTCGTCCAGCTCCAGGAGGCGGACGAGTTCATGGAGCGCGACAAGATGCTCGACCACGTCGACGCGTTGATCCTCGCGCTCGGCGGCAAGGCGGCGCTCGGCGCGATCGAGGTCCACGGCAACGCGCTCGAGCGGTTCGTCGAGCAGCAGTGCCCGAACAGCCAGGCGTTCGATCCGTGCCGCACCAGCGTGCTGTCGAGCCCGACGGTGATCGACCTGCGCCGGAAGGGCGTCGACGCGGCGCGCGCGCAGACCGCGAAGCTGAGCGCCACGCAGGCGGCCGAGCTGGTCAAGCTCGCCGAGTTCCGGATGACCACGCAGGCGACGTACGAGCCGAAGGCGCAGCTCGTCGGTCCCGATGCGACGTTCACGATCGATTACCGGCTCGATGACAATGCGCTCACGTACCTGATGGTCGAGCGCGATACCGCCGCGTTCAAGAGCACGCTCCAGGCGTACGCGAGCGCGGTCAAGGTCAACCGCATCGACGAGGCGAGCAACCTGGCGGCGAACCGCGTCAAGATCGAGCGCGACATGAAGGCGCAGATCGACGAGCTCGGTGCCAAGTACGAGGCGGCGGCGATCGACTACCGCAAGCTGCTCGGCGTCGAGCGCGCGGTGATCGCGAAGATCGGGCCCGTCGGTCCGCGCTTGCTCGAGGTCCGCGTGCCGGTCGATCAGAGCAACCGCCCGCTCTACGAGGAAGCCGCCGTCGGTTCGCTCGCCGAGGCGAGGTCGCGCGTGGTGACGAAGCTGTTCGATGCGCTGGTCAAGAAGTCGAACAACTTCTCGACCCACGTCGAGCAGGTCACCGGCTACGCGCTGCTCGGCATGCTCGAGCCGTCGCGCATCGATCTCCGCGTCGACGCGAAGCTGGACCTCTCCGATGGCTTCTCGCAGGACTTCTCCCACTACCGTGCCGCCGGCTACGGCCCCTTCGATCAGTACGGCAAGGGTGACAAGGTGGCGCCGATCGATGGCGGTCTGTTCAGCATCGACGCGCTGATCGACGGCCAGTAGCGGCCACTGCGAAGCCTTCGCAACGCCTGGATGGCGTGGGGCTCGCAACCAAGTGGCCCATGCAGCAACGATCGGTTCTTTCATTACTCCTGGTCGCGGCATGTAGTGGGGATGGCAACGGGCAGGTCGCGGCACCTCTCGAGAGCTGTGCGGCGGCAGACCTCGATGTTGCCGCGGTGTGCTCGGGCAACACGCAGATCACCGCGTCGGCGTCCGAGGCCACGGCGACCCCGATCGATGTCGGTGTGACATACGCGATCACCGGCCCTGGGGCAGGGAAGCGCGGGTACGTGGTGTTCACCTCCGAGGTCAGCGGAACCTTCACGCTGTACTCGAGCGATGATCCGATGCGGGTCTGCGATGTCGAGCCGCTGTGTCGCTCGACCGAGCTCGACTGCGAGCATCTCGATCGCGCGGCGCGCTACGACGTGGTGGCCGGGTTGCCCTACGTGATCGAGCTGCGCCCGCAGGCGACCACCGCGTACCTCCACGTCGCCGCGCCGGCGGACGAGCCTGATCCGGATCCGCAGCTCGCCTTCGACCCGCCACGGTTCTATGCGGCGGGCACCACGCCGTACCACGTCACGCTCGGTGATCTCGATGGCGATCAAGACCTCGATCTCGCCGTCGCCACGCCCGACGATGCGGGTGGGCAAACGACGATCGATCTGCTGCGCAACGACGGCGGGGGCGCGTTCTCGCTCGTCGATCAGATCTTCACGTCGGCGCCGAGCAAGGCGGTGATCGCGGACTGGAACCTCGATGGCCAGAACGACATCGCCGGCATCGGCTGGGACGGCCAGGGTCCGCTGCCCGGCTACTACCTCGTCAACCAGGGCGGCTTCATGTTCGAGAATCAGCCGTGGTCGTCGGGGATCGACTTCGAGGCCCACGGCGGCGTGCCGGCTGACTTCGACGAGGACGGCACGCCGGAGCTGCTGGCTGCCTATCGCGATAGCAACGGCGTCACCGACGTGGGCGGCTTCGTGATCCTCGACGTGCCGGCGTTCACGCCGATCCAGGACGAACCCGCGTTCGGGGTCTCGACCGGCCAAGCGGTCGCCGGCGACTTCGACGGTGACGGTCATCAGGACGTCCTGGTCGTGCGCTTCAACGACAGCACCGTGCGGTTCCACCGCGGCGACGGCAGCGGCCGCGTGACGTTCGACTCGGAGCTGTCGCTCGATGCGCCGGTGCGCGAGCTGTTCGCGTTCGATCTCGATGGCGACGGCCGCAGCGAGCTGGTCAGCATCAACACCAATGCGACGATCAGCGTGATCTCGAACCTGACCGATTCGATGGTGCTGACGCCGCTGGCGGGTGCGGATGACGTCGCCGCCGGCGATCTCGACGGCGATGGCTCCGTCGACCTGGCGTTCATCGGCGACGGCGGCATCGCGATCTACGTCGCTCGCGACGGCGGCTTCGAGCAGGGGCTGGTGCTCGAGGCACCCGATACCGCCGGCCCTCACAGCGTGACGATCGGCGACGTCGATGGCGACGGCCGACACGACATCACCGCGACGGCGCTCGACGCCATCGCGGTGTATCTGGCGAACTGATTCGCTACAGCCGGACGACCGCGCCGCTGGCGAGGTCGACATCGTAGGCGATGCCGTCGATGTCGAGGATCGTCGGCGTGCCGGCCGCACCGTAGGTCAGGCGCGCCACCGAGTTGAACACGCGGAGATCATCGCCGCGGGTGCGCTCGGTGTTGACCGTGAAGTCGATGGTGCCGAAGGTCGGGAACGCCTGCGACGGCAGGTAGCGAACCTGCTCGTAGATCGCGTCGTACTGCACGTGGTAGTCGGCGAGCTCGCCCTCGGTGGCGATCGACGTGCGCAGCGACAGCGAGTCCGGGCCGCGGAAGCGCGCCTTGTCGAGCGTCAGGTCGCGGATCTCCCAGTCGACCACGCGGCTGATGTCGTCCATCGCGATGTCGCCCATCGCCTGCGAACCGGTCAGCGTGAGCTTGAAGTGCGAGTGATGCGCGGCGCCGTCGCAGACCACGAAGGTGTGCGCGGCCGAGCCATCGTTGCAGTGGTAGGTGAAGTTGAAGACGAGGTTGCCGATCGCGCCGGTGCCGTTGTACTCGAGGCCCGACTCGCCGCTCATGCCGGTCATCGAGAAGCCCTCGGGATAGACGTTCTCCGACACGCTGGCCGCGAGGAGCTGGATCGGGAACTCGGCGCGCAGATGCGCGGCGAGGATCGTCGCGAGCTCGTCGCTGTCGCGGCTCGCTTCTTCCGGCGTCGGCGGATCCGTCGGGTCGGTCGGATCCGTGGGATCCGTCGGGTCGGCGGGGTTGTTGGGATCGTTGGGATCACCGGGGTTGTCACTGGATCCGCACGCTGCGAGCGCGAGGACCGCTGCACCTAGAAGAAAAGCTCTCATTGTCGTGGCCTCCGCTCTGGGCAATCAGCAATCGGCGGACCAGCAACGAAACAAGCCACCTCACGCAGACCTCGTGACGATGGCGCGCGCAGCGCACGGCGGGCTGTGGATCGCCGCAACATTCGACCGCCCGGTTTTGACGAATCGGGCGCTGGCGGGCGGGCAGAGCATGCGCGCAGCAGCGCGCACCGTGACAGCTACGCTACTTCGCGAACGTCGACTTCGTTGTCGCCGAGCACGGCGGCATAGGTGTCCGCCCACGCCTTGGCCTCGGCGAGCGAGCCGACCTCGATGATCGAGTACCCGGCGATCAGCTCCTTGGACTCGGCGAACGGGCCGTCGAACCACGCGCGCGCCTTGTTGACCACGCGCGTGCGTGCGCCCTTGCTACTCGGCGCCAGCGAGCCGGCAGAGCCCAGGACACCGTCGCGCTGCCACGCCTCGAGCAACCGACCGACGGCGGCCGGTTGCGCGGTGCCCGCCTCGAACGCGCGGTCTCCCTTGCGCAGCAGCAGGAACCGCAACGGTGCGCCCTCGGGCCGCGGCTTGCCGGTCAGGTCCCAGCCCTCGACGACGGGACCGATCTCGATCTCCTGGTCGCCGCCGGCCTGCGCCTGGGACGGCGCGAGCTCGATCGCGTGGTCCTCGGACTTCGCGGTGACCATCGCGAAGCTCGCGACCAGCTCGTTGCTCCCTCGATAGGGGCCGCGCTCGACGGTGCGGCGCTCGCCGTCGAAGGCGAGGCGCACGCGCAGCGCGCTGCGATGCAGGCCGGCGGCGACCAGGAGATCGAGATCGGTCCC
>JAEYYY010000452.1 GCA_023430775.1 Pseudomonadota bacterium
GCCCTCGCGAGCGCACCGAGATCGTCGCCGGGAATCGCGAACCGCACGGTGCCACCGGTCGTCGCCGCGAGTTGCATCAGCAGGCCGCGCGCCGGCGCCGGACCGACTCCGATCACGTGCACCGCAACGCCGAGCTTGGCTGCGGCGGCGAGCACCGCGCGATCGTCGGCCACCAGACCACCGCTGACGAGCAGGATCGGCGCGCCCTCGGGACGCGCTTGCTGGAGCGCGCGCGTCAGATCGAACGCGCCGGGGTTGGTCGTCCAGCGATCCTCGAGCGCGCGCGCGACATCGGTGCCGGTCCCCCACGCGATCCGATCGCTGCCGGTGACCGCCACGCGATCGCTCGCCGTCATCGCCGCGAACAGTCCGCGCACGAGTGGACGCGACGCCGCTTCCGCATCGCCGCGCGAGGTCGCCGATCGATCGAGCATCAACGTCCACCGCAAGGCGCCACGGCGCACCGGCGCGGCGGGTGCCTCGACGACGATCGCCGCGTAGCCGCCGTCGGGATCCTGCTCGACCCAGCCCGCGGCGGAGGTGGGCGACTTCCAGCGGATGATCGCGTCGTGATCGGTCTTCGGATCGGTGAGCGTCGCGGCGCTCGCGCCGGCCTTCAGATCGTGCGACGGGCTCGCGACATCGCTGACCTTGTCGTTGAACTTGATCACGATCTCGGTGGCGCCTCCCGCACCCGGCGACCCGCCCGGCGTGATGCGCGACGCATCGGGCGAGCGATCGGTGTCGGGCGCGCGACCGGTGCCGGTGGTCGGCCGGTTCGTCGCGGCGCCCGGCACGTAGCGCGGTGCGACGACGAGCGGCAGCACCAGCTCCCAGGTGCCGTCCTGATACCGCGCGACGGTGTCGAACCGCAGCGTGATCGCGACGGTGCCCTTCGCGGGAACCGCGGCGACGGTCTGCGTGAAGATATCGGGGCGCTCCTGATCGAGCAGCGCACCGGCGACGCCCGCGCGCACCGCCGCCTCGTATCGCGCCTGCGCTTGCTCGCGGCGCTCGATCGCGGCGCGGATCTTCTTGTTGCCGGCATCGATCGTCATCGCCGAGACCGCGGCGTCGTACGGCAACGGGAACACGTACGTCGCTTCGGTCGGCCGATCGGTACGGTTGATGAACTTCTGGGTGACCGTCGCCTCGACGATCGGGCCGCGCACGGTGACGTCGATCTTGCTGTCGACCAGCGCGAGCTGCGTGTTCTGCGGCGTGTACATGCCGGGTGCGCGCGGCATCTCGCCGGCGTGCGCGATCGAGACCGCACAGACAACGCAGGCGACGACCACGCGCAACATGCCGTAGCGACGTTACACGCGCGGCTCGCGGGGCCGATCTATATAAGGAGGAACGAACTCGAGCCACGACGGACACTTACCGGCGAGTCGGGCGTTTTCGCAGGCGATTTCAATTGCTTGCAAGCGCTCGGTCACGCAGCATCGTCGGCCTTGTCGCTATCTGGGTGGATAGTGCCGGGCTTCGTGCTCGTGGTCTGCGCATCCGTCGTGCGCGCGGAACCCGCGTCCGAAACCGCCGATCGCCTCGCGCGTCGATGGGCCCCGGTCTTCGTGCAGCACGTCGGAGACAACGATCGAGGAGCGGACCGCCCGACGCGGATCGACTTCGACGGCAACTGGGACGCCACCGACAACTGGGTCCACCAGGCGGAGCTCGGCACCGCGTTGCCGCCCGCCGCGTACACCGCACCGATCCTGACGGCGACGCACGCGTACCTGACGTACACGCTGTTCTATCCGCGCGACTGGTCGCGGTTCTGCATCTCGCTGATCTGTCACGACAACGATCTCGAGAGCGTGCAGCTGGTGGTCGAGCGCGACGAGGCGGACCCGGAGACAGGCGGCAAGTTGATCGAGATCCGCACCAAGGCGCATCACGCGATCGATCGCACGACCGGTGAAGGCGTCGCCCGAACCGCCGATGGTCGGCCGATGTTTCGCGTCGAGTCGCAAGGCCACGGCCTCGCGCCGTGCAAGAAGGACGATCCCGAGTGCGTCGCCACCGACGGCCGCATCGTCTACGCACCCGGCGATCGCGCATCGGCGCCGCCGCAGCGCGCGACGGGTCAGACCGTGCGCTACGAGCTGCTCTCGCTCCACACCACGCTGTGGCCGCGCCGCCATCTGGTGAATGGCCGGCTGTGGACGGAGGGCGAATCGGGCCCGCTGTACTACGAGGGTGCGAAGCGCGGCCGACTCGGCCTCGCGATGGGCGCATCGATGGCGCAGACCACGTACGCAGGCGGCGTGCGGCCACCGTGGGCGCTGCGCGGACCGACGGGCAAGCGCGGTGACTGGTTCCTCGATCCCGCGAACGGCGAGGACTACGAGTACAACCCGTTCCTCGAGGATCTCGGCAACGAGTGTCGCGGCGCGAGCTGCAAGCCGGCGCCGAAGGAGCGCAGCAAGGCCGCGTGGCTGTTCAGGCTCGGAGCTCCGTACATTGCTCTCGGGCTGGGAGTTGTCGGAGTTGCCGGCTGGATGCGATATCGCGGAGGAGGAATGCCGTTCTAGCGGCGCACTCGCGCGCGGTCAGCCGGGACACCCGGTGCTGGCCACGCGCCGTCAGCATGCGGCGCCAGTCGGGGCGATCGATCATCAGCGCGAGCGCGTGCTCCAGCGCATCGAGATCGCCGATCGGATAGAGCACGCCGTCGCTCTGATCGGTCACGATCTCGCGTGTCGCAGGTGCGTCGGCGGCGACCACCGCGACATTCATCGCCATCGCCTCGAGCACCACGTTGGGGCAGCCCTCCGAGCGCGACGGCAACACCAGCACGTCACATGCGGCGTAGAAGTCACGCATCTCGTGCACGAAGCCGGTGATGTGGAGCGTGCGAGCGCCGAGGCGCGTGGCGAGCGCCTCGTAGTGTGCGCGCTTGTTGCCGTCGCCCGCGAGCAAGAACGCCACGTCGTCGCGATGCGCGAAGCGCGCGGCCACGCCGATGAAGTCCTCGGGCCGCTTCTGAGGCACCAGCCGCCCCGCGAAGCCGATCACCAGCTTCGCGTGTCGCGGTCGCAGATGACTGCCATCGCCGGCGCCGGGATGGAACTGCTGCGCATCGAGGCCGTTGCGGATCACCAGCGACGGCGCGCGCACGATCGGCCCGTAGAGCGCGCGGACGGACTCGCCGTTGCACACCAGCCGATCCGGCCGATGCCAGCGCGTCCACGTCGACAGCAGCCGCTGCTCGGCTCGCGTGCACTCCGTGCCACCGGCGCGCCAGACGATCGGAACACCGAATGCGCGCGCCACCGGCGTGGCCGTGATCCACGAGAACGCCATCGCCGCGAAGATGACGTCGATCTCGCGCTCCCGGATCAAGCGCGCGACCTCGGCGCGGCAATCCCAGATACAGCGCGCGTACCGCCACAGGCGCCCTAGCCGTCCGAAGCCGTGCGCCTCGGACCACTTGCCGGGAAACCTCGCAGTGTGGACGAGCTCGTCGTCGTGCAACCCGCGCTCGTGAAACCACTCGACGATCTCGGTACCTGGCCCGACGAACGGCACCGTCTCGACACCGAAGTCTCTGAGCAGAGGCACGATGGTCGCTGCCTGGCGCTCCGCACCTCCGAAATGGGCGGCGGGTTGCAAGTACAGCGCACGAATGTTCCCGTCGCTGTTCATCGAGGAGCCTCCGCCGTGACCCGGGCGCGCGTCGTGCGCTTGCTCGCCCTCGCAGCGGCACTAGCGATCATGATCGTGCTGGTTGCACGACTCGGACCCACTCAGATCGTCGACGAGCTTCAACACGTGGGCGCCAACGCCGCATGGCTCTTGGTCGTCTACGTCGCGGGCACCGCGATCGGCGCCCTGCCCTATCTCGTGCTGTTCCCTCCACACGAGCGACCGACCGTGCGCTCGGCGCTCCTCGGGCGGTTCGCCGCCTCCGGCATCAACGTGATCCTGCCGCTGTTCGGAATGGGTGGAGAACCAACACGCCTGCTGTGGCTCCCGACATCCGAGCGCACGCGCGGCATCGCGGTGATCATCGTCGATCGCCTGACCTACGCCGCCGCGAGTGCGCTGTTCCTCCTCGGTGGCGTGCTCGCCGCGGTGCAGCTCTCGGATCTGCCGTCGAGCTACGTGATCGGCGGGCTCGTCGGTGCCGGTGCCTTGCTCGCGATCGCGTTCGCCGCGATCTACGTCGCGTCGCGCCACGGCATCGGCCATCGCCTACACCGCCTGATCGTCCGGATCCGGAAGCGAAGTGCGCCGGCGGGCACCGGAACCGGTGCGGCGATCGATCGCGAGATCGAGGCGATCGTGCTGCGCCGCCGCCCCCTGCTCGCTGCCGTGTTGATCGGCCTGCTCGCGCGCTCCGTCCTCGGCCTCGAGATCGTCGTCGCGTACGCGATCTGTGGCGCTCCCCTCTCCGCCGCGGAGGCCTGCACGGTCGCCGCCGTCCCGGTGCTGCTGACGTTCGTCGGCGCCGTGGTGCCCGGTCAGCTCGGCCTCCAGGAAGGCTCGCAGGCGCTGATCGCGCGCACCATGGGCATCGATCCGTCGACCGCGGTCGCGGCGGTGCTCCTGACCCGCGTCCGCCAGCTCGTCACCGCGGGCATCGCGTGGGCGATGGTCGCCCGCAAGCGGATCTAGTCGCCCAGCGTGCAGACGCAGATGAACGGGTACGCAGCGCCGCACGCGCGATCGTCGAATCGATCGGTGCGGTCGACGCCCTCGATCGGGTCGGCGAGGATGTCGAGGCAGTTCTCGCCGCCCTCGCCCGTGTTATTGGGCTCGCCCGGTGCCCACGGCTGATAGTCGATCGGCGCGCCCTCGGGATCGAGCCACACCCCTTCCATCGCCTCGTCGGTGCCGCCGAGCCACCATCGATCGACCAGCTTCGCGCGAGCGGCCGCGCCGAGTGCGAGGCGCTCCGCGTCGGAGGTCGGCAGCGCTAGTGAATGACCGGGACCGAAGCCGCGACAGGTCTCGAGTGCCTCGGACCACGACACCGGCGTCACCTCGAAGCGGTACTGCAGCGGTGCGTCCGGCACCGGATCAAATCCGGCGGCACACCGCGGAGCCGCCGTATCCGGCGCCGGCGGTCCCTCGATCTCGTCGAACGCCACCCGGCCGCACGCCGCCAGCATGGTCAGGACGAAAACCGCGCGCATCGACTTCCCATTCTACGCGATACGGCCACCATGCAGGGATGACGTTCACGCTGCATCCGCGACTCGAGGCCGACACGCGCTTCGTCGCCGACCTCGCGATCTGTCGCGTGCAGCTGATGAACGACGCGCGGTTCCCGTGGCTGATCTTGATCCCGCGGCGGACGTCGCTGCGCGAGCTCGCCGATATTCATCCCGAGGATCGGGTGATGACGTTCGACGACATCGAGCGCGCGAGCGAGGCACTGAAGAAGCTGTACGAGCCGGCGCGGATCAACGTCGCGGCGATCGGCAACATCGTCACCCAGCTCCATGTTCATGTCGTCGCGCGCACGACGGCCGATGCCGCGTGGCCGGGGACGGTGTGGGGTCACGGCACGGCGGAGCCGTATGGCGATGCCGCACTCGAGCAGCGGCTCGGCGAGCTGAGGAGCGTTCTCGGCGTCGAGCCGAGCGCGTCGGCCTAGATCTCGCGTCGACGGACCGAGGACAAAACGCGCGATCGCGCTCGTCTATTCGCGTCGCCACTTTTGTGTTCGCGTCGTGTCCCGTTCGCCACTGGCGGCTCAACCTCGCGAGATTGCCCGCGCTGTGCACGGCACCGACGATGCAATCGCGGCACGCATGAACTTACGCCGCGTGCTTGCACGATCGACTCGGTTGACTGGTTCGATGACGCTCGCGGGTCTCGCACTCGCGCTGTCGTGTGGTGGAGGTGGCAGTCGCAGTTCGACGTCCCGCGAGCTCCAGGTGATGTCGTTCGCGCCCTCGGGCGTGATCGACAAGGCCGAGACCATCGTCATCCGGTTCGACGAACCGGTCGTCGAGGAGAGCAAGGTCAGCAAGGCTGCTGATCAAGCGCTGGTCGAGGTATCGCCGAAGTTCGCGTGGAACGGGTTCTGGCAGGACCGGCGGACGCTGGTGATCGATCCGAGCGACAAGCTGACACCATCGACCAGGTACACGGTGGCGCTCAGGGGCGAGCTGGCGAAGCGGACGTCGAACTTCGAGCTGTCGTTCGTGCACCGGCCGATCGCCGTCGAAGGTGTGGCCGGGATCGACGCCGAGATGATCTCGCCCGACGGCGACCTGCCGCTCGCGTTCAACGTGCCGGTGACGGCGGTGGACGTGGCCGCCCATTGCAAGCTGGCGCACGGCAGCGGCGACGTCGGGCTGGTCGGCATGCCCGGCGCGCCGGCGCAGAACGTCAAGGTGAGGCCGGCGAAGCCGCTCGAGCGCGGCGGCGCGTACACGCTGACGTGCGAGAAGCTGGTCGGTGCCGGCGGCAACCTGCCGCTCGCGGAGACCTACACGCTGCCGCTCGGCGTGCGGCCGGCGCTCGAGGTCACCGAGGCATCGCCGAGCGATGACGACGTCGCGGCCGACGAGGTCGAGCTGGCGTTCTCGTTCTCGACGCCGGTGACGCTCGACGCGATCCGCAAGGCGATCAAGAGCGAGCCCGCGATCCCGAACCTCGATCAGGGTTACCTCGGCGACGAGGGGCGCTCGTATCACGTGACGACGGATCTCGACACGCAGACCCGGTACAAGGTCTCGGTCTCGGGCCTGGTCGACACGTTCGGGCAGAAGCTCGCCGCCGACAAGACGGTGGAGTTCAAGACCGGCGATGCGCGGCCGCGGATCTCGATGGAGCGCGGCATCTTCGCGCTCGAGGCGAGTGCCAAGGGCTACCCGGTGTGGACGCGCTCGATCAGCAAGTACGAGGTCGAGTGCGCGCCGATCCCGAAGGAGCGACTCGTCCAGGTGCTGACCACGGACATGAACTACGACCCGTGGGGCGGCAACAACGACGACAAGCCGATCGACTGGAAGGCGATCAAGGTCCGGCCGAAGACCACGGCCGTGAAGCCGGCCACCAGGAACAAGTGGCGGATGGACGAGGTCGAGCTCGGCAAGACGTGTGGCGGATCGCAGCGCGGTGTGTTCCTCGCCGAGGTGCGCTCCGACGAGATCCAGCCCGACAGCAATCGCGGCTGGCTCAACCCGCGCCGCAACCGCGTGCTCGCGAACGTCACCGACATGGGCGTGCTGATCAAGACCGGCACCGCGAGCGGCGTGGTGTGGGTGACCTCGCTCGCGACCGGCGCGCCGATCGGCGGCGCGAAGGTGCGCGTCTACACGCCGCAGGGCAAGCAGGTGCACACCGGCGTCACCACGGCCGACGGCCTGGTGAAGATTCCGGGCACCAGCATCCTCAAGAAGCAGACGGCGACCGACGACGAGACGCCTGAATTCGAGGACTGGGATACCTACCGATCGCAGCGGCTGATCGCGGTGGTCGAGAACGGCACCGACCTCGCGGTGGTCGACGGCAACTGGGCGAACGGCATCCAGCTGTGGAACTTCGGGGTGACCGAGGATCGTCGCGGTGGCGCGACCAAGATCCGCGGCTTCATCCAGAGCGACCGCGGCCTCTATCGCCCGGGCGAGAGCGTCCACTTCAAGGGCCTCGCGCGAGAGATCAAGCAGGGCCGCGCGCCGAGCGTGCCGAACCGCGGCAAGCCGGTCGAGATCGAGGTCCAGGACTCGCGCGGCCAGACGGTGCTGAACACCGAGGCCAGGCTGTCGGCGTTCGGCGGCTTCGCGTTCGACATGAACCTCGGTGAAGAGGCGAGCGTCGGCGACTACTACGTGCGCGCGAAGGTGGCGGACCAGACGTTCCGCGAGAAGTTCTCCGTCGAGGAGTTCCGCCCGGCGACGTTCGAGGTCAAGGTCAAGAGCGCGCAGGCGAACCCGCAGCCCGGCGAGAAGCTGCGGTTCGAGCTCGATGCGAAGTACCTGATGGGCTCGCCCGCGGCCGAGGCCAAAGTCGAGTGGGGCCTGCGCAAGCGCTCGCATCGCGTGAAGTTCAAGGGCTACGACGCGTACACGTTCTCGGCGAACCCGCACGAGTGGTACTGGTGGGAGCCCAACGAGGATCAGGACTACGGCGAGTTCATCTCCGACGGCACCGGCAAGACGAACGCGCAGGGTCAGCTCGTGATCGAGGCGCGCGACACCGCGAAGGCGTTCACCGGGCCGGTCGACTACATCCTGTCGGCGAACGTCACGGACAGCGCGGACCAGACGATGGGCAAGTCGACGATCGTCACCGCCCACAAGACGCAGTTCTATCTCGGCATGCACGCCAACGAATTCGTGCAGGCCGTCGGCATGCCGTTCGGCGTCAACCTGGTGGCGCTCGACACCGAGGGCAAGCAGCGCGCGACCAAGGCGAAGCTATCGATGACGAGGACCGTGCACTCGTGTCTGTGGGAGCAAATGGGATCGCGCTCGTTCCAGCGCTGCGAATCGAGCCCGAAGAAGATGTTCGAGCGCGAGGTGTCGATCGCCGGCGCCGGCTCGCACACCGAGCGGATCTATCCGACCGAGCCGGGCGACTACGTGATCGAGGTGTCCGCGAAGGACGCACTCGGCAACGAGGTCAAGGCGGCGAGCCAGATCTGGGTGATCGGCAAGGGAGAGGCGTTCTGGAGTGGCGATGAAGGCGCGCGGATGACACTGGTCGCCGGCAAGCCGAGCTACGACGTCGGCGATACCGCGAAGCTCGTCGCGCAGGCGAACCTGGTCAAGCCGACGGCGCTGATCACCGTCGAGCGCGACGGCGTCATCGAGGCCTCGGTGAAGAAGCTGGGTTCGGCGAGCGAAGGCATCGCGATGAAGATCCAGGACAGCTGGGCGCCGAACGTCTACGCCGGCGTCACGCTCGTGCAGGGCCGCCAGGGCGCGGGCGACAAGAACCGCCCGCAGTTCAAGATGGGCCTCGTCGAGCTCAAGGTGACGAGCACGCACAAGCAGCTCGATGTCGGCGTCGAGCTCGACAACGCGACGGTCCGCCCCGGCGATCCGGTGACCGGCAAGATCCGCGTCACCAAGGGCGGCAAGCCGGTCAAGGCCGAGGTCTCGCTGTCGGCGGCAGACGAAGGAATTCTCCAGCTGATCAGCTACGCGACGCCGAATCCGATGAAGACCTTCTACGCGTCGTACGGTCTCGGCGTCGATGCCGGCACCAACTGGAACCGCGTCGCACGGATCGCCGACCCGACGAAGGGCGACCCCGATGAAGGTGGCGACGGCGGCAGCGAGCTCGGCGGACAGCGCGTGCGCAGCAAGTTCGTGTCGAGCGCGTACTGGAACGCGATGCTCGTCACCAACGAGAAGGGCGAGATTCCGTTCAAGTTCACCGCGCCCGATAACCTGACCGCGTTCCGGCTGATGGCCGTCGCGGCGGATGCCAGCGATCAGTTCGGCGCGGGCGAGCAGCGGTTGACGATCAACAAGCCGGTGATGGCGGCGCCCGCCCTGCCGCGGTTCTTGCGCTCGGGCGACGCGGCGTCGGTCGGCATCGTGATCCACAACAACACCGACATCGCCGGCAAGGCGGTGGTCACCGCGAAGGCGGATGGCGCCACGCTGGACGCGACGACGCAGACGGTCGACGTCGCGGCGAACAGCTCGCAGCGCGTGCGGTTCGCGGCGAAGGCCAGCGACAACGCCGCCGCGACGTTCGAGTTCACGGTGGCCGTGGGGAGCTCGCGGCGGGAGGATGCGCGCGACGCGGTCCGCGTGACCGTGCCGATCGATCGCCCGCGCGTGATCGACAACCGGCTGATCGTCGAGAAGGCGCTGCCGAAGAACGGCACCTGGAGTGGCTCGCTCGGGATCTCGAGCGACGTGCTGCGCGACGAGAGCTCGCTGTCGATCATCGTCGACCGCACCGGCGTCGGCGACCTCGCGCCCGGCCTGCGCTCGCTCGTCGAGTATCCGTATGGCTGCCTCGAGCAGACGATGTCGCGGTTCGTGCCGCTGGTCGCCGCCAAGGACCTGGCCAACACGCTCGACGACCCCAGCCTCAAGGGCACCAAGGCGAACGCGTTCATCCACGCCGGCACGGCCAAGGTGATCCGTCACCAGCAGGGCGACGGTCACTGGTCGCTGTGGCCGCAGTCGCAGACCTATCCGCACCTCACCGCGTACGCGATGTGGGGCCTGACGCTCGCGCAGCAAGCGGGTGAGGAGATTCCGTCGGAGGTGTTCGACAACGGTGCGCGCGCGCTCCAGCAGTGGTCGACCAAGACCGGCGTCAAGCCCGATGGCGACGGCGCGGTGATGGCGATGGGCGCCTACGTGATGGCGATGCGCGGCAAGCCCGACGCGAGCCTGAACGCGCGCCTCTACGCGGTGCGCAGCGGCCTGCCGAAGTGGGGCCAGGCGTTCCTGCTGCGCGCGATGCACAGGGCGAAGGCGGATCCCGCGCAGCTCGCCGAGATGAAGAAGCTCGTCGAAGCCGGGATCACCGTCGACGGCAACAAGGCGCTCGTCCGCGAGACCGGCAAGGAGAACCAGTACCACTACATGAACTCCGACATCCGCGCCTCGGCGATGACGCTCGCCGCGCTGCTCGAGGTCGATCCGCAGAGCAAGCAGATCGACAAGCTCGCGCTCGGTCTCAAGGCCGCGCGCACCAGGGCCGGTGACTGGGTGTCGACGCAGGAGACGCTGTGGTCGCTGGTCGCGCTGAGCGACTACGGCAAGCGCGCCACCGGCGGCGAGACCACCGCGACGATCAAGCTCGATGGCAAGGTGGTGTCCGCGAAGAAGATCAGGGGTGCCGAGCTGTCGAAGCTCGAGCTGCCGCTCGGCAAGCTGTCCGCGAATAACCTCGAGCTCGCGCTCGACGGCGGCGGCAACATCAACGTCCGCGTTCGCGAGTCGCGCGTCGATGCGCTCGCGCCGAGCGAGAACGGCTTCTCGCTGAAGCGCAGCTACCTCGATGCCAAGGGCAACGCCGCCACCTCGTTCAAGGCCGGAGACATGGTGACCGTCAAGATCGAGGTCACCGCGAAGCAAGCCCAGCAGTGGGTCGCGATGGTCGATCCGATCCCGGCCGGCTTCGAGGTGATCAACCCCAAGCTCGCATCGGGCGGCACCGACAAGAACACGCAGCAGCCGGCGAACCCGGATCCGTGGGCGCGCCGCTGGGGCTACGTGACCTGGGATCACCAGGAGCTGCGCGACGACCGCGTGCAGTGGTTCGCGGATCGGATGAGCGCGGGTAGCTACCAGCTGACGTACCAGGCGCGCGCCACGATCGACGGCACGTTCTCGGCGATGCCGGCCACGATCGAGGCGATGTATCAGCCCGACGTGCGCGCGCGCACCGCCCGCGCCGTGATCAGCGTGACCAAGTAGCGAGGTCAGCGAGCGTGGAGGTGTTCCGGGGTCAGCCCGGTCCCGAGATCACGCCGGTACTGCATGCGGACGTGGTCGGTCTCGAGCCTGTGGAGATCGAGCTGCCGGCGGAGCTGCTCGAGGTCCACCGACCGGTACTTCGAGAGATCGAGCTTGATGCTGCGGATGCGCTCGAACGACCGATCGAGCTCCTTGGTGTGGTAGCGATGCGATCCCGCTCCGGCGGCGAGCACGCCGAGCCCGAGCCCGCACAGCGCGAGCAGCGCGACGCCCTTGGTCACCGAGACCGCGACGCGACCGGCCTTGCGAGCCTGGTCGGCCGCCTCGGCACGCAGGAGTGCCCGGCGGTCCGCCCCGTCACGAGGAACCAGACGAGCAGCAGGCAGGTCGCGATCGTCCATCACGGCGTCGACACCTTACAGGACGCGTGTCGACGTGGCCCGTCGCATTCGTGGGGCGGCAGACACGGCGGCCGCTAACCCGTGGCCGCGCCTGGGATCTGTTGCCGGCACCACTCTTGAACACACCCCAGGGCGTGACCTCGATCCGGCGAATCTGGCGCGTCGCCCGGTGGGGACTGGTAGGCACCCTGCTCCCGCTGGTGGTGATGATCCAGATCGCCATCGTCCTCTTGCTGGTCTGGCGGTTCGACGACAAGGACCTCGTCGCGACGCACGAGCCGCTGGTCGTGCTCGATGTCCGCGGCGAGGAGATCGCGACGCTGCCCGCGGCCGGGCTCGATCGCACGCGCTGGATCTCGCTCGGCCGCGTGCCGACGATCGCCGTCTCCGCGGTGATCGAATCGGAGGACGCGCGGTTCTGGGATCACCGCGGCGTCGATGGCTTCGGGCTCGCTCGCGCGCTGTGGCTCAACGTCAAGGGTGGTCGCTACGGCGGCTCGACACTGACCATGCAGGTCGCGCGCATGGTGCTCGGCAACAACCGGCGCACGCTCGGCAACAAGGCGCAGGAGATGATGCTCGCGCTGCGCATGGAGCGCGCCGTCGACAAGCGCGCCATCCTCGAGCAGTGGATGAACCGCGCGTACTTCGGCAACGGCCAGGTCGGCTTCGATGCGGCGTCGCGGTTCTACTTCGGCAAGCCGGCGACCGCGCTCTCCGATGCCGAGGCGCTGACGCTCGCGGTGATCCCGCGCGCGCCGACCGGCTACGATCCGCTGAAGCACCTCGACGCGACGCTGCGCCGCCGCGACTACGTGCTGGAGATGCTCGTCTCGCGCGGCGCGGTGTCGGAAGACCAGGCGCGCGAGATCCGCGCCACGCCACTCGCAATCGCCCGTCACGACTCGGTCAATCACGCGCCGCACTTCGTCGCGTTCGCGATCGATCAGCTCCCCGCCGACGTGCGGACGGCCGGTGGCCGCGTGTCTACCACGCTCGATCTCCAGCTCCAGCGCACGCTGCAGCGCCGCGTCAGCGAGCAGGTCGCGCAGCTCTCGCACCTGCACCTCCAGCAGGCGGGGCTCGTCGTCATGGACACCGAGTCCACCGGCGTGCGCGCGATGGTCGGCTCGATCGGCTGGGACTCGCCCGGTGGTCAGATCAACATCACCACGCGCCGGCGCAACCCCGGCTCCGCGCTCAAGCCGTTCGTCTATGCGACGGCGATCGAGGGCGGCGACAACCCGGCGTCGATCGCGTGGGACATCCGCGATGTCACGGGTGACTACTTCGCGCCGAACGGCATCGAGCACGGTCCGGTGCGCTACCGCGAAGCGCTCGCGAGCTCGTACAACTTCGCCGCCGTCGACGTGCTCGACAGGATCGGCGTGCCGCGGCTGATGACCACGTTGCGCGCCGCCGGCGTCGGCGAGCTGCCCGGCGCACCGAACGATTACGGCCTGCGCCTCGCGCTCGGTGCCGCGAAGGTCCGGCTCGTCGATCTCACGGCGTCGTACGGCTTCCTCGTCAAGGAAGGCAAGGTCGGCCGGCCGCGCGCGATCGATCACGTCGAGGTTGCCGACGGCCGCCGGTGGACGCCGTCGCGCGAGCTCGAGCGCCGCGTGTTCTCACCCGCCACCGCGTGGATGACGATGGACATGCTCTCGGATCCGGAAGCCCGCCGCCCCGGCTTCGGCATGGAGCTGCCGTTCGACCTGGCGTTCAAGATCGCCGCGAAGACCGGCACCGCGCGCGGCTTCTCCGATACCTGGGCCGTCGGTGCGACGAACGAGGTCCTCGTCGGTGCGTGGGCCGGCTCGATCGACGGTGCGCCGACCCAGGGCATCGTCGGCATGGACGCCGCGGGTCCGCTCGTCCGCTCCGCCATCCTCGCAGTTGCCGGCGGTTCGAAGCTGACGTTGCCGAAGCGGCCGCCGGGCATCGAGGACATCGTGGTCTGCGAGACGTCCGGCATGCTGCCGGGCACCTGCCCCGAGATCCACGACTACGCGCACGCCGGTCACGCACCGAAGGACGTCGATACCTGGCACGACGCGAAGACCGGCGCGATCACGTATCCGCCCCGCGCGAAGGGCTGGCTATCGCGCACGCGCCACGCGCAGCGCTGACGGCGGTCGACGTGTTGTGACCCACGAGCAACACCGCGTGCCCCGCAACTCAGCGCCGGTGTTCATCGTGATGGGCGGCACGCTCGCTGCACGGAAGGCAGTGCAAGGAGGTCATATGGACGACATCGCAATCGACACCCTCGCGACCGTCACCGGTGGAGCGATCACGGCACACAGCGCCGCACGAGCGCTCGACGTGATCACGCCGGATCAAGTCGGGCTTCAGGTCGGTCCGGTCAGCGCGAGCTGGAACGTACCGGAGAACCCGTGGTCCAGCATGCTGAACCGCGTGGCGCCGCAACCGTCTTCGCCGGCGAAGGGCAACTTCTGGTCGAACGCCGCCTCGCAGGCGATCGGCGCCGCCCGCTAGTTGCAAGGCGCTGCTTCGAACACAGGATCGATCAGATCGTCGGCGATGTTGCCGGCGCCGCCGAAGTCCTCGGCGCCCCACGGGTCGAGGTTCATCAGCTCTGCCTTCGTCCAGCCGTTCGCGGCGGTGATGAAGCCCTGCGCGGTGAGATCGGTGACGAGCGGGTGCCCGGGCTCACCGGCGTTCGCGATCGGCGGCCGGTGCGCGACCGGGTTCGCATCGCACTGATCGAAGCAGGAGCCGAGGCCGCACGAGCTCTTCGTCGCGTACTGGCCGTGCTTGTCCTTGCTGGCGTAGATCACCGGATACATCGCGTTGCCGATCGCCGCGCGGTCGCACTGCTTGCGCGGATCGTTGCTGCACGTCGTGCACTCGGTGACGCGCTCGCAGATCGTGTTCTGGTGCGACGCCGTCTTGATCGCGAGGATGCCGGCCGGTGGCGGGATCGCGGGATCGATCGCGACGCCGAACATCTCGTTGTCTCCGGTGTGGCCGTTGAGGCCGCAATCGGTCTCGAACAGGTGGTCGTAGGCGATCAGGATCTTCGTCGCGTCGGCCGGGTGCGGGCGCACGCGAACGAGCAGGCCCGAGCGCGTGCAGCCGTCGTTCGGCGACAGCGCGATGTACGGCAGGTAGTCGGTGGCGAGCTGGAGCTCGAGCGCATCGTCGAGGCCGTCGAGATCGCCGTCGACGATCTGGGTGGTCATCGTGTCGGCCGGCTCGACCGCCGCGTCGACATCGGGGTCATCATCGGCATCGGGTCGCGCCGAGCTGCCACAGGCCATCAGCATGCACGCCGCTGCGAGCAGTCCCCTCATGCGGCCGCATCGTAGGAAGTCGGACTTTCAACTTCAACGACAGAGCCACGCGGTCATGGAGCTGTTACGTGCCGTCAGTCGGGGCCGCGCCGCGCTTCGATGCCGCGCGGCGAGATCCTGGGCGACGCCGCGAGCACGCCATCGACGACGATCAACGCCAGCTCGGTGAGCTCGGCGAGCGCGTCCGCACCGGCGGCTTCACGCGCCGCCGGATAACAGATCACGAGGCCACCGATCAGCTCGACCACGAGGTCGCGCCGGATCGCCTTGCGCAGCGCCTCGGCGAGCCCCGCCGCCAGCAGGTCCGCGAGCGGCCCCTGCTCCGGGCCATACGCGCGCCAGTTGTCGGGCATCGCCAGGGTCAGCGGCGTCTGCGAGAGCGGCGCCGGCAGCTCCGCGGGATAGAACCGCGACATCCCGAGGCCATCGCGCGCGAGCTTCGCGACATGACCGGTGCGCTGCACCATGTCGTCGTCGATCAGCGCGTCGCCGAGGCCGCCGCGCTTCATCACATAGTGCGGGAAGTCGCGATCGATCTCGCAGATCACGACGCTGACCACACCGCCGATCCGGAACGGCGGATCGACCGGCAGGTATGCCCATTCGCCGCGGCGCTCGCGCAGCGTCTCGAGATCGAACGCGGTGACATCGGTGTCCTCGCGAACGCGCGGCAGCACGCCGTGAACGACGCGATGCTCGAAGCCACCGTCGGCGAGCGCCCACAGCGCGGAGCGTTGCAGCGCATCGGGCAAGTGCGAGAGGTCGCGCACCGGAACCAGACCGGCGGCATTGGCGGCGGCGACCTGGATCTTGCGGCGCATCACTCCGCGGCCCGCGAGGAGCGCGAATGCTGCTGCGACACCGCCGAGGAACAGCCAGCCCACGGGGCCACCGTAGCTTGCCTACGCCAGAAGCGCGAGCTGTCGGCCGGCGATCCGGGCCTCGTGATCGAGCAACCACTTCTTGGTGGCGAGGCCACCCGCATAACCGGTCAGCGAGCCGTTCTGCCCGATCACGCGATGGCACGGCACGATGATCGCGATCGGGTTTGCTCCGTTCGCGGTGCCGACGGCGCGGCTCGCCGACGGCCGGCCGATCGCGCGCGCGATCTCGCCGTACGACCGGGTCACGCCGAAGGGGATCGCGAGCAGTTGCCGCCAGACGCGCTCCTGGAATCCACTACCCCGTGGCGCGAGCGGCAGCTCGAACTCGGTGCGTGTCCCCGCGAAGTACTCGGCGAGCTGCTGCGCGGTCTCGACCAGCACCGGCGTCGACCGGTCGGAGCCGTCCGGAACGTCCTGATCCGGAAGATGCAGCCCGATCAGCTCGTGGCCGCGGGCGAACAGCCGCAGCGGTCCGAGCGGTGATTCGATCGTCATTCGATCCAGCATTCGATCCTCCGAGAGATGACCACAGATGCATGACGGCGTACGACCGGTAGGGTCGCCACGCCTCGGCGCGAGCTTCTGCCTCGCGTCCAGCTCGATCTGCCGCGACAGGAGTCGCGGGGAGCGAGGTCAGCGCCTTCTTGATCCCGAGATCCGCGGCGGGGAACGCATCGGGGAGATGCAGCGCCCGCATCGCGAGGTAGTGCGCGGTCCACGGCCCGACGCCGGGCAGCGCGGTCGCGGCGGCCACGAACTGCTCGAGGTGAACACCGTCGAGCGCGAGGCGGTGATCGGCCACCGCCGCCGCGAAGCCATGGATCGCGGCCGCGCGCGCACCCGGCAAGCCGATCTTCGCGATCCGATCGACACCCGCCCGCACGACCTCGCGCGCGAGCGGGAACCGATGCGTGAGGCCTGCGCAGTCGTGCGGCGCACCGAACGCCGCGGCGAACCGGCCGGCGAGCGTGGTCGCGGCGGCGACCGACACCTGCTGCCCGAGCAGCGCGCGGATCGCGGCCTCGAAGCCATCGATCGCACCGGGCACGCGCAAGCCGGGCCGCTGGGCGACGAGCGGCGCGAGCCCGCGATCCTTGCCGAGCACACCGGCGATCACGTCGGGACGCGCATCGAGATCGAACATCCGCCGCACGCGCGCGACCAGCGGCATCACGACCGGCACGAGCGCCGGCGCGATCGTCAGCACGAGCGCATCGCGCTTGTCGGCGCGGCGGACCTCGATCGTCCCGACCTTGCCATCGAGATGAACGACGCGACGATATGCATCGCCATCGACACGCTCGACGCCGGGGATCGCCCGCGCGGCGAGAAACCCGAGCACGCCATCCCAGTCGTACGGCGGCCGGTAGTCGAGACGCAGCGCCAGCGCGCGCTCGCCGATGCCGCCGTCCGCATGCGCGCGCCGCAAGGCACCGGGTGCGCGCCCCATGACGTCGAGGAACACCGCGTTGAAGCGCCGCACGCTCTGGAAGCCGGCGGCGAACGCGATCTCGGTCAGCGGCAGCGCGGTGTCCTGGAGCAGCTGCTTCGCGAGCGCGAGCCGCCGGGTCTGCGCGAGCGCGACCGGCGACACGCCGAGCTTGCTCTCCATCGCGCGCCGCAGGTGCCGTGCCGACACCCCGAGCTCGGCCGCGAGCTCGTCGACGGATGCCTCGTTCAGCGCGCCCTCGTTGATCCGAGCGGCCGCCGTCGCGACGAGCACGTCGACCGCATCGACCTCTGCATTCCCCGGCGCGAGCTCGGGCCGGCAGCGAAAGCAGGCGCGGAACCCGGCGGCCTCGGCGAGCGCGGCGGTCGCGTAGAACGTGCAGCGCGTCCGGCCCGGCAGCTTCGCGGTGCAGATCGGGCGGCAGTAGATGCCCGTCGTCGACACACCGACGAAGAACACGCCGTCGTAGCGGCGGTCCCGCGCGGCGAGGGCCGCGTACCGTGCGTCGTCATCGAGCTCCATGACCACACGGGTACCACGCACCCTCCGGCCTGACTGGCCGTTTCCGGACGTGGCTACAACTTCGAGATCGGCTCGTCGGAGACCGGCTCGCTCAGCAGCTCGGCGAGCGGCTTCCATTCCCCGGGCGCCTGCCAGGCATCCCGCTGGAACGCGGCGGCGAGCAGCTGGGCGCGAGAGAGCTGGTCGAGCGCTTGCCACTCTTCGTGGGTCAGCACGAAACCGGCCAACGCGATGTCGCCCTTCATACTCTCCACCTTCGATGGCCGTAGTGACGTGGGCAAGTTTTGTTGCTAAGTCCGCCCCCGTGGCACGCGACGTCACCCACCGCTATCTCGACCCGCTGTCGCAGGTCTGGCTCGGTGCGGCCCGTCGTATCGGGCTGCGCGTCGAGCGCACGCCACATGCATATGCAGCGACCGATGGTCGCGGCACGCTGTCGATCGGCACGCCGGACACGCTCGACGGCGACGACAGCCTCGCGCAGATGATCTTCCACGAGCTGTGCCACTCGCTCGTCGAGGGCGAGGAGTCGTTCGACCGCCCCGACTGGGGGATGGATAACACCGGCCCCGATCATGACTGGCGCGAGCACGCGTGCCTGCGCACGCAGTGGATCCTCGCAGGGCGTCACGGGCTGCGCGCGGTGTTCGCACCGACCACCGACTTCCGCGCCTTCTGGAACACGTTAGCGGGTGACGTGCTCGCGGATCGCACCGATCCATCTGTTCAGGCCGCGGTCGCGGCGATCCGGCGCGCCGACAAGCCACCGTGGGCCCCTGCGCTGTCCGAGGC
>JAEYYY010000601.1 GCA_023430775.1 Pseudomonadota bacterium
TTCCCGGACCTTCACGCGCTCGGTGCGTTCCTGCTCGAGCACGGCTTCGCGCTCAACACCAGCGGCGGCATGGTCAAGGGCTCGCAGGCCGAGCGGCTCGAGCAGTCGTCGACGCTCGCCGACGCGATCGAGGTCGAGTTCTCCGATCGCAGCGCCAAGATCCCGTCCTGCTACTACGAGTTCGCCCGCCGCTATCCGCTGCCGACCGGCGAGCTGTTCCACGGCTTCGTGCCGGCGAGCGCCGACAAGATCTTCGAGTCGACCGACGCGCGCCGTTAGCCGCCGGCCGCCGCGGGGACCAGGGTGGCGAAGTAATCGTTGAGCTCGAGCAGCACGTCGACATCGACGCCGACGAACTGCACGCCCATGCCATCCGGGGCCGCCCACCGCACCACCGCCGGGAGCGAGAACATCTGATCGCTCCCCGGGAGGGTGAGCTCGATCGCGATCGAGGCCCCGACGGCCGGGATCTGCGCGGTGACGATGAACGCGCCTCCGACCCCGATGTTGCGGGTCGCGGCCTCGATCCACGCCTGATCACCCCCCGATCGGAAGCGCAGCGCCATCACCCGGCCGGGCCGGGCCTTGCCCCGGAAGTGATGCCGGCGCTCGTGGCGCGTACCTTCCATGGCGGGATCAAAAGGATATCCCAAATCCCACGATCCAGGTCCAAACGCTTTACCCGCCCGGCCCCCCCGAGTACCTTCCGCGGCGACCGCACCCAGGGTCCGTGCGGGGCATCCGATGAAAATCCATCTGATCGGCATTGGCGGCACAGGGATGGGCGCGGTGGCGGGGCTTCTCGCCACGAGCGGCCACGACGTCCGTGGCTCCGATGCCGCGGTCTATCCACCGATGAGCGAGCAGCTCGCCGCGCTCGACGTGCCGGTGATGATGCCGTACGACGCCGAAAACCTGGCGTGGGGACCGGACCTGGTGGTGGTCGGCAACGTCCACGGCAAGGACCACGTCGAGGTGGTCGCGGCGCGCGAGCGCAACCTCCCGCTGACGTCGTTTCCCGATGTGCTCGGCGAGCGTCTGATCGGGAGCAAGCACTCGATCGTGGTCTGCGGCACCCACGGCAAGACCACCACCACATCGCTGATCGCGCACATCCTCGAGCAGGCCGGGCGCGATCCTTCGCTGTTCGTCGGCGGCGTCCCGGTCGGCCTCGGCCAGGGCTACAAGCTCGGCCAGGGCGAAGACTTCGTGATCGAGGGCGACGAGTACGACACGGCGTTCTTCGACAAGGGCCCCAAGTTCGCTCACTACCGGGCGAAGACGGCGATCCTGACCAGCGTCGAGCTCGATCACGTCGACATCTTTCCGTCGTTCGAGGCCGTGCGCGAGACGTTCAAGAAGCTGGTCACCGGGCTGCCGGCCGACGGCTTGCTCGTGGTCTGCGCCGAGTCCGCCGATGCGGTCGCGCTCGCGAAGCATGCGGCGTGCGCCGTCGAGCAGTACTGCGTGCTCGACGACAGCGAAGCGCCACCGCCGCCGGAGTGCTCGTGGTGGGCCCGCGATCTCGAGGTCGGTAAGAGCGGGCGCGTCGCGTTCGACGTCTACTGCCGCGGCGAGCGCCTCGAGCGCTTCGAGTCGCTGCTCGTCGGCCGCCACAACGTCAGCAACATGATCGCCGCGATCGCGGTGTGCAAATCGCGAGGGGTCTCGATCCAGGACATCCAGCGCGGCGTGGCCAGCTTCGCCGGTGTGCGGCGCCGCCAGGAGCTGCGCGGCATCGCCGGCGGCGTCACCGTGCTCGACGATTACGCGCACCACCCGACGGCCGTCCGCGAGACGCTGCGCGGTCTGCGCCGGCGGTTCCCGAAGCGGCGGCTGATCGCGGTCTACGAGCCGCGCTCGGCGACGTCGCGTCGCAAGACGTTCCAGGCCGAGTTCGCCGAGGCGTTCGCACATGCCGACGAGGTGATGGTCGGCAAGCTGTTCGATCCGTCGAAGATCCCGGCCGACGACCGCTTCGATCCCGAGCGGCTCGCGCTCGATCTCCACCGCCGCGGCACCAAGGCGTCGTACACGCCCGAGGTCGATACCATCGTCAAGCAGCTCGCCGAGAGCGCGGCGCCCGGCGATGTCGTGTGCGTGCTGTCGTCGGGCAGCTTCGAGGGCCTGCACGACAAGCTGCTCGACGAGATCGGCGATCCGATGCGTCCCGCGCAGCGCGGCGACATGGCCGCGATCCGCCAGCTGCTCGCGCGCGTCGGCCTGGTCAACGAATCGGCGCGCGACGATCAGTCGAACAGCTTCTTCGATCTGCGCAACGAGAAGGGCGTCGTCGGCTGCGTGTCGCTCGAGGTGCTCGGCGACGACGCGATCCTGCGCGCGCTCGCGGTTCACCCCGAGCATCGCGGTGCCGGCTACGGCTGGATGCTCGCCGACATGGCGATCAGCCAGGCGCGCTGGCGCGGCGTGCGCCGGATCTATCTGATCACCGAGAGCGCGAGCGACTTCTTCGCCGCCAAGTTCGGCTTCCGCGTCGTCGATCGCTCGACCCTGTCCAAGCAGGTCGCCGGCCACGACACGTTCGCGCGGCCGATCGCGACGACCACGCTCGGCGGCACGCAGCTGGTCGCGATGCGACTGGATCTGTAACGCGTGAGCGAGCTGCTCGAGACGGCGCGCGTTGCCGTGCGTGCCGCGATGGATCTGCTGGCGACTGCGAGGCCGGAGAGGGTCACGGGAAAGGCCAACCCGCGCGACCTGATCACCGAGTGGGACGTGCGCAGCGAGGAGCTGATCCGCAAGACGCTCGAGGAGCGCACGCCGGGTGTCCCGATCCTCGGCGAGGAAGGCGGTCAGACGGGCGAGCGAAGCGAGCGCTCCCAGACCCATGGCAGTCGATGGATCGTCGATCCGATCGACGGCACCGTGAACTTCGCGCACGGGCTCCCGATCTGGTCGATCGTGATCGCCTACGAGGAGAATCACCAGACCACCGCCGGCGTCGTCGCGGCACCGCGTCTCGGCTGGTGGTTCGAGGCCGCGAAGGGAGCCGGCGCGCGCGACGAGCACGGACCGATCCGCGTCAGCCAGATCGCGCGGCTCGATCAGGCACTGCTGACGACCGGCTTTCCGTACGACCGCGCGACGCATCCGGTGAACAACTTCGCCGAGTGGGAGCATCTGCAGCGGCGTGCCGGAGCCTGCCGCCGGCTCGGCTGCGCGTCGCTCGATCTTTGCCTGGTCGCGCGCGGCGCGCTCGCGGGCTACTGGGAGCGCAGGCTCAAGCGGTGGGACATCGCCGCCGGCGCGCTGATCGTGGGCGAGGCCGGTGGGACCGTGACGGACACGACGGGCGGGGCCTTCGACCCGCATGGCGGGGAGGTCTGCGCGACGAACGGTGCTATTCATGACCAGCTAGTCGCAGAGCTCTTGCACGTCCGTCCGGACTGGAGACCCTCGTCATGAAACGCTTCGCGGCGGTCACGATCCTCCTCTACGCCTTCGGCGCTCACGCGCAGCCTGCCGATCCGTACGCGCCGCAAAAGCCAGCCAGGCCCGCGCCTGCCAAGCAGCCGGCGAAGCCCGCGCCGGCACCGAGCGATCCGTACGCGCCGGTGATCGGCCCGACGCCACCGCCGGGTCTGCCGAAGAAGCCGCCGGCGCCCGCCGCGCCTGCCGATCCTTATGCGAAGCCTGCCAAGGCGCCCGCGACGCCGAAGGCTCCCGCGACGCCGAAGGCTCCAGGTCCCGCGATGCCGGCGGATCCTTATGGTGGCGTGCCCGCGCGCGTCGGCATCGCCGATGTCCCCGCGGTGCAAGCGCTGCTCGCGGTGCAGCGGCTCGATGGCTGGCTGCTGTTCGATCGCGATGGTGCGAACCCGATCGCGCGCCGGCTGGTCGCGCCCGACGGCAACCCGACGCGGCCGTGGTTCTACATGATCCCGGCGAAGGGCCAGCCGATCGCGCTGATGCACGACGCCGAGAAGCGCAGCTTCGAGCACCTGCCGGGCACCAAGCTCACGTACAAGGGCTATCGCGATCTCGATACCCAGCTGAAGACGGTGCTCAAGGGCCGCCGCACGATCGCGCTCGAGTACTCGCCGAAGGCCAACGTGCCGAGCGTGTCGCGCGTCGACGCCGGGACGCTCGAGATGATCCGCGCCTCGGGCGTGCAGGTCCGGTCGAGCGACACGCTCGTCCAGTACACCAAGGCGATCTGGGGCGAGCCGGGCCGCACCGCGCATCACATCGCGGTCCACCACCTCGTCGAGCTGCGCAAGGAGACGCTCGCGTTCGCGGCGCGCCAGATCGCGGCGAACCAGCCGATCACCGAGTACGACCTCCAGCAGCGGCTCACCAAGGGCATCACGATGCGCGGCCTGGTCGGGCCGGCGCCGGTGGTCGCCGCGGGCGTCAACACGGCCGACCCGTACTACGTGCCGAACGCGGCGAAGAACGCCCCGATCCGGCGCGGTGATCTGATCGTGATCTCGCTCGCCGCGAAGGTCGACAAGCCCGAGGGCATCTTCGCGGCGCACACCTGGGTCGCGGTCGCCGACACCGCCGTGCGCGACGACATCAAGAAGGCCTTCGAGACCGTCACGCTCGCGCGCGATCAGGCGCTCGCGCTGATCGTCGATCGCACGAAGAAGAACCGGCCGGTCACCGGTGCCGAGGTCGATCAGGCGACGCGCGCCTTCATCAAGAAGGCCGGCATGGCCCAGCAGATCATGCACCGCACGGGGCACTCGATGGATACCGACCTCCAGGGCGGCGGCGCCGACCTCGACGACTACGAAGTCAAGGACAGCCGGATCCTGACGGCGGGCACCGGCTTCACCGTCGGGCCGGGCCTCTACACGGCCGGCAGCTTCGGCGTGCGCACCGAGGTCTCGGTCTACCTGTCGACGAGCGGCCCCGAGATCACGACGCCGTCGCAGGACTACGTCGAGACGCTGCTGCGGCGCTGATGAGCGTCACCGCGCTGATCCTCGCGGGCGGCAAGGCCACGCGGCTCGGTGGCATCGCGAAGCACGAGCTCGTGATCGAGGGACGCACGATCTTCGAGCGCCAGGTCGCGGTGCTCGCGCCGCGCGTCGCCGAGATCGTGGTGTCTGCCCCGACACCGATCGCCGGTTATCGAACCGTGGCCGATGCGGTGACCGACGGCGGCCCGCTCGCCGGGATCGCCGCCGGGCTCGAGGTCGTCACCACGCCGTGGCTGCTCGTGGTCGCGGGCGACATGCCGTACGTCAGCGGCGAGCTCGTCGATCTGTTGCTCGATCGGCGCGGCGATGACGGCGTCGGCATCGAGATCGATGGCCTGCCGCAACCGCTGTGTTGTGTCCTGCGCGCCGAGGCAACGCGGCCGGCCCTCGCGCGCTTGCTCGCGACCGGCCAGCGCAAGGCATCGCGGCTGCTCACCGATGCCGGGCTCGCGCTGCGCTGGCTCGCCGAGCCCGAGCTGCGCGCGATCGATCCGGAGCTGCGCGCGCTTTCCAACGTCAACCTGCCGGCCGACCTGCCGGCGGCTAAATGACGCGGCGATCCGCGCAGATACGGGGTCTGGTCAGGCGCGTTTCGATCCGGTACAAACTGCTCCCTTCATGAAGGTCGGTGACCTGGTAATCGACACGCCCGTCATCCTCGCGCCGATGGCGGCGGTGACGGATCTGCCGTTTCGCACCGTGTGCGAGGAGTTCGGCGTCGGCTTCACGATCACCGAGTTTCTGTCGGCCCACGCGCTGTCGGTCGGCGATCCCAAGACCACCGGCAAGCTGACGGCGTCGCTCGGCGGTCGCAAGTTCGGCGTCCAGATCTTCGGTCGCGAGCCCGAGCGGATGGAGGATGCCGCGCGGCTCGCGGTGTCGATCGGCGCGTCGCTGGTCGACATCAACATGGGCTGCCCGGCCAAGCGCGTGGTCGCCGGCGAGTGCGGCTCGGCGCTGATGCGCGAGCCCGCGATCGCCCAGGAGCTGGTGCGCGCGGTGGTACACGCGGTGCCCGCCGACGTGCCGGTGACCGTCAAGCACCGCGCCGGCTGGAACCAGGACAACCTCAACGCGGCCGAGTTCGCGATCGCGCTGGTCGAGGCGGGCGCGAAGATGATCACCGTCCACGGCCGCACGCGCACGCAGGGCTTCTCGGGCAAGAGCGACCCGAACGCGATCAAGAAGGTCCGCGACGCGCTACCGGCGCACATTCCCGTCGTCGGTAATGGCGACGTGATCGATGTCGAGGGCTATCTCCGCCTGCGCGAGCAGACCGGGTGCGATGCGGTGATGATCGGACGCGGCGCGCTCGGCAATCCGTGGCTGTTCGCGCGGCTCGCGGAAGTAGCGGCGGGGCGCCCCGATCCGGGACCGCCGGGGCTCGAGGAGCGGCTGGTGGTGTATCGCCGCCACGTCGAGCTCATCGAGACGCTGAAGCCCGGGCCCCGCACGCTGCACGAGGTCCGCAAGGCGTGCGCGTGGTACGCGCGCGGTCTGTACGGCTGCAACGCGCTGCGGCTGAAGGTCTGGGAGACCAAGGATCTCGCGCTGGCGAAGAACCTGGTCGAGGACTACTTCGCGCAGCTCGTCGATCGCCAGAAGCGGCTCGGCCTCGCGCCCGAGATGACGAACTCCAAGCTCGAGAGCGACGGCGGGTTCAACTCCTCCGACGATCAGGCCGCCTGACGTGTTACGCGGCAGCCTCAAGGCCAAAGACTTTCTGGTCACCGACAGCGCGGCGATGCGGGCCGTCGCCGCGCAGCTCGACGACTATGCCGACGGCGACGATCCGGTCGTGATCTGTGGCGAGCACGGCACCGGGCGCGAGCTGATCGCGCGCGTGCTGCACCACAAGGGCCCGCGCACCGGCGCGCGCTTCATCGCGGTGCGGCCGACGTTCGAGGACGTGCCGCTGACGCGCGGCGAGGCCAAGACCGACGATGCCTGCGAGCGCGCCCGGCGAGCGCTGCGCGCGGCGAACGGTGGCACGCTGCTGGTCAAGGACGTCAGCGATCTGTCGCGACCGTCGCAGCGCACGCTCAAGCGCGCGATCCGCGATCGCAAGAGCAGCGAGACCGAGGCCTCCGATGTCCAGGTCGTCGCCACCGCGGATCTCGATCTCGAGCGCGCCGTCGACGCCGAGATCGTCGTCCGCGACTTCTACGAGCTGTTCCGGCCGCGCCGGATCGTCGTCCCGCCGCTGCGCGATCGGCTCGACGATCTGCCCGCGCTGTTCGAGCGCTGGATCAAGCACTACGCGGCCGAGGTCGGGCGCGCGAAGCCGACGGTGTCGACGCGCGCGATCACGCGGCTCACCGAGTATCCGTGGCCCGGCAACGTCGGCGAGCTGAAGTCGATCGCGCGCCGGCTGGTGGTCCGCGTCAAGGGGACGAAGATCGAGGCGGGCGACGTCGACGAGATCCTGCCGACGGTGGCCGCGCGCGTGCCGCTCGAGGATCTCGCCTTCGAGGACATGGTGAAGGCCAAGCTCGCGGGCCTGCTGGCGCGGATCGATGGCTATCCCGCGCACGATCTCTACGACAAGGTCGTCGCGCGCGTCGAGCGCCCGCTGTTCGACCTCGTGCTCGCGCACACCGGCGGCAACCAGCTCAAGGCAGCCGAGCTGCTCGGGCTCAATCGCAACACGCTGCGCAAGAAGCTGGCGGACCTCGGGATCAAGAAGAAGCCGACCCGCGAGGACCGCGCCCTCGACGGCGATTAGAAGTTCCAGCCGAGCACGAACAATAGCTGCGTGACATCGCGCTCGCCGGCGGGTGGGGAGTCGCCCTGCCAGCGCCGGCGATCGAGGCTGACTCCGAACCAGGTGCGCTTGCCGCCCTTGCGACGGATCGTCTTCATCAGCGAGATGCCGAGCTCGTCGTAGCGGCCATTGCCGAGCGGTGTCGCGATGTCGGCGTAGGCGCCGCGCAGCGTCAGCGTCGCGAACCCGAGGTTGCGGACCAGGCGCGCCGACGCGGTGAAGCCCTGGCCGCGCAGATCGATCGCGGGCAGGGCGCCGTCCTCGTTCGCCCACTGATCGAGCTCGAGCAGCAGGGTGGTGTGGCGATCGATCGCGATGACATCGCGCTCGATCTGATGCTGGCCACCCAGGCCCTGCAGCGACGGCGGGCGATCCGTGAGATCGAGCTCGAGCCAGGTCTTCTCCGCCTCGGCGCGCGCGCGTGCCTGTAGCGCATCGTCGGCCGTGGCGTCGACGCTCGCGAGCAGGACCGCGCCATGAACGAGCGCTCGCATGGCCTGGCATGGACCGCGCTCCCGTGCTCGCGGTTGCCTGGCTCGGCGTGGGCGCGACGCTAGGAGTCGTCGGGGTGGGGCGTTGTAGGGCGTGCGTCAGGACTGCGCGCGGCGAGCCAGACGCCGACCAGCACGATCACGCCACACACGATCGTGCGCGGCCCGATCTCCTCGCCGAGCACGATCATCGCCCCGATCGCGGCGAACACCGGCTGGAGATAGATGTACGCGGCGACCAGGCTCGACTCGGCGCGCTTGAGCGCGATCTGCGTCAGCCCGTACGCGGCGACCGTCGGCACCGCGACGAGAAAGCCGAGGAACGCGTAGTCATCGCCGGTCAGCGGCGGCGCGCTGGCCAGCTCGACGACGCCGATCGGGATCGCGATCGGCAGCCCGATCGCGAACATGATCGCGAGCAACGCGAACGGGTCGTACTTGCCGGAGAGCGGCCGGACGACGACGAGGAACGTGCCGTACGACAGCGCGTTGATCAGCACGAACACGCTGCCGATGAAGTGATCCGACGACAACGACAGCTCGTCGGCGCCGACCAGCGCCATCACGCCACCGAACGCGCATGCCATGCCGAGCGCGCGATACAGGCGCAGCTTCTCGCGGCCGAGCACCAGCGCACCGATCAGCGTGAACACCGGGATCGTCGAACCGATCACCACCGCGTTGGTCGCCGTGGTGTGCGCGAGCGCGTGGACGAACATCTCCTGGTTGATGACGTTCCCCATCAGGGCGCTGACGATGATCAGCGGCAGGTCGCGCCGGTCGAGCTTCAAGCCGCCGCGCCGCCACGCGATCAGCGCGAACACGATCGCGCCGCCGGTCATCCGCGCCATCACGATGCCGCCGGCGGGCAGCTGGCCGTCGCCGATCACCAGCCGGCCGACCACCGGCAACGACGCGAAGCACAGCGCACTCGCGACCAGGATCAGGTGCACCGACAGCGGGGCGGGCGACAACGCCGCGCAGTATGCACCGCGGCCGTGTGTTCAGGGCGTCAGCGTGAAGTCGACCTTGACCGCGACTTCCTTGCCGCCGAGCGGCTTCGGGTACTCGATCAGCTCGAGCACGCGCTTGGTGCACGCGGCGACCTCGCCCTCGACCCCCATCGTGCCCGCGGCGGTGACCTTGCCTTCCGGCGTGATGGTGTAGGCCGCCTTCAGCGTGCCCTTCAGGTTCGCCTCTACGAGCAACTGCTTCTCGTAGCAGTAGGTGAACCTGCCCAGGTTGCGCTTGAGGTAGCGCCGCACGATCTCCTTATCGAGCGGGCCGGTGACCACCGGCATGCCGACCTTGACCGTCGGCGGCGGCGGCCTCTTGCGCGGCTGGAGCCCTTCCCCCGGCTGCGCGTGTGCGATCGGCGCGAGCAGCGCGAGCAGCGCCGGAAGCGCCAGCTTCACAGCACGACCTTGTTCGCCATGCAGGTCTTCACGGCCTGCTCGAACAGCGGCTTGCTCTTCGCCACGCCCTTCGCCCAGTTCTTCGCCTTCTCGACGACGTTGAGCCGGCAGGCGGCGAGCGTGCAGCCGAGCATCACCTGCGCGTCGGCCTTCTCGATATCGAGCTTCGCCATCTCGCAGAACCGGATGACGTCGGCGTCGCGCCCGTCGATCATCGCCTTCTTGCGCGCGTTATCGATCTCCTCGGGCGTGGTCGGCTCGGGATCCGGCGGCGGCTTGTCCTTCTTGACCACCGGATCCGGGTCCTTCTTGATCACCTTCGGCGCGGTGTCGACGGTCGGGTCG
>JAEYYY010000727.1 GCA_023430775.1 Pseudomonadota bacterium
GTACCGAGCAGGTCACCGCGCTCGCCGCGCAGCGCACGCAGCTCGCGCGGCCGCTGCCGGAACGTCCCGGCGATCCCACCGATGCCGCTGCCGCGATCCTCGCTCACCAGCGGGCGGCGACCGCGAGCACGACGGCGCAGCTCTGGGTCGCCGCGCGGTGGAACCGCCGCCACGTCGGCGTTCGCGCCGCGCTCCTCGATGCGATGGCCAGCGACGATCCGCGGCGCCGCGTCGTGATCGCCGAGCTGGTCGCGCTGGCGAGCGATCACGATCCCGAGGTCGGTCGCGCGGCGGTCCGCGCGCTGCATGCCACGCGCTGAGCTGTCCGGAGGCCGGATAACCGCGCACGTGGCGACCGCGTACGCGCTCGAGCTGATCGGGCGTCAGCGCCGCATCATCATGACCATCATCAGCGGCATCATCTGATCCGACGAGCTCGTCGAATTCTGATTCCGCGCGAGGTCCTTGATCGCCTCGTCGGTGCTCTTGAGGAGCGTCTTGATCTCCTCCTTGGAAGATGACGACTGCCGGCCGCCGGTGACGCCGGCGAGCCACTCGGACTCGATCTGGGTGAGCTCGGACATGGTTTGCCCCTTTCGGACGCCGGGGTTTTGCAGCCACCACGCCAGCGCACCCGGCGTGCAATCTCGCGGGGCTCCGTGGCGGCACCGGCTGTGGTCGCTTCCCGCGGTGAGCAGCCGCCGTATCCCGCGGGCTACTGCTTCATGCGCCGCCACCAGCCGAGCCCCCACCGCGTGAAGCGTGCGGGATCGGGGTGCAGGCGCGACGCAGACCAGGCGTGGCGGACGAGGCGCGCCGCGAGCAGCGCGTGCGTGCGCGCCCCGGGATCGACGGCGACCTCGCCGCGCGCGTGATCGCCGCGCAGATCGATCAGCTTGTCCATCAGGTTCGCTGCCGGCGCGATCGCTCGCAGGAAGGCAGCCGGCCCGGCGGGCAGCGGCACCACGAGCAGCGCGAGCTCGATGCAGAGCGTGCCCTCGCGCTCGACGCAGGCGAGGTAGTGGTCGCGGCCGCGCGCGCTGCGGATCTGCTCGCAGTTGGCGAGCGCCTCGCCGATCAGCGCCTCGAGCGCGGGTGCGATGGCGCGCCGGACCGCGACCTGGCGCAGCGCGCACACCTGCGGCAGCGTGCGTTCGGCCTCGGTGCCGGCGAGCTGGTCGATGACGCGCGCGGCGAACGCGATCCGCCGGACGGCGGATGGCTCGCCGTCGAGCACGCGATCGACGTGCTCCATCGCGGCCATCAAGATCGAGAGATCCGCGAGGTCGGTCGCGGACAGCGCGACGCCGAACGGCCGCAGGAGATCGGGATAGCCATCGACGAGCGCCTGATACTCGGCGCGCGGCGCGATCTCGACCTCCGGCGCCCGGATCGCCTGATCGGCCAGCATCATCGCCGCGGCGGCGGCCTGACGCCCGAGTGCTTGTAGCGGAGGTAGTCGCTGACGATCAGCGCGTGATCGAACACCAGCGGCTGCGGCAGCGCATCCGGCTTGCACACGATCGCGCGCGCGGCATCGTCACCGCCGACCGGCGTGCCCCTGGCGCGACCGATGAACACCGTCGACATCGTGTGGCGGCGCGCATCGCGAGCCGGATCCGAGTAGACGTGGAACAGCTCGACCAGCTCGACGTCGAGCCCGGTCTCTTCCTTCATCTCGCGGACCGCGGCATCGGCGACCCACTCGCCCTCGTCGACGAAGCCGCCGGGCAGGGCGAAGCCCTTCGGCTCGTTCGCGCGCTCGATGAACACCAGCTCGCCGGGGCGGCCGTCGATCTCGATCAGCACGTCGACCGTCGGCGCCGGGTTGCGGTGCTTGCTTCCATCCGTCATTGCGGCCGCTCGATGAAGCTCGTCAGCTGGCCCTTCAGCGTCTCGGCATCCGGGTCCTTGCCGGCGAGGTTCTCCTTCTCGTCGGGATCGGCGACGAGATCGAAGATCTCCCACTTGCTGAGATCGAACAGCACGTGCTTCTTGCCGTCGGCGGTGATCATCGAGCGCGACTCGTGATCCCAGTCGGGCACCGGCACCAGCTCGGCGAACGCGGGCCTGGGATCGAGCGGCTTGCCCTCGAGCGCCGGCACCAGCGACCGGCCCTGCCAGCTCGCCGGCGGCTTGACCTCGAACAGCGCGGCGATCGTCGGCGCGAGATCGAGGAGCATCACGACGTCGCTCGCGGTGCGCGGCTTGACGCCCGGCACGCGGAACATCAGCGGCACGTGGATCAGCTCGCGATACAGCGTCTGGCCGTGGAAGAACATCTGCTGGCCGTAGGCGCGATGGACGCCGAACGCCTCGCCGTGATCCGACATCACGATCACCGTGGTGGTCTCCGCCAGCTTGGTCCTGTCGAGCACGTCGAGGATCTCGCCGATCCGCTTGTCGACCACGGCGATCTCGTAGTCGTACTTCTGGACCAGCGAATCGGTGCCGCGCTCGGTGATCGGGTAGCCCTCGTGCTCGACGTACGTCGAGTGCGGCTCGAACAGGTGGACGAGCATCGCGAACCTGGTGTCGGCCTGCGCGAGGGCCTCGAGCTTGGCGGTGGTCTTCTTGACGATCCGCGGGCCGGCGATGTCGCGGTTGGACTCCGGGATGTTGAGCGCGCCGCTGTTATCCCACTCGTCGGCGCCCTGCTGGATGTTGCTCTTCATCCACGGCACGACATCGCCGCACGAGTCGGGCTGCTTCACGCGATCGCAGAAGTAGAAGTGCGAGGTCTGGCCGATCGTGCGGAAGCCGGCGGGTTGGAGCACCTCGAACAGCAGCTCGTTGCCGTCGAGGATCGTCGGGTAGTTCGTCTTCTTGCCCTTGTCGATGTCGAGCTGCGTGGGATAGCGCGAGCCGAGGAACGACGGCACCGAGCGCGGCGTGTTCGGCGCCTGCGCGAACGCCTTGTCGAACACCACCGCTTGCGCCGCGAACGCGTCGAGCCGCGGCGTCAGTGACTTGCCATCGCGCTTGTACCCGGCGATGCCGAGCCGGTCGTAGCGGAGCGTGTCGACGAAGATGATCAGCACGTTCCTGCCACCCGAGACGGTCGATGTGACGGGCACGCCGGCGTCGGTGGGCGGCGGCGGCGGCGCTTCCTTCTTCCCATCGCCGCCGAGGCAGTTGTCGTCCTTGCCGTTCTCGGGGATCTCGGTGGCGCCGGGGTGGACGTCGGGATCGTCGTCGTCGCAGTCGGGCCCGCCGAAGAACGCCGAGTAGCCGTCCTTGTCCTTGTCGCGCAGCTTGCGCAGCATCGGGATCACGCGCGAGCCGAGATAGCTGCGCTCGATCACGGTGTCGCGCGTCTCGGTGCTCGGCGACCGCAGGCCGACGAACGCGATGCCGGTCGCCGCGACCACGCCGACGAGCGCGAGGATGCCGCGCGCCGGGATCGATTCGCGGAGTCCCGCGCCGATCGTGTACGCGACCACGCCGAGCGCGAGCGCGATCACCGGCAGCAGCGCCGGCAGGATCAGCGACATCAGGTTGAGCGCCTGGTAATCGAGCTGGGTGAAGATGACGAGCCCGGCACCGAGCACGCCGGCCGCGACGCCGCCGACCGCGAGCATGACGACGCGCGGGATCGGCCCGATCGCCGGCAGCTTGATCGCGACGGCGAGGACGAACAGCGCGAGGCCGGCAGCCTTGCCCGCCAGCACGATCGCCACCGCGATCAGCGCGAGCGCGACGCCGAAGAACACGACGTCCTTCACCGCGGCGGCGAGGCGGATCAGCTTGTACATCGGGATCGCGGACAGCGCGAACACCGGCACGGTCCCGACGATCACCACACCGAGCAGCAGCGCGCCGATCGACTTGCGCTGGACATTGCCGACGAGGCCGACCGACGCGCTCGCGATCACCAGCACCAGGACGCCGCCGAGCAGCACGCAGCTGATCGCGATCGCGGCGACCTTGTGATCGAGCTCGCGATCCTGCGACAGCCGCTTGAAGAACCCGCGCACCCAGCCGACGCCCCACATCGCGTTGCCGGCGGCGAGCACCGCGCCGAGCCCGATCGCCATCGGCAGCGTGACCACCGCCCAGGTGGCGAGCACCGCGAGCGCGCCGCCTCCGGTGTGCACGACGTCGACGATCGCGAGCAAGAGGCCCGCGAGGAGCATCACGCCGAGACCAGCTGCCATCCCGGATCGATAGGGAGTCTCGGACATCGAGACGTCGTTACCACATCAGCTGCGGCGGATCTCGACGAGCACACCCTCGACGAAGCGCGGATCGATCTCGGCATCCTCGATGCCGCCCAGGATGGTCTCGAGATCGCTCGCCCAGCCATCGATCAGGTTGCCGAGCACGCTCCCCGAGGCGGCGAGCTGGGCGCCCCCGAGCTGTCGGCGCACCGCGGCCTCGGCGGTGAGGCGCGCATCCTGGGTCAGCTTTCCCGCGCGCATCGCGTGATCGCGCAGCTTCGTCAGCTCGGCCTGCGAGAGCGCGTGGCCCGAGAGCTCGCCACCTGGCGAGTTGATCATCACGCGCGCCAGCGCCGTGCGGATGTGATCGTCGAGGGCAGGGCGCGGCTCCGGAGCCTGACCCATCGCCACGACATCGACCCCGAGCCCCTCGACCAGCGCGATCCGCAGCGTCAGCCCGGTCAGGATCTGGCCGGCGCGCCGCAGGTCGTCCTGCGATTCGAACGGCCGCATGCCGGTCACCGGCGGCTCGTCGGCGGCGCGCGCGAACAGCGGCCGCGGCGAGCACAGCCCGGCGACCAGCTCCTTGGCCGGCGAGCCGGCGGTCAGCGAGCGCGCCGCGAGGGCCTGCGCGAGGCGCGCGAGCTTGAGCGTCACCGTGTAGCCGACGCGGAACAGCCGCGACAGCGCGATCGTGCGCAGCGCCAGCTGGGCGCGGTCGAGATCGCCGCGAGCGATCGTCTCGAGGCCGAGCGACAGCGTCGCCGTCGCGTACAGCGCACCGCGCCGCACCACCTCTTGCTGCCCGGGCTTGGCGCGCCCCGCGGCGAGCACCTTGTTGACGAGGATCATCAGCGCCGCCTCGAGCCGCTCGGCCTCGCCGGCATCCTCGATCGCACCCATCGCACGCGCCAGGAAGCTGCGGCCAATCACCTCCTGCGCGACCACCAGCGACACGCCGACCGGCTCCTCGCCCGACACTCGATCCTGCGAGGACTCGCCGATCTTCACCTGGTCGGCATCGAGTGGCCGGAACAGATCGAGCGCGTCGTAGAAGTCGACGTAGCCGAGGTCGGCGAGCCGCGCCGATCGCAAGCGATAGCACATCTCCTCGAGCTCCGAGGGCGTCTCGCTGCGCGCTGCCATGATGGTGTGCCGCGCGAGCTCGGGATCGCCGCGATACAGATCCTCGACGATCTGCATCGTCAGGCGCTGGCTCTCGTCATCGCCGAGCAGCTCGAGCAGGAAGAACCGATCCGGCGTGGTCATGATCGGCGGCTCTTCCTCGCGCTCCGGTGGCTCCTCGCCGAGCGAGACGTCGTAGACCTTGACCTGCTTCTGCAGGATCAACGCGCGCAGCTCGGCATCGAGCTTGCCCCACACCGTCGAGAAGTTCTCGAACCCGGTCTCGAGCAGCGCGGTCAGCCACGGCTTGAGCGGCTGGACCTCGATCGCGTCCTTGTTCCAGGCATCGAGATCGAAGCAGCCCTGGATCTGCTCGGGCGTCGCGAGCGCGATCAGATCGGAGGCGTCCTCGAAGCCGACCTCGTGCACCAGCTCGAACACCTCGTTCGGTGCGAGCGCGGCCACGGCAGCCTTGGCATCGTCGGCAGACAGCAGCGCGTCGATCCGGCGCACACCGCGCGGCGCGGCGAGCTGGGCGCGCAACCGGGCGAGGGGGCCACTCGGCGGAAGATCGCGCTCGGACATCCGCGCCGTATAGCAGACCCGACACCACCGCGACACCGAGCGAAGCGCCGGTCGTGCGGGCACGCGCGCGTTGTGCGCACGACGCAACGTCCGCTACGGTCGGGACGTGGGTGCGTTGCACGATGCGGTGGCGGCGGCGCTCTTGCCGATCGGGCAGGGCGTGGTCGGCGTCGCGTGCTCCGGCGGGGCGGATTCGATCGTCCTGGCCGACGTCGCGATCGATCTCGTCGGCCCGACGAATGTCGTCGTGCTGACGATCGATCACGGCCTGGCCGCCGGCTCGGATCGCGTCGCTGCCGAGGTCGCAGCGTGGGCGCGCTCGCGCGGTGCCGCGGCGATCAGCCGCCGGGTCGAGGTGGCGCGGACGGCGTCGCTCGAACGCGCCGCCCGCGAGGCGCGCTATGGCGCGCTCGACGCGCTCGCCGCCGAGCTCGGGCTCGCCGCGATCCTCGTCGGCCACACCGCGCGCGATCAGGCCGAGACCGTGCTGATGCGGATCCTGCGCGGCACCGGGCCGGCCGGCCTGGCCGGGATCCCGGCGCGCCGCGATGGTGCGGTGCCGCTGCTGCGCCCGTTCCTCGCGATCGATCGCGATCCGATCCTCGGCCACGCAGCCGCCCGCGCGCTGCCGGTGTGGGAGGATCCGATGAACGCCGACGTCGCGATCACGCGGGTCCGGATCCGCCGCGAGGTGTTGCCGCTGCTGCGGCGCGAGAATCCACAGCTCGATGGCGCGCTGGTCCGGCTGGCCGCGAATGCAACCGAGTGGCTCGCGGTGATCGATGCGGCGGCCGCGCCGTGGTCGCGGTTTCCGATCGATTGCCCCGAGCTCGCCGCGCAACCGCCGGCGATCCGCAAGCGCGCGGTCGCGCTGGCGCTCGAGGCCGCGGGCGCCGGCTGGGATGCCACGCACCTCGAGGCGATCGATCGCCTGATCGTCCGGCCCGCGCGCGGCGAGGTGACGCTCGATCTGCCGGCGGGGCGGTTCGTGCGCAGCTACGATCAGGCGCGCTTGCTCGCCCGCCAGACCACCTGCGACCCGATGGGCGACGCGTTGCCGGTTCCCGATGGCTGCCGCGTTCGGGTGTGGCAAGCCGGCGATCGGATGAGGCCGGCTCGTCTCGGCGGCCGCTCGCGCAAGCTCTCGGACCTCTACACGGATGCCAAGGTGCCGCGCTCCTCACGCAGCACCGCGCGCGTCATCGTCCGGGCCGACAACACGATCCTCTGGGCGGAGTACATCGGGATCGCTCACGACTCCATCGTGAGACCCGACGAGCTTCAGAAACTCTCGGCAATTCCCGCCTGATTGGCGGGGAGTTTTGTAGAGAAATCTGCTTTGCAACCAAGGGGAAAGGCCGCATGCTAGTCGTCAAACCGCTGCTCGTTTTCGGGTGGCTGCATCCCTGGGTTTGCCGTTGCGCCAATCTCACAAGACCATCCTGATCTGGGCGATCCTGATCCTCATGTTCGTGAGCATCTATTCGATGTTCACGGACTCGTCGAGCAAGGAGAAGCCCATGGACGTCACGGAGTTCCGTGGCCTTCTCGAAAAGACCGACACCGCGAAGACGATCGAAAAGATCGATGTCGAGCCGCGTGGTCACGACGATGCTCGCTACATCGTGTCGATGCGGAACGATCCGCAGGGCACCAAGCGCGTCGTTTACGCCGAGTTCCCCGGCACGATCACGCAGGAGATCTACAAGGCGGGCATCGCCTACAACGTGAAGAGCAAGGATGACTCGAGCATCTGGCCGCAGGTGCTCGTGTGGTGGCT
>JAEYYY010000781.1 GCA_023430775.1 Pseudomonadota bacterium
ACGTTGAACACCACCGAGTTGCCGGCCGCGACCATGCCGATCGCGTTGCACAGGATGGTCTCGGTCGGGTTCGTGGTGGGCGTGATCGCCAGGATCACGCCGTACGGCGCGCGCTCGGTGAGCATCAGGCCGTGGTCGCCGGTGTACGCGACCGTCTGCAGGATCTCCGGGCCGGGCGTCTTCTCGGCGACCAGCCGGTTCTTCGACAGCTTGTCCTCGTAGCGCCCGAGGCCGGTCTCTTCGACGGCGAACTGAGAGAGCTTCTCGACGTTCGACATCACCGCCTTCCGCATCGCCTCGACCATCTTCACCTTGGTCGCGACGGGCGTCTTCTCGTTCTGCTCGAACGCCTTGCGGGCGGCTTTCGCGGCGGCATCCGCATCGCCGTAGACGCCGTTGGTGCCCCGCGGGATGTTCGCCTTCGGCCTGTCGGGAGCAGAGTGCGTCGGCGTCGGCGCCGGTGTGATCCCGCGCTGCCCCGACAGTCGCTCGAGCACCTTGCTGACGATCTCCTCGATCTTGCGCTCGTCGATCATGTCGTCTGGTCCCGGCTCTAGTCGTTGCTCTTGGAGTAGCGGCGCTCGCCGTCGATCGCGATCTCGTCGACGATCGCCATGATCGTCGCATCGACCGGACGATTCTGCGTGGCCTGGGTCTGGCGCGCCGACGAGCCGGCCGCGTACAGCACGACCTCGCCGAGCCCGGCGCCCACGGCATCCGCGGCGACCGCGACCGCACCGGTCGCCTTGCCGTCGACGTCGCACGCACGCACGACGAGCAGCTTGAGCCCGTCGAGCGTGGGCTCCTTGCGGCTCGCGACCAGCGTGCCGATGACTCGCCCCAGGACCATGGGTGACTACTTCGTGCCGCCGTTGCCGGCGCGGCCGAGCGGCAGCACCGCGTCGACGTTCGCGTGCGGCCGCGGAATCACGTGGACCGAGACGACCTCGCCGACGCGCTCGGCGGCGCGCTGGCCGGCTTCGGTCGCGGCCTTGACGGCGGCGACGTCGCCACGCACGACGGCGGTCACGTAACCGCCACCGGTCTTCTCGTACCCGACGAGCTCGACCTTCGCGGCCTTCACCATGGCGTCGGCGGCTTCGACCATGCCGACGAAGCCTTTGACTTCGATCATTCCGAGAGCGTCAGCCATCTTCCTTGCTCCTACTTATCCACGAACTTCTCTGGTTCTTTGCCCGTCACGCTCGCCAGTGCCGCGGTTGCAGCAGCAGCCGCAGCATCGATCTCTGCTTCGGGACCCGCCATGTAGAGGCGGCCGAAAGCGCCATAGGGAGTGACGTTGACGAGGTTGACCTGCGCGGCCTTCTCGGCCTCGTTGGCCGCGAGCACGGCGTACCCCGCCGGCTCGCACTCGAAGATGAACAGCGACTGGCCGGGCAGCACCATCATGCCGGCGCTCGACCGGTTGATGATCTGCGTCTGGTAGGCCTCGACGCCGCGGATGATCTGGTTGGTGAGGACCTTGGGCTTGAGGCGCTGCTTCTCGTCGACCCCGAGGTACTTGAGGATCGTCGCGCCCGCCTGGAGCACCTCACCCTTGTCGTGGTGGTGCACCTCGAGCAGGCCGTACGCGCGCTCGACGACCTGCACGGCCGGCTGCACCGCGGTGGCCTTGAGGGCCGCGTCGGTGACCTGGTTGATCGCGATACCCGGAGCGATCTCGACCCACAGCGATGCCTGGAACGGCACCGGCAGGAAGCCACGCGCGGTCTTGCCGATGAACGTCGCCTGCTGCGGCTGCAGCGCGTCGAGGAAGCAGTACGTACGGAGGACCGTCCCCATTCTTGAGTCGGCACGCTAACACGCGAACTTTCCGCGACACCAGGCAGCCGGGTGAAAAACAGGGCAGCGCGTTGCTCGCCACGGGAAGCGCGTTGCTCGAGCCCGCGCGGAAGCTGGCGTCGCCGTGCCCAGCGATGCGGGCGCAGCGCGTGCAGCGTGGATCGCATGCGCAAGCTCCAGCTCGGCGTCACGCTCTCGGTCGTCACGGCATGCGCCCCGCCGCTGCAGTCGACCGACCCTCCACCGCCCACCGAGGTCGCCTTCCAGATCGACGTCACACCACCGCCGGGTGCCGCGGTGCCGGGATCGCCCGCGGCGACCGCGCCGGCGCGCGATCAGCCGCCGGAGTCACGGTGGGTGATGCCGGCGTCGTGCGCCGCCACCAGACCGCGCCCCGCCTCGAGGAACATCCGGACGATGTCCTGCCAGCCGCGCGCGGCATCGAGCCAGCGCGCGAGGTCCTGGCCCTCGACGTACTCCATCACCAGGAACACGCGCTCGCCGTCGACCCCGATCTCGTAGACCGTGACGACGTTCGGATGGGCGACGCGCGCCATCGCCTGGGCCTCGGCGATCAGCTGATCGTCGCGCTTCGCGTGCAGCAGCTTGAGCGCCACGCGACGCCCGAGATCCGGATCGCGCGCCAGCATGACGATGCCACCGCCACCGCGACCGAGCACCGCCTGGATCTCGTACTTGCCGATCGTCCGCGGGTGCTCGCTCGACAGCTCGGGCATCAGCGGCGGCGTGAACGCCTCCTCGGGGAGCATCTCGGTCGCCGCGGCCAGCGCGCGCTCCATCTCCATCGCGGTCGCGAACCGCTCCTCGCGGTCGGGCCGGGTCGCGGTCCGGATCACCTCGTCGAGCAGGGGCTGCCCCGTCGACCCCGAGCCGACGACGCGCGCACCGGTCGCGCACTCGGAGAGCACGACACCGAGCGCGTAGAGATCCGCGCGATGATCGATCGCGCCGCCCTCGGCTTGCTCCGGCGGCATGTAGCGCGGCGTGCCGATCGCTTGCCCGGTCAGGGTCAGGGCCGGAGCCGCCATCACCTTCGCGATGCCGAAGTCGATGATCTTGATCCGGCCCGCGGTGGTGACGAACAGGTTCGCCGGCGTCAGATCGCGATGCACGATCCCGCGACCGTGCAGCACGGCGACCGCGCGCAGCGCCTCGCGGATCGCGTTGCACGCCGCGCCGAGCGCCGGCAAGCCGCGCTGGAGCACGCGAGCG
>JAEYYY010000789.1 GCA_023430775.1 Pseudomonadota bacterium
GCTCGAGCGATTGCGCGAGAGCGAGGGCCCCCTGCTCGCCTTCGACCTCGGCGAGCGACGCGACCGTCTCGCCGTCGGGATCGATCAGCTCTTCGATGATCAGCTCGGATTGGCTGCGGGCGCGCGAGCTGAACCGATAGGCTCCCTCGCGCAGCTCGGTCATCGCCTTCTCGAACCGGGCCTTGGCCTGCTCCTCTGCTTCCGCGAGTTGCTTGGCACTTTCAGACTGCTTGCCGGACTCGGACACGGGCCGACTATAGGGGATCGGGCGCCGCGCCGGAGCTAGGTGCTACGCGAATCCCACAGCGGTTCGTCCTTGCCATCCTTCTGCACGCACCACCGCCCCCAGACGAACAGCGCGTCGGATAGCCGGTTCAGGTACTGGACAGCGAGGTCGCCGACGTCCTCGGTCGCGGAGACGTGGACCACCAGCCGCTCGGCGCGCCGGCACACGGTCCGGGCGAGGTGGAGGTAGGCCGAGGGCCAGCCGCCACCCGGCAGCACGAACGACTTGAGCGGCGGCAGGTCGTCGTTGACGGCGTCGATGTCGTGCTCGAGGCCGTCGATGTGGCGCTGCTCGACCCGCGGCAGCTTGCTGCGGGTCTCGGCATCCTGGGCGGCCAGCTCGGCGCCGAGGTTGAACAGCTCGTTCTGGACTCGGCGGAGGATCGGCGTCAGGTGCGGGCCGGCCGCGGAGGTGGTGAGGGATTCGATGACGAGGCCGATGGCTGCGTTGAGCTCGTCGACGGTGCCGTAGCACTCGATGCGCGGCGCTGCCTTGGAGACCCGCTCGCCGCCGATCAGCGACGTCTCTCCCTTGTCACCACCACGCGTGTAGACCCGGTCGATCCGCATCCGCGTGGCGTATCACATCTACTTGTCACCGAGCTGGGCATGCTGCACCAGCACCTCGACCGCGCGACGCGCGAGGCCCGAGGTCTCCGAGCTTTGATACAGCGCGTGGACGCACGAGTGCGACGGCACGCGTGCGAGGACGCGCAGTCGCCCCGCGGCCACCGCATCGCGCGCCACCGAGCGGGGCACGAACGCGACGTGGCCGCCACGCGCGGCGCCTTCGAGCAGGAAGAGCGAGTCGTCGACCTCGGCCGCGACCATCGGGCGGTAGTTGTTGGCGTCGAGGAACGTCTCGACCTCGTAGCGATACGACGAGCTCGCGCGGTACTGGAGCAAGCTGACGTTCTGCCAGTCGGGTGCGGGCTCGATGCCCGGCGGTGCCACCGCGACCAGCGTGCAATCGTCGACGCGCACGCTCTCGAGACCGCGGCGCGTCGCTTCCGGTGGCTCGGTCTCGGCGAGCACGAGATCCAGCTCGTTCGCGCGCAGGTTCCGGATCAGGTGTGCCGAGTCACCGATCTCGATGGTCGGCACGCATTTCGGAAGGGCGAGGAGCGGCATCAGGAAGTCGGTGCTCGTCGACCGGGCGACGGCCGAAGACAGGCCGACCCGCAGCGCGAGGGGAACGTCGCGCTCGGCATGCCCCAGCGACTCGACCAGGCGCTCGCCGGCGCGGAACATCACCGACGTGTGCTCGAAGGCGAGCCGGCCGGCTTCGGTCAGCTTGAGGCCCGTCGCCTTGCGCTCGAACAGCGCGACGCCGAGCGTCTTCTCGAGCGCGCGGATCTGCTCGCTGACGGTCGGCTGCGTGACACCCAGATGTTCGGCGGCCGCGGCGACGGATCCCTCGACGGCCGCGACGTGAAAATAGTGCAGGTGGTTGTAGTTCAGCACGGCACCTTGCAGTTCGTACAAACGGCGAGCCAGCGAATACCGCGTGGTGAAGGCGCACGGCGTGCGCTCCTGCACCGAGCGCTCCGGGGTGAGGCGTGGTTCGCGACACGTTCGCGAGATCACCGGATCGTCGACGCGCGTTGTTGCGCTAGAAGACAACTACAGACATGCCGGAATGGACGCTCGGCGAGGCACAACAAGAAAGCCTGGCCGTGGTCGAGAGTCTCGCCGATTACGCGATCTTTCTGCTCGACCGCGAAGGACGAGTGCGTAGCTGGAACGAGGGTGCGCGGCTGATCAAGCAGTACACCCGCGAGGAGGTCCTCGGCTCGCACATCTCCCGCTTCTGCACCGAGGAAGATCGCGAGGCCGGTCATGCCGAGCAGCTGTTGACCACCGCGGCCACGGAGGGCCGCGTCGAGGAGGAAGGCTGGCGCGTTCGCAAGGACGGCACGCGTTTCTGGGCCGACGTGGTGATCACGGCGATCCGCGGGAGCGAGGGCGAGCTGCGCGGATTCCTCAAGGTGACGCGCGATCTGACGGAGCGCCGCGAGGCCGAGGAGAAGCTGCGCACCAGCGAGCAGCAACTGCGCCTGCTGGTCGAGAGCGTCGAGGACTACGCGATCTTTCGGCTCGATCGCGACGGCAAGATCCTGACGTGGAACACCGGAGCCCAGCGGCTCAAGGGCTACACCGCGGACGAGGCGATCGGGAAGAGCTTCGAGATGTTCTACCCGCCGGAGGATCGCGCCGCCGGGAAGCCACGGCGGTTGCTGGCGATCGCGAAGGAGTTCGGTCGCGTCGAGGACGAGGGCTGGCGGGTCAAGAAGTCCGGCGTCAGGTTCTGGGCCGATGTCGTGATCAGCCGCGTCGTCGACGACGCCGGTGAGGTGATCGGGTACGCGAAGGTGACGCGCGATCTGACGCTGCGGCGCGCCGCCGAGGATGCGCTGCGGCGCAGCGAGCAGAGCCTGTCGGCGACGCTGTACAGCATCGGCGACGGCGTGATCGCCACCGACGAGCGAGGCAACGTCGTGCGTCTCAATCGGGTGGCGGAAGAGCTGACCGGGTGGAGCGAGACCGACGCGATCGGCCAGCCGATCGAGGAGGTGTTCAAGATCGTCAACGAGATGACGCGCGAGCCGGCGTTCAACCCGGTGCGGCGCGTGCTGGCCGAGGGCCAGATCATCGGGCTCGCGAATCACACGGCGCTGATCGCGCGCGACGGGTCCGAGCGTCCGATCGCCGATAGCGGCGCACCGATCCGCGACGACGCCGGCAAGACACTCGGTGTGGTGGTGGTGTTTCGCGATGTCCTGGCGGAGCGCCAGGCCGAGCGCGAGCAACTGCGTGCCCGCCGCGCCGAGGAGGCGGTGCGCGAGCGCGACGTGTTCCTGTCGGTGGCGGCGCACGAGCTGCGCACGCCGCTGACCGCGCTCAAGCTCAAGCTCGACGGGCTCGCCGTGCTGACCGACAAGCACCTCGCGGACGACGATGCGAAGTTGAAGGTCAGTGCCAGGTTCGACGATGCGCGGCGGCAGACCGGACGGATCGCGGAGCTCGTCGAGCGGTTGCTCGATCTATCGCGGATCGCGACGGTGCGGCTGGTGCTCGAGCCCGAGGACGTCGATCTCGCGGGCGTCATCGACCACGTGACGCGCGACGTTCGCGAGCAGGCGCAATCGGCGAGTACCGAGCTGCGCGTCATGCTGTCGGGCGACCTGCGCGGCCACTGGGATCGCAGGCGGATCGAGCAGGTGGTGCTCAACCTGACCACCAACGCGATCAAGTACGGTGGTGGGCGACCCGTCGATCTGGTGGCGACGGGTACCGGCGACGAGGTGGTGGTGCAGCTGATCGATCGCGGCATCGGCATCGCCGCGCACGACCTCGGGCGGATCTTCGCACCGTTCGAGCGCGCGACGCCGGTCGAGCACTTCACCGGGCTCGGCCTCGGGCTCTACATCTCGAAGGGCATCATCGAGGCGCACGGCGGGACGATCGCGGTGCGCAGTCAGGTCGGCCAAGGTTCGACGTTCGAGGTGCACCTGCCGAGGAAGAAGAAGGGCTCGTGACCTGCCGCGGCGTGTTGATCGTCGAGGACGATCCGGACATTCGCGAGACCATCGAGCAAGTGCTGGCGGACCACGACGTACCCGCGACGACGGCGGAGAACGGCGCGATCGCGTTGCAGCGCCTGCAGACCGCCGACGAGCCGCCGCCGTGCGTGATCCTGCTCGACATGATGATGCCGGTGATGGATGGCCGCGAGTTCCGGACGCGGCAGCAGGCGGATCCGGCGCTTCGCGGGATCCCGGTGGTGGTGCTGAGTGCGCACGTCACCGGCGATCGCGCCGCGGAAGAGATGGGCGTCGATGGCTACCTCAAGAAGCCGTGCGACCTCGAGACGCTGCTCGCGACGATCGGCCGGTTCTGCCATCAGGCCTGAAGCGGGATCTTGAACGTGAACCGCGAGCCGGAGCCGAGCTCGCTGGTCGCGCTCACCGCACCGTGATGCGCGGCGATGATCGCGCGGCAGATGTGGAGACCGAGGCCGGTGCCCTGGCGGTTGTTCTGCTTCGTCGACCAGTAGGGCTCGAACAGTCGCTTGATGTTCTCGGGCGCGATGCCGGGACCGGTATCGACGATGTCGAGCTCGACGAGATCATCGTGGTGATGACCGACCACCTTCACCGTGTCGCCCTGGCGGCAGAACTTGATCGCGTTGCCGAGCACGTTGCCGAGGGCCTGGATGATGCGATCGCGATCCCAGGTCACGGTGACGCCATCGAGGTCGCAGCGAACGTCGAGGGCAACGCCGCGCTCTGCCGCGCTGGCCGCGCAAGAATCGATGGTCTCGCCGACGATCGTGCCGGCATCGTCGGCCGCGGGCTCGATCGCGAACGTGCCGGATCGGATGCGGGCCATGTCGAGGAGGTCGCCGATCAGGTGCTCCATGCGGCGCACCGACCGCCGGATCACGCCGAGCGTGCGGTCGGCCTGGGTGTTGCCGTGGAGCTGCGTCTGGAGCGCCGAGGCGCCGAGCTCGATCGCGCCGAGTGGATTGCGAAGGTCGTGCGACACCATCGCGAGGATGTTCTCGCGCAGCGCCACCGCCTCCTGCGATTGTCTGTAGAGCCGCACGTTCTCGACGACGATGCCGACCCGATTGCCGAGCTCGCTGGCGAGCGCGAGATCCTCGGTGCCGTAGTGGCGTGACGATTCGATGGTCACCAGCGTGATCGCGCCGAGCACGTGCTCGCGGCCGACGATCGGCACGATGATGAGCGAGCGGATGCCGAGGGCGCGGGTGGCGGCTCGGCGAACGGGATCGGTGATCAACTCGCGCAGGCGCGCCTCGTCGACCTCGGGATACATCACGGGCTTGCCGGTCCGGATCACCTGCGGGACACCGCCCGGATCGTTCCAGTCCGGCGGGTGTTGCTCGACCCAGCGGCGAGCCGCCTCGACCTGGGCCGGATCCTTGTGCGCGATCGCGACGCGCTTGGGATCGCCTTCATCGACGAGGTCGACGATGCACCAGTCGGCGAGCTCCGGGACCACCGTGCTGGCGAGGCGATCGAGGGTCTCGTGATAGTCGAGCGACTGCGACAGCGTGGTCGTCACGTTGGCGAGAAACCGCGGCCGTGACAGCGCGCGCTCGAGCGACTCGCGCAGCCGGAGCTCGTGGCGTTCCACCGAGGCGGCGATCGCGAGATCGAACGCGACGCGAACCTCGCGCGTGTCGTCGGTGACGCGCAGGGTGACCTCGCGCAACCGGCCGAGCTCGCGCACCAGCGTGGCGATGTCGAAGCGTTCGTGCAGGCGGATCGCGTGCCGCCTGGCGATCTCGAGGTCGTCGCCGTGCTCGAGCGTGACCGCGATGCCTTCGAGCAAGCACGGTAGCTCGTCGCGCAGGGCTTCGGCGTGCGCGGACTCCCAGGCCCGAATGATGTCGTCCCGCCGCGCTCTGATCAGCTCACCGAGAATCCGGGTCACGCACGGATAACCATGTCCAAGATCGTCGCGCTGACCACTGCGATGTGAAGGTGTGCGCCGTCGACTCAGCGGGAGGCTTCTGAGGCCAGCGCATCCCACGCGCGGCGGCGATGCGACATCGAGCTCTTCTCCTGCGCGGTCATCTCGCCGAATGTTCGCTGGTGGCCGTCGGGGATGAAGATCGCGTCCCAGCCAAAGCCGTTGTCACCGCGCGGTGATGTGCTGACGGTGCCCTCGATGCGGCCCTCGACGACGCGGGCGCCATGCTCGTCGTGCAAGCCGAGGACGCACACGGCGGCGGCGCGACGATCGCCGAGTCCGTCGACGGCGCGACAGATCGACACCAGCCCGCCGAGCTGCTCCCAGTACTTGATGAACGGCCCGGGAAATCCACGCAGCGCCGCGAGCTCGAAGCCGGCATCCTCGACGATCACCGGTCTGCCGACGGCCGCGTAGGCGGCGCGCGCCTTGACGAGTGCGACGTCGCGCGTGGTGGCGGCCTGGATCTCGGGGAGCTCGAGCTCGATGCGCTCGAGCGGGCGGCCGAGGATCGCCTCGGCCTCGCGGTGCTTGTTCAGGTTGCCGGTGACGAACGCCCAGCTCATGGCTCGAGCCAGCCGTTATCGACGTCGCGGTTGCTGTCGAAGCAGATGTACTCGGCGATCGTCTTCTTGACGACGAGCTCCTTGCGCGCGATCGCGGCGGCAAGCTCGTCGACGGGCTGCATCGCCTCCGCGAGACCGCAGCCGCGGGCGCGCAGGTTGAGGAACCGCTGTGCCGGCTTGAGCGCGTTGTAGCTGAGGGGCACCGGGCGCGCGAACCGACTCGAGAACTCGGTGGACAGCCCGCGGAGCGATTCCATGTCGGCCTCCGACAGCGGCCCGTGCTGGCCATCGATCAGCAGGTGAAACTCGAAGTAGCGATCGGCAGGCGACTGCTCGGCATCGCGGGCATCGCGCGGCACGCCCGGATCGCTGGCCAGCGCCTCCACCTTCTCGCGGATCACGGTGAAGCCGGCCGCGCGCAGCAGCTCGGCATCGCTGCGCGCCGCCTCGCGGGCAGCCGCGACATCGCCCTCGATGTAGCGCGACGACTGCAGCACACCGACGAAGCCCTTGCCGACGTAATCGAGCTCGAGGAGCAGTGCCTTCATCTTTCCGCCGGCGCAGGCGGCGCGAAATGCTTCCACTCGCTCCTCGGGTGGATCGAGGGGCTCGACGAAGACGTGGATCTCGAACAGTCCGGTGACCGTCTCCATGACGGCTGCATATCACGGCATGCACCGGGACACGATCGCCGGCGCATCGCGGGTCCGCTCGACGCAATGGCCAAGGCATCGTGTCGCTGCCGATCACCGCGGGCGAGCCCGAGCCCGCAACGATCTACTCGAGGAACAGCGAGTTGGGGTTCCACTTCTTCTTCGGCTGCGGCCTCGCAGCGGGCGTGGAAGGCTTTTGCTTCTTGACCACCGGCTTCGGCTCTTCCGGCTTGACGGTCTGGACGACCGGCGCCGGTGGCGGTGCGGGCTTCGGTGGAGGCGGTTGTGGCTTCGGTGGTGGCGGCGTTGTCTGCACCGCGGACTCCTCGACGACGGGCGCCGGGCTGCGCGAGATCCATAACGCGAGTGCGAAGGCACACAGGCTCGCGACGGCGGCGGCGATGCCGAGGAGCGTGCGCGCGCGGCTGCGCTTCACGGTGACGACGGTGGTGGCCGGCTCGACGATCGGTGCAGGCTCCGGCTCGGGCTCGACGAGCTCGCCACCTGCGTCGTCGGCCTCGATGATCTCGGGTTCGCGTGCCGCGCGCGTGATGTTGCGCAGCGCGGGGACCACCGGCCGCGAGCCGAGCGCGACGAGTCGAGCGGTTTCGATCGGCGCCATCCCCTCGACGGGCGCGGCAACGACACCGCTGCGCGAACCGTCGAAGTCGACGCTGACCTCGATCTCCGGCTCGTCATCCTCGTCGAGCCACGGCTCGGGCCGCGTGCCGAACACGCGCTTCATGTAGTCGGCGAGTGCGGTGTTGAGGATCGTCAGGCCGAGCGCGCCGGCGACCTGCTCGAGGGCAAGGCGAAGCTCCTGTGCCGTCTGATAGCGATCCTTCGGCTTGTTCGCGAGTGCCTTGAGGATGACGTCCTCGAGCGCGGGCGGAAGATCGGGCCGGATCGTCGACGGCGGCGGGATGTAGCCGAGCACGATCGCGGTCATCGTCAGGAAGTCGTTCTCGCCCTTGAACAGGCGGCGCACCGTGCACAGCTCGTAGAGCACGATGCCGAGCGAGAACACGTCGCTGCGGCGATCGATCGCCTCGCCCACGCATTGCTCGGGCGACATGTACGCGACCTTGCCCTTGAGCGTGCCGGATTGGGTCTCCGCGTTGTTGCGATGTGTGGCCTTCGCGATGCCGAAGTCGGCCACCTTCACGCCGCCGTCATAGCCGATCAGGATGTTCGCGGGAGACACGTCGCGATGAACGAGGCCGAGCGGTGTGCGGTCGACGCCGCGCTGTTCGTGCGCGTGATGGAGTCCCGCCGCCGCGGCGCAGACGATCCCGATCGCGTGCTCGAGCGGCACGTGCTCCTCGCGACGGCTGACGTTGGCGAGCAGCGTGCGTGCGTCCTCGCCGTGGATGTACTCCATCGTGAAGAAGTACTCGCCGGCGTCCTGGCCGATGTCGGTGACCTGGACGATGTTGTGATGGTGCAGCGATGCCGCGAGGCGGGCCTCGTCGAGAAACATCGACACGTAGCGCTCGTCGCGCGCGGCCTCGGCACGAATCCGCTTGAGCACGACGTGGCGTTCGAAGCCCTCGATGCCGACCGTGCGTGCGAGCAGCACCTCCGCCATGCCGCCCTGCGCGAGGTGCTTCACGATCTCGTAGCGACCGAGCTTCTTCGCGAGACGAGCGTGAGAGCCCACGATTCCCACCGTGCGCCTTTTGCAGCGCGATCGTCAAGCTATGAGAATGACTGTACAATGTAGGAGCGAGTCAGCGGTTTTTTCTATGTACGAGCGCTCACGATCTTTCCGTGACGAGACGCTCTCTCGCGATCGAGCACGTAAGCAACGCGACGCTACTATTGCTCGGTGCGCCGCTTCGACGTCGTCGTGATCGGTGCCGGGCCCGCAGGCCTGTCCGCCGCGACCGAGCTCGCACGCGATCGCAGCTGCTTGCTCCTCGATCGCGGGCCGCTCGCCGCCGCCCGCGATCGGCACGGTCCCGCCGATCTGCTGAGTGGCGTCGGTGGTGCCGGCCTGTTCTCCGACGGCAAGCACTCGTTCTTTCCCTCGGCCACCGCTCTCTGGCAGCTCCCACATCGCGACACGCTCGCCGCCGCTTTCGAGGCAACCGCCACCTTGCTGCGTGCGCATGGCATCGCCGCCGCGTGGCGCACGACCGCCGAACCGCTCGCCGCGCTCGAACCCGGTCGCTGGCTCGAGAAGCACTATCCGTCGCTCTACATTCCGTTCGCCGAGCGACTCGCGATGATCGATGCGTTGTGGGCGAGCTGTCCCGATCGGTTCTCCGACGCGCGCGTGGTCGATGCCGAGCCCGGCGGCGAGATCCGGCTTCACGTCGATCGTCTCGGCGGTTGCGAGGAGATCCAGACGCGCGATCTCGTGATCGCGACCGGTCGCTGGTCGCCGCGATGGATGCGGCCGCTGATCGAGAAGCTCGGTGGTCGCTACGCCTTCCAGCGCCACGAGATCGGCGTTCGCCTCGAGACGTCCGCCGACCACCCGCTGTTTGCACGCCTCCCGGGCGTCGACGGCAAGCTCGTGCTGCGCGACGACGACTTCGAGATCCGCACGTTCTGCACGTGCCGCGATGGCGAGGTCGCGCTCGGCGATGCCGATGGCCTGCGCGCCTTCTCCGGTCGCGCCGATGGCCCCAAGACCGGACGCAGCAATGTCGGGCTCGTCGTGCGCGGCAACTTCGGCGACGCCATCGAGCGGGCATCCGCGACCGCTCCGCTCCGCACCTCGCTCGCCGCGTGGCTCGCAACTCCCTCGCTCCTCGTGCCCGTGTTCGGCGAACGTGGTGCGGCCGCCTTGCATCGCGCAGTCCTCCGCCTGCGCGACTGGGCCCCCGAGCTGACGGATGCCGAGATCCACGCCCCGGTGATCGAGGGCGTCGGTGACTACCCGGTCGATCGCGACCTCCAGGTCGCCGACCGGTTGTGGATCGCCGGTGATGCCTGTGGTCGGTTTCGCGGCATCGTCGCGAGCATGGTGAGTGGCCGCTATGTCGCGCGTCGCCTGATCTCTGGCAGTTGACGAAACCTCGGTCCGGATCGCCCACGCGATCACGGCAGTTAACGAACCCTCGGTCCGGAGCCGCCGGCCCTGCGCTGCGGACCCGACCACGGCACTTAACGAAACCTCGGTCCGGAGCCGCCTGCCTGCGGGGTCGCCGACCGGCTGTGGATCGCAGCCGATGGCTGTGGTCGGTTCCGTGGCATCGTCGCGAGCATGGTGAGTGGCCGCTATGTCGCGCGTCGCCTGATCTCTGGCAGTTGACGAAACCTCGGTCCG
>JAEYYY010000791.1 GCA_023430775.1 Pseudomonadota bacterium
ATCCCGGGACATGCGACCGTCATTGTGCCACGAACCCCAGGATGTCGAGGTAGGCTCCGCCCCCATGCTTCGGCTCGTAATCGCGTGCTTTTTCGTCGGTTGTTCGGGATCGCCACGGCCGGCGGTGGCGCCTACACCCGGTGGCGAGTCTCCCAAAGCTCCCGAGTCGGCCGCTGGTGCCCCGGCCGTCGCCGCGCGGGTCGACGCGACTCCGGATCCGGTCACCAAGAACGCCCGCGAGGTCGAGCTGGCGCAGCAGGTGATCGGCTACCTCGACGCGTTCACCAACAGCGAGCCGGCGTTCACGCCCAACGGCAAGCGCATCGTGTTCGTGTCGAGCCGCGATGGTCTGCCGCAGCTGTATCTCGCCGGCAAGCCGGACGAGCCGGCGACGCGGATCCTGACCACCAAGGAGCGCGTCGCGTCCCCGCTTCCCACCGCCGAGGGCAAGAGCCTGCTGTTCCGCTCCGACGTCGGTGCCGACGAGCAGTGGTCGATCTTCCGCGTCAACCTCGATGGCAGCGGCCTCGTCGAGCTGACCCCCGGCAAGCAGCTGATGCGCGACGCGCCGATCGTTCCCGCGGGGCGGCCGAGCCTGATGTACTTCTCGGCGCGCGAGCGCGCGTCCGCGAAGTCGATGTTCTTCACCGCGTCGACCACCATCCCCGGCGAGCCGAAGCTGATCTACACCGACGACAAGCCGGCCTTCCTCTCCGATGTCAGCCGCGACGGCAAGCTCGCGCTCGTCCACAAGTACCCGTCGCGATCGGAGAACTACATCCAGGTGCTGGACGTCGAGTCCGGCAAGCTGGCACCGCTGTTCCCCGCGGCAGGAAAGGTCTCGATCTCGTCGGCCGACTTCAGCTCCGACAGCAAGCGCGTCTACGTCGCCACCGACAACGGCGAGGAGCAAGCGCTGGTCCTCGCGCTCGACGTCAAGACCGGCAAGCAGCTCGCGAAGTACGCGCTGTCGCCGAACACCGCGACGATCAGCCACCTCACGGTGGCGCGCGAAGGTGGCGTCATCGCGGTCACCGCGGCAGTCGGTAGCAAGACGGAGATCCACCTGCTCGACGCCCGCACGCTGGCGAAGCGCGCCGTCGCGCAGCTGCCGCTCGGCGCCGGCACCGCGAGCGACTTCAGCGACGACGGCAAGCGCCTCGCGGTGTCGTGGTCGACGGCGAAGTCACCGACGGATCTGTTCGCGATCGACGCGCGCTCCGGCAAGGCCGAGCCGCTGCGCAACGAAGCGCGGCCGTCGCTCCCGGCGATCGCGATCGAGACGTCGGTGGTCGAGATTCCCGCGTTCGACGGCGGCAAGCTTCCGATCAACGTTCATCTGCCTTCCGGCGAGGCCACCAAGAAGCACCCGGTGATCCTCTGGTATCACGGTGGTCCATCGGCGGTGGAGACCGTCGGGTGGCGGTCGTTCCGCGCGTTCTTCGTCGGCCTCGGCTACGTCTGGGTCGAGCCGAACGTGCGCGGCTCCTCGGGTTACGGCCGCGCGTACGAGGCCGGCGACAACGGCCCCAAGCGGCTCGACGCGTTCAAGGACATCGAGACCTCGTCGCGGTGGGCGGCCTCGCAGCCGTGGGCCGACAAGGATCGCGTGGTGCTGTTCGGCGGCAGCTACGGCGGCTACACCACGCTCGTCGGGCTGACCCGGTTCCCCGACATCTACAGGGTCGGCGTCAACCTGTTCGGCGTCGCCAGCCTCGACACGTTCATGAAGACGACCAGCGGCCTGATCCGCGAGATCTTCCTCGTCGAGTTCGGCGATCCCGACAAGGACAAGGACTTCCTGCGCTCGATCTCGCCGCTCGAGGACGTCGCGAAGATCGTCGATCCGCTGTTCGTCTATGCGGGCGCCAACGATCCGCGGGTGCCGCGCAGCGAGAGTGACCTGATCGTGCGCGCGCTGCGCGGCAGGAAGGTGCCCGTCGAGTACATGGTGGCGGACAACGAGGGTCACTCGATCGCGCGCCGCGAGAACCAGATCGAGCTGTTCAGCCGCGTCGCCCGGTTCCTCGAGACGCACCTGCGGTGATCACTCGAAGTCGCGCGCGCGGATCCCGAGCTTCTTCATCTTGACGTGCAGCGTCTTGTAGTCGGTGCGCAGTGCGCGGGCGGCCTGACTCTTGTTGCCGCGCGTCGTCCGCAGCGTGTCGGTGATCAGCCTGCGCTCCGCCTCGCGCGCGGCCTCGTCGGCGACCTCGGCGAGCGAGCGCTGCTCGGCGCTCGCGGTGGTGTGGACGCGGGCCTTCGCGGCGCGCACGTGGCGCTGGACGAGCGCCCGCGTGATCTCGGGACCACTGGCCTCGAGCACCAGCTGCCGCACCACGTTGCGGAGCTCGCGCACGTTGCCCGGCCAGTCGTGGCGCTGCAGCAGCGCGAGAGCCTCGGCGGAGAACGCCTGCACCGGACGGCGCAGCTCGACGCGCACCTCCTCCATGAACCTGATCGCGAGGAAGGGAATGTCGGAGCGGCGGTCGCGCAGGGCAGGGAGCTCGATCGTGTACTGCGCGAGGCGGAAGTACAGATCGGCGCGGAAGCCACCGGCGGTGACGCGCTCCTGGAGATCGACGTTGGTGGCCGCGAGGAAGCGAACGTCGAGCGGCGTCGTGTGCGGCGCGCCGAGCATCTGGATCTGGCGCGACTCGAGGACGCGCAACAGCTTGGCCTGCAGCCCGACCGGCAAGTTGCCGACCTCGTCGAGGAACACCGTGCCGCCCTCGGCGAGGTGGAACTTGCCCGCCTGCTTGCGATCGGCGCCGGTGAACGCACCGCGCTCGTGACCGAACAGCTCGGACTCGAGCAGCGGCTCGGGGATGGCGCCGCAATCGAGCGCGATGAACGGCTTGTCGCGACGCTCGCTGCGCTGGTGGATCGCCTGCGCCACCAGCTCCTTGCCGGTGCCGGTCTCGCCGGAGACCAGCACCGTGAAGCCGGTCGCCGCGACGGTGGTGACCTGATCGATCACCGCGCGCACCGCCGCGCTCGGTCCCATCTGGGCGGCGAGGCCGGCGCGCTTGCCATCCCCGAGCTGGGCGCGGAGGTGGGCGACCTCCGACTCGAGCGTGTGGCGTTCGAGCCCGCGCTTGACGGCGAGCACGAGCTCGTCGTGATCGATCGGCTTGGTCAGGTAGTCGAACGCGCCGAGCTGGGTGGCGCGCACCGCGTGCTTGACCTCGGTGCTGGCGGTCAGCATCACGACGATGCACTCGGGATGGCGGGCGCGCATCTGCTCGAGCACGGCGAAGCCGTCCATCTCGGGGAGGTGGAGATCGAGCAACATCAGCGCCGGGGGGCGCAGCGCCGCCCTGGCGAGTGCGCTCGCGCCATCGGCGGCGATCTCGACGTCGAGCCCCTCCGCCTTGCAGATGGCGGCGACCAGGCGGCCGTTGGTCGGGTCATCGTCGACAGCAAGGATCATGGCGAGGACGCTATGGCCACGATGCCATAACCATGGCGCCGTCTCCATAGTGTTTTTCGCGCAAGTGCGTAAGACAACGAGTAGAAGCACTGGCACCGCAGAAGCAAAGGGATGGCTCACGTTGCGCACGGCCCTGATCGTCGAGCCAGATGCCAGGAGTGCGAAGCTACTCGCCGTGGTCCTCCAGCGGGTCGGCTTCCAGACTCACATCGTCGGGTCGGGCGAGGCCGCGCTCAGCATGCTCGCGGCGTTCCGGTTCCACGTCGTGATCACCGAGCTCGAGTTGCCGGTGATGGGCGGCGTCAGGTTGATCGAGAGCATCCGCGCGACGCCCGCGATTCGCGACACCCCGGTGGTGGTCGCGACGTCCGATCACAGCGCCGAGAGCAAGCGGCTGGCGAGGGCGGCCGGCTGCAACAAGTTCGTGGCCAAACCCGTGGAGGTAGGGAGTCTCGGGACGCAGATCCTCGAGCTCATCGGTGAGCACCCGTGACGTTTGCCAGAGGTGACCGCATGCGAGAAGTAATCGCCAACGACCGCGCGCTATCGGCGAGCGAGATGCGCCGGTATCGGCTCCGGCAACGCGGTCGGGTCTACCGGCTCGGCTACGTGATCGTCAGGTCGAGCCGCGCTCGCCGCCGCGTGGTCGCGGTTCATCACATCAACGAGGAGCACTCGACTCGGCACGAGGCTGCGGCGCGCGAGGAATGATCGCGGCGAACACGCTGCCCTTGCCCGGCGTGCTGCGCACGTCGACCCGGCCGCCGTGCGCCTCGACCACCCGCTTGACCAGCGCGAGCCCGAGCCCGGTGCCGTGGTAGCGCTTGCCGGTGCCCTCGTCGAGCTGCTGGAACTCGACGAACAGCTTCGGTAGATCCTCGGCGGCGATGCCGATGCCGGTGTCCTCGACCTCGATCCGGACGTGCGCCGCATCCTCCTCCCGCACGCGCACCCGTACGTGGCCGCCCTCGGCGGTGAACTTGATCGCGTTCGACAGGTAGTTGTAGAGGACCTGCTTGATGCGCGGCGGATCGGCGACGATCTGGGTCGCCGCCGGATCGATCTCGGTGTCGAGCTTGAGCCGCTTGTTGGTCGCCAGGCCGCGCAGGATGTCGCGAACCTCCGCGATCACGATCGCCAGATCGATCGGCTCGGGCTGGAACTCCATCTTGCCGGACTCGACCTTCGCGAGATCGAGGATGTCGTTGATCAGCCGCAGCAGGTGGCGCGCGCTGGTCAGCACGTCGCCGAGGTACTCGCGATGCTCGTCCGACACCGGCCCGGCCGCGCCTCGATGCATCAGCTCGGTGAAGCCGATGATCGCGTTGAGCGGCGTGCGCAGCTCGTGCGACATGTTGGCGAGGAACTCGCTCTTGAGCCGGCTCGCTTCCTGCGTCTTCTCCTCGAGCCGCTTGCGCTCGGTGACGTTGCGGATCGCCGCCGACACCATCCGCTCTCCGTTGAGCTCGAGCGGCGACAGGCTGATCTCGACGGGAAACTCGCTGCCGTCCTTGCGCGCGCCGTGGAGCGTGAGGTCGCTGCCCATCGCGCGCACGCGCGGCTCCGCGAAGTACGTGCTCCGATGACCGACGTGACGCTCGCGGTAGCGCGCGGGGATCAGCACCTCGATCGGCTGGCCGATCAGCTCGTCGCGCGCGAACCCGAACAGCGCCTCGGTCTGCGCGTTGACCAGCCGGATCGTGCCCTGCGGCCCGACGATCACCATCGCGTCCGGCGCCGACTCGAGCAGGCCGCGAAACAGCTGCTCGGCCGCGTTCGAGCGCGACGTCGCGATCGCGAGCGCGGCGAGATCGGCGAGCGAGCGCGCGAGCGCCAGATCGTCGGCGTCGTAATCCGGGCGCTCCGGCCGGAACCGCATCAAGCTGAGGATCCCGATCGCCTTGCCGCGCACGCGCAACGGGATCAGCGCCAGCTGGCGCACCTTCATGTCGTCGATCAGCTGGACGTAGCGCTCGGGCGTCTTGCCCGCGAGCAGAGCCCGCGACACCGGCATCAGCTTCACTTCGCCGGACGCCAGCACGCCGCGCGCGATCGGGTGGTCCGCGAGCACCACCGGCTCGTTGTCGGTGACGGCATCGAACCGGGCGATCGCCGCCGGATCGCGGTCGTACCCGGCCACCGGGATCAGCCGGTCGCCGGTCTCGGACACCAGATTCAGCGCGCAGTAGTCGCCGACCACCTCGCTGACCTTGCGGGCGATCACCTCGAGCAAGCGCTGAGGATCGACCGTCGCCTCCGAAAACGCTTCGAGGGCGGCGGCCAGGACGCCGAGCCGTTCGTTACCTGAGACCGCGACGCCCACGTTCGTCCCTGCTTCGCATGGGCCGGCAGTCACAGCAATGGCCCACCAGTCAGCGGAATCGGCCGAATTTCCGCACCGTGAAGTCCGCATCTAGATCTTCGGAGCGCGGCTTGCCAACCAGCCGGCTCCCCAGTAGATTGCGAAGCCCTCAGCCCAGGTAGCTCAGTTGGTAGAGCAGCGGACTGAAAATCCGCGTGTCGTTGGTTCAATTCCGACCCTGGGCACAAACAGTTCGAATCACGAGTGGTGGCGCTGCGCGATCTGCGCGCGCAGCTTCTTCTCCTGCTCCACCGCCTCGGGCGCGTAGGCGAACTCCTCGTCGCCGGCGATCTGACGGATCTCGAGACTGCCGTCCTGGAACGGTGCCTTCTTCATCCAGTCGATGACCTGCTGTCGCGACTTGGCCTCGAGCACCCAGTAGCCGGCGACATTGGTCTCGGTCGCCGCTCCTTCGGTGACTTGCGGGGTGCCGCCCTTGAAGTCGATGCGGGCGCCCTTCGAGCTCGGCAACAGTCCCTCGCCTGCGAGCATGAGCCCCGCATCGACGAGCTGCTGGTTGAAGCTCTGCATGGCCATGAGATCTTTTTTGTCGGGCATTCCACCGGACTCCGATTCCCGGCTTGCCTTGACGAAGACGATGAAGCGCATATCAGCTCCTTTCGCCTGTCGAAGGATGCAAGCGGGCGTCCGTGGCCGGCGATCCGCGGGATGGCACGGGTGCTGCTCGGCGTTAGCTCCATGAAGATCGCAATTCTCGTCGACGAGATGTTCGAGGACTCGGAGTTTCGCGTGCCCTACGACCGCTTGCGCGCGGCGGGTCATGACGTGGAGATCGTCGGGCTCGAGAAGGGCAAGCAGGTCGAGGGCAAGCGCCACCAGGAGCGCGCGACGATCCTGCACGCGGCGAAGGACGTGTCGGCGAAGGACTACGACGCGCTCGTCATCCCCGGCGGCTACTCGCCCGACAAGCTGCGCGGCAACGCCGATGCGGTGCGGCTGACGCGCGAGATGGCGGAGCGCGGCAAGCCGGTCGCGGCGGTGTGTCACGCGCCGTGGATGTTGATCGAGGCGGGCCTCGCCGAGGATCGGACGGTGACGTCGTGGCCGACGATCAAGACCGACCTGATCAACGCGGGCGCGCACTGGGAGGATCGCGAGGTGGTGATCGACGGCAACGTGATCACGTCGCGCAAGCCGGACGACCTCGAGGCGTTCTCGCGGGCGATCCTCAAGATGCTGGAGCAGGGCGTGCCGGAGCGGGCCGAGCCGCTGGGCGCCAGCATTCACTAGCGGGTCGAGACCTGCGCGGGCTTGCCGTCGAGGAACGGCAGCACCGCGGTCGCGAGCCTCGGGCTGTCGAACATCTCGTAGTGGGTGACGTCGGGCAGGATCGCGAGCCGGTTGGTCGGCATGTGCTCGCGCTGCCAGCCGGCATCGCGCTGGCCACCGCCGAGCAGCTTGTAGAACGCGATCATGTGCTCGGGCGTGACCATGTCGGCGTCGCCGAACACGAGCATCGTCGGCACCTTCAGGTGCTTCGCGTCGGCGGCGTAGTCGTAGGGCGTCCGCATCAGCTCGCCCATGCGATCGAGCAGGCGCGGAAAGTCCTCGGGGTGCGGCGCGACGGCGGCGTACGACTTGTAGATCGGCGTGTCCTTCATCATCGGCGCGAGCGAGGCGTTGACGGCCTCCTGCTGCGGCAGCATGTCGGCGTACCAGCCGTCGCGCGCGAAAGGCGCGGAGGTGATGACGAGCTTGCGCACCCGCTCGGGGTGCTGGACCGCGAGCCGGAACGCGATGCCGCCGCCGAACGAGTAGCCGAGCACGTCGACCTGCGCGTAGCCGAGCTTGCCGAGCAGCACGTCGAGATCGTTCGCGCTGTCGACCAGCGTGATCGGTCGCGTGCCGAGCGTGGTGCGGCCGTGGCCCTGGAGGTCGACCGCGATCACGGTGCGCGTCTTCGCGAGCTCGTCGATCACCGGGCGCGAGGTGGCGATCGACATCAGGCCGCCGTGGAGCACCAGGATCGGCGAGCGCTGCGCGGGGCCGTGGATCTCGTAGTAGTAGTCGACCCCGTCGATCGGCACCGTGCCGTGCTGTGGTGTCTGCACGGCTGCGGGCTGGGCCGGCGTGGTCGCCGCGTCGGAGTGGCAGGAAGCGACCGCGAGCAGGGCCGCGAGGAGGAGCTGGTTCGTCTTCATGCCAGGACGACGAACGAAGCCGGCCCGGTTCGACATGACCGGCGAAGAAACTTCTAACCCCGCGACCGCGCTAGGCTCTGGTGGTGGCGAGGGCGCCGACCATCGAGCAGCAGATCGCCGCGGCGCGCCGGATCGAGGTGACGAAGCCCGAGGGCGCTGACGCCCTCCGAGAGATCCTGCGCAAGAGCCTCGGCTTCGTGGTCGCGGTGGCCGCCGCGCGGATCGCCGAGCATTCGCTGGTCGCGCTGGTGCCGGATCTCGTCGCCTGCTTCGAGCGGCTGTGCGAGGACGGCGCGAAGCGCGATCCGGGATGCGGCGGCAAGCGGGCCATCGTCAAGGCGCTGCACGCGATGGACTGGTGGGACGACCGCGTGTTCGTGCGCGGCCTGCGGATCGTCCAGCGCGAAGGCTGGGCAGGGCCGGATGGCCGCCCGCCCGACGACACGGCCGCAGACCTTCGAGGCATGTGCGGCGTGGTCCACGCGCAGCTCGCCCGCGCCGACGCGCTCGACGTGCTCGCCGAGCTGCTGCACGACGACGAGCGAGCGACGCGAGTGCTGGCGGCGAACGGCATCGGCGACAGCGGGCGGCGCGACGGCACCGCGCTGCTGCGCTACAAGCTGCTCGCCGGAGATCCCGAGGCCGAGGTGCTGTCGGCGTGCTTCGAGGCGCTGTTCTCGCTCGCGCGCGAGGACTCCGTCGCGTTCGCGCTGCGGTTCCTCGACGCGCACGACGAGATCGCCGAGGTCGCCGTGCTCGCACTCGGCAGCGCGCGGATCGCCGAGGCGTTCGAGCCGATCAAGCTGTGGTGTAGCGGCTGTCGTCCGCCACAGCGCCACGCGATCGGCCTCCTCGCGCTCGCGCTGCTGCGCGCGGATCCGGCGACCGACTACTTGCTCGATCTCGTCCGCTCCTCGAAGACCGATGCCGTGGCAGCAGCGCGGGCGCTCGCGACGTTCATCGACGATCGCAAGCTGATCGACTCCGTCCGCGCGGCGGCGAAGGAGCAGCGCGACAGCAAGGTGCAGGCCGAGATCCTGGCGCTGCTCTAATCGTCGTCGCTCGGCTTGCGCGTGTAGATCTCGAGCTCGGCATCGAGATCCGATCCGGGCACGCCGGGGAGCAGCGTCAGCTGGTAGACGGTGTTGGCGGCGCAGACGAACGCGCTGCCCTGGTTCTTGCCGACGATCGCGAGGAACGCATCGAGCTCCTCGCCCTCGATCTTGCGGCCCCAGATCGTGGTGTCGGGCTCGATGCGCAACAGCGCGGGCTCGACCGCGCGACAGTCCGCCGGTGGCGCCGAGCTGTGCCGCTGGACGTGCAGCGCCGCGACGGCAGGGTGATAAGGCACGGCCGGCGGGTGCTCGACCTTGTCGAAGTACGCGACGATCGACTTCAGGATCTCGGGCTCGTTGGAGAAGTCCGAGTAGGTGACGACCTCGCGCAGGCTGCCGCTCGGCTGGACGACGCGCAGGATGGTGTACGTGTCGTCCGACACGCACACGCTGCGATCGTTCGACACCTTCTTGCAGTGCTCGGGGTGGCTCTCGAGCCTGGCGAAGCCGAGCTTGTCGAGGTCGGCCAGGACGGTCTCGAGCTGGCCGCGCGACAATTTGGCGGTGGTGACCGGCTTGCCCTGTTCGGCGAGGATCAGCGTGCCGTCGTCGAGCAGGGTGAACGGCGGCACCTGCGAGAACGGCGGCCCGATGAAGAAGGTGCCCTTGTAGGCGAGCTGGACCGCGATCGACGCCGGCCTGGCTGGCGCCGGCACCGCGACATTGGCGGGCGGCTGCTTCGCCGGCGCGCTGCACGCGAGCAACACCACGAGGAGACGGTGCACGGGACGAATGTAGGGCATTCGCTCCTCAACATGTCCCGGGAGCTCGGCCGATCCGACGAGGCATGAGCGATCACAAGGCGGGCCTGGAGCGACTGGGCGTGTTGATCGGACGCACGCGATCGCGCGAGGTCGACCTGAAGATGTTCTTGATCCTCGGCAGCGAACCGCCGCGCGCGCCCCAATCGATGATCGAGACCCAGCGCCTCGAGATCGTGCCGATGTCCACTATGCTCGGCGGGTGAACCAGCGGTTTCCGCGACCGGAGTCCAGGCCGACCGGCTGGCAGAACTGGCGCGATCTGTTGTTCGTGCACTGGCGAGTGCCCGTCGCTGCGCTGCGCGCGCTGGTGCCGTCGCAGCTCGAGCTCGATCTGTGGGAAGGGCAGGCGATGGTGGGCGTGGTGCCGTTCGCGATGCGCGACGTGCGCCCGGCGTGGCTGCCGAGCTTCATGGCGCTCGATTTTCTCGAGACCAACACGCGCACGTACGTGACGTATCGCGGCCGGCCCGGCGTCTACTTCTTCTCGCTCGAGGCCGCGTCGCTGCTCGCGGTCAAGGCGGCGCGCTGGGGCTGGGGCCTGCCGTACTTCCACGCCGACATGACGATGGAGCGCGACGGCGACTCGATCGTGTACGAGTCGATGCGGCGCGGCGGCAACGCCGAGCATCGCGTGCGCTACAGGCCGGGCAAGCTGCTCGGGCCGTCGGCGGAAGGCACGCTCGAGTACTTCCTGCTCGAGCGCTATCTGCTGTTCTCGATCAAGAAGGACCGGGTGTTCGAGGGCCAGGTCGAGCACGTGCCGTATCCCGCGCAGGAGGTCGAGCTGGTGTCGATCAGCGACGGGCTCGTCGCGGCCGCGGGCTTGACGCCAGAGGCGGAGCCGTGTGCGGTGCACTACGCGACCGGCGTCGATGTCGAGGTGTTCGGCCCGTCGGAAGTCCCGGCTTGACGATCGAGGATCCGTCCCGTAGCTTGCTCGCGATGTCTTCGTGCTTCGCGCCGATCTTCCGTCGCTCTTAGCGAGCGGGAGAGGTGCGTGCACTGGAGGACGCTCTCGCGCGGCGAGCTCTGCTGGCAGTTCGACTCTGCCGTCCTCCTCGGAAGGAGACAGGTCATGAAGAACGAACAGTTGATCATCGAAGTACGTGCGGCTGAAGGTGGCGACGACGCGAAGGCGCTCGTTGCCAAGCAGGTCAAGATCTACGTCCGGCTCGCGGACCGGAGGTCGCTTTAGCCTCGAGGTTCTCGAGGAGCGCGTCGGGTTCGCGGTGCTGCGTGTCGCCGGCAACGACGCGCGCGCGGCGTTCGCCGACGAGGCCGGTGGCCATCGCTGGCAGCGAGTGCCACCGAACGACAAGCGCGGCCGCGTGCACACCAGCACGGTGACGGTCGCGATCCTCGAGGAGCCGACGGCGATCCAGTTGCCGGAGGTCGATCCGCGCGAGCTCGACGTCTCGACGTGTCGCGCCTCCGGTAGCGGCGGCCAGCACCTGCAGAAGACGGACAGTGCGGTGCAGATCCGGCATCTGCCGACCGGGCTGGTGGTGCGTTGCGAGACCGAGCGATCGCAGCACTACAACCGGGTCACCGCCCTCGCACTGTTGCGTGCGCGGCTGCACGAGCGGCTGATCGGCGAGGCCAACGCCGAGCGGGCGACCGATCGGAGACGGCAGATCGGATCGGGGCAGCGCGGCGACAAGCGCCGGACGGTCGCGGTCCAGCGCGACCTCGTCGTCGATCACGTGACCGGGCGGAGCTGGCGCTATGCCGACTACGAGCGGGGCAAGTGGTGAGCCCCTGTGATCCCGCGCCGCATACGCGGGACGCGAAGGCTTGGAATGACAGTGCCAGGGCGCTCGGCGGGCGGTCCGGCGCGGTAGCCGCGGCTAAGTGCGCTGATACGGAAATCATCCCGTGCTCCTGGGCTGCGCACGATCTTGCAATCCCCCGCGGGGATGCCCGAGCCGGTTGCCAGCGTCGAGCGAGACGGTCGCGCGGCGGTCGTGCGCCTACAGGGCGACCTGACCGTTCCGGCAGCGCGATCGCTGTACTCGGAGCTCCAGGATGTGGCGCGGCGTCGCGACGTGCGGTCGATCGTCCTCGACTTCAAGAGCGTCGGCCGGATCGATTCGTCGGGGGTGGCCGCGGTGTCGCTGGTCGGTCGCCAGATCCAGCGCAGCGGCAAGCAGCTCGAGCTGCGCGAGCTCGACGATCGCCACCGCGCGGCGCTCGCGATGGTGCCCAAGAAGGTCGAGGCACCCGAGCCGGTCGAGGTCGAGACGCCGATCGAGCAGGTCGGTGGTGGCGTGCTGGCGGCGTGGGACGGTGCGAAGGCGCTGTCGGGGATCGTCAAGCACGCGGGCCAGCAAGCGGCGCTCGTGGCATCGCGGCGCAAGCAGCTGCCGGCCGGCTCGGTGGGCGCGCAGCTCGTCGAGATGGGCTGGAACGGGCTGTTCATCGTCAGCGTGCTCGCGTTCCTGATCGGCATGACGATGGCGTTTCAGGGCGTGACGCAGCTGCAGCGCTTCGGTGCCGGCGTGTTCGTCGCCGACATGCTGTCGCTGTCGATGGTGCGCGAGCTCGCGCCGCTGATGACGGCGATCATCGTCACCGGCCGCACCGGTGCGGCGATCGCCGCCGAGCTCGGCACCATGAAGGTGCGCAGCGAGATCGATGCGCTGGCGACCATGGGCATCGATCCGAATCGCTTCCTGATCCTGCCGCGGCTCGCCGCGATCACGATCGCCGGACCGGCGCTGACGCTGATCGCGATGTTCGTCGGCATGTTCGCCGGCATGCTGGTGGCGTCGCTGACGATCGACATGCCGGCGATCGCGTACTGGACCCGGATCTCCGAGTTCGTGACGATCGGCGACTTCGCGCACGGCCTGATCAAGAGCGTGCTGTTCTCGTGGATCATCGCGATCGCGGGCAGCCACTTCGGGATGCGCGCGACCGGCGATCCGAGCAGCGTCGGCCACGCGACGACGCGCACCGTGGTGGTCAGCGTCCTGTTGATCATCTTCGTCGACGCGGCGTTCGCGACCGTCGCGACCCTGGTGAGGGGCGCATGACCACGCTGCTCGAATGTCGCGGCCTGTCCTGCGGCTACGACCAGCCGATCCTCGAGGGCATCGATCTCGCCGTCGAGGACGGCGAGATCGTCGCGTTGCTCGGCGGCTCCGGCAGCGGCAAGTCGACGCTGCTCCGCACGATCACCGGGCTACTGCCGCCACTCGCCGGCGAGGTCTGGCTGCTCGGCAAGTCACTCTACGAGCTGCCGCCGGAGGGCAGGTCAGAGCTGCTGAGGCAGACCGGCACCGCGTTCCAGCAGGACGCGCTGTTCGGCTCGATGACGATCGGTGAGAACATCGCGCTGCCGCTGCGCGAGCTGACGAAGCTGCCGGGGTCGCTGATCAACGAGATGGTGCGGATGAAGCTCGGGCTCGTCGGTCTCGGAGGCTTCGAGGGCCGGATGCCGAACAGCCTGTCGGGCGGTCAGCGCAAGCGCGCCGCGCTCGCCCGCGCGACCATCCTCGATCCACAGCTGGTGTTCTGCGACGAGCCATCGGCCGGTCTCGATCCCGCGGTGGCCGCGACGATCGACGACACCCTCGAACAGCTGCGCACCACGATCGGCACCACGCTGGTCGTGGTCACCCACGTGATCGAGAGCGTGCGCGCGATCGCCGATCGCGCCGTGATGCTCGCCGGCGGCCGGATCTGCGCGACCGGCACGATCGCCGAGCTCGAGGCCAGCAATCACCCCGACGTGTTCTCGTTCTTTCACCGCGTCCCGCCGCCCGCGACCACCTCGCGCACGGCGATCAGCGCCATCACGCGAGGCACCACATGAGCACTCGAACCCAGAAAGCCAGAGTCGGATTGTTCGTGATCGCTGCAGGCGTCCTGCTCGCGATCGTCCTGTTCGTGTTCGGTGGCCTGCATCTATGGGGTGGACGCGACCGCTACATCGTCGAGTTCGACGGCTCGGTGATGGGCCTCCAGGAAGGCGCGCAGGTCTACCTCAACGGCATGCGCGTCGGCTCGGTCGGCGACATCGAGCCCGACCCCCAGGATCTGCGGAAGGTCCGCGTCGAGATCGTGGTCAAGGGCGACACCCCGATCCACACCGATACCCGCGCGCTGCTCCAGAT
>JAEYYY010000811.1 GCA_023430775.1 Pseudomonadota bacterium
GTGCTGCTCTTCGCCGCCGAAGACGCCCTCCATGTCGTCCGGCAGCGGCTCGCCGGCATCGCCGCCGCCGCCGGCCGCGAACTCGCCGACCTCGACATCCATGTCATCACGGCACCGTCGGTGCGGCTCGACGTCGAGCGCGATCGCGAAGCGCTCGCCGCCACCATCGCCCAGCTTCGGCCCAAGCTCCTGGTCCTCGATCCATTTGTCCGCCTGCACCGCGTCGACGAGAACATCTCCGGCGAGGTCGCACCGCTGCTCGCGTTTCTTCGCGAGCTGCAACGACGCTTTCAGCTTGCCGTCCTGCTCGTGCATCACGCGCGTAAGGGCGCAGCAAAGATGCGCGCCGGGCAGGCGCTACGCGGATCGAGCGAGTTTCACGCCTGGGGCGACTCGAACCTCTACCTACGCCGGCACGGCGAGCAGCTCACGCTCACCGTCGAGCATCGCGCCGCTGCCGCGATCAGCGCCGTGTCCTTGCAGCTCGCGACCGCCGACACTGCGGTCGCACTCACCGCGATCGATCAACCCGCCGTGGCGACCGCGTCCCCGCCGACCGCCCCGGCACCGGCGCCGCACACGCTCGGCCAGAAGATCGAGGCGCAGCTCGCGGCAGCTGCTTCCCCACTGACCGCCGCAACGCTTAGGAAGCTCTGTCGATCGCGAAACGCCTCGGTCACGACCGCGCTCACCGAGCTTGTCGCCGCCGGTCGGGTCCGTAAGACCTCGACCGGCTATGCGGTCGCGCGCTGATTCCCGATTCCCATTCCGCCGCGCCCTACGCGTGCGCCGGAACGGGAACGGGAACCCTCAAAGAGCGCGATCGGATCGCCCTCGGAAAGCGCGCTCACGCTCAAGGCGCGAAGTCATGTCCGGCGTTGGAAAACACTGACCACGCCCAGTCGTATGGATCGGCGATGTCGATGCAGTCGACGAGGTTGCCGGGCGCGGAACCCGCCATGTACCGGCTGCTCCACTCGTAGTGTTGCTGCGCCATCCGCCGCGCATCGAGGGCGCTGCTGTCGAACGACACCAGCGCCCATGGATCGCGGGGGACACCATCACGACCGAGCACGTGGACGTCGCGGATGCGGCCGACCTTCAAGTAGCGTTCGAATCGCTGGGCGTCCGTCATCCCCGGGTCGAAGGCCGCAAGTGGATACGTCTCGCGGATGATCGCCTGCTCCGCGAGGTCCTCGCGGCTTCCAGTGCCATGCACCTCGACCGCTCGGCCGTACGCCCGCATGGTGAAGCCATCGAGCGCCGGATCGAAGAACATCTTCGCATCGCCATACGCGTATCGAACAGCAGAGAGTGTTCCGCCGAGACCGTGGGTGCCGGTGGTCTCGACGGCAGTGACGACGATCTCGGGGAACGGAACTTGATGTTGTGTGGTGCCGTCCTCCTTCGCCGAACGATAGGTGATGGTGGTGAGCGCGCCGTGGCCGTTATCGACGCTGGTCAGTCGCCCGGCCCCGGGATTGCCCAAGCTGGCACCCTGGAGGTGACTGACGACGAGTTGGTTCGGAGCGCCGAAGCTGACGATCTCGGGTTTGCCGTCTCCATCGAGGTCGTACAGTCCACCGGTGGTGATCGATAAGCCGTCGATCGAGCAGTTCTCGGTCGTGCTGGAGATCGCGAATGTACCGGAGCCCTCGATCGGAACAGACGCGACGAATCCGACACCGGTTCCGACGGCCACCGTCCAGGCCCCCTGGACCTGATCGACGAAATCCGGGATTCCGTCGCCGGTCAAATCACGCAGCGCCGAGAGCTGCCGCGCGCTGTAGTACGTCGGCGCGTCCGGCGTGTTGCAGACGGTGGAATGCGGATTGAACTGGCGGACCCGCGCGGGCAGCTGCATCCCCACGTCGCTGATGTACAAGCCAGTCGAGATGCCCGTGCCGAGTCGGACGGTCTGCCCGTTGTCGATGCGATCAACAACGCCATCCCCGTTGACGTCTTCGAACCCGCACGTCTGCCACTGCTCGTCACCTGGTGGATCTCCAGCTTGACTCCACCGCCCGACGCCACACGTCGTATTCTCGACGGCCGTCACTGGGAGCGAGAATGGGTTGACGGCCTGGTCGAGCCTGACACCGGCGATGTTCAGCGCCACCATGACGTGGTTCTGTTCGCCGTCGATGGGGCCAAGCTTTCGCGTGACGAGAGCGTTCGAGAGGTACGTCGGGTTGCCGTTGAATCCTTCGCCACGCGGCGAGTCGTCGGGGCCGATCGGTGAGGAATTGAAAAGGACATCGGGATAGCCGTCGCCGTTAACGTCGCGGACTTCCCATTCCGTGAACGTCATCTCGCCGCTCGCCTCTCGCTGCCCGACGACCGGCTCCGAGTTGATGCAGTTCGAGTAGCCCTCGTCTCCAGAGAGGACCTGGACGTACTTCGATAGGGCCGGATCCCACTTCCAGCACTCCGTCATCTCGGTGTCGAACCCCGTGGTTCGACGTGCGAGTGGGACGCGCTCGCCCTCGATCACGTGACCGCGCGCTTGCAGCGTCTCCCTCAACTTCGTGGTGCTGATCGTGCGCTTCACCCAGGTGACCGGATTGCCCGGCGTGTTCAGGTAGAT
>JAEYYY010000855.1 GCA_023430775.1 Pseudomonadota bacterium
CGAGGCAGAACAGCACCGCCATCGTCGGGATATCGAGGCCGATCAGGTTCGGGATCGCGAGCATCGCGACCCACAAGAAGTTGGTGTAGCCCTCGACGCGCTCGCCGTGGTTGAACACCAGCCCGTGACCGTCGACCCAGTTGCGGGCATAGCGGAACGAGATGAACGCGTCGTCGGATAACCAGCGCAGTTGCCACGCCCAGATCAACGCGAACACGCACAGCGCGGCGAGCGTGGCGACGGGCGCCCACGGCGGCAGCTTCCACTCCTTCTTGCGATCGCTGATCACCACGTACGCGATCGCGGCGAGCGCGGCGAGGATGACGAGCACGGCATTGGCGGCGAGCGCTTGCCCGTACCGATCGTGCAGCTGCGCGATCCTCGCCATCGGCGCACTATAGACGGATCACCGAGGCGTCACGCACCGTGGCAGCGCTTGTACTTCATGCCGCTGCCGCACGGGCACGGCTCGTTGCGTCCGGGCCTGGCCTCCGCCTTGGCCGGCTCGCCGACCTTGCCGTCGACGTAGAACCACGCGCCGTCTCGCTTGCGAAACCGCGAGCGCTCGCGCTGGGCGAACGGCTGGCCGTTGGTGTTGCCGCGCGCGATGAACTCGACGATGCCGGTGTCGTCGGTCTCGCCGCCCGCTTCGGTGGCGACGATCTCGAGCCCTTGCCACTCGGTCTCGCGCGACCACTTCGCGATCGGTGCCGGATCGCGCGGCCGCGTCGTGTCGTCGTGCGTGGCCAGCAAGTAAGCGATCTCGCCCCGCACGTAGGCCGTGTAGCGCGACCGCATGAGCGCCAGCGCCGTGGGTGCGGGCTCGCCGGCGTGATAGCGCGCGCAGCAAGCCGCCTCGGGCTTGCCCGATCCGCAGGGGCACTGCATCAGAAGCAGCGGACGACGTCGAACGTGCCGCTCGCGGAGATCGTGCCGACCTCTTCGTCGGTGGTGTCGAACTCGACCGAGCCGATGATGCGACCATCGACGCTGTCGATCGTCACCGAGCCGCTGCTGGTGTTGATCCGCGTCGAGCCGCCCGAGGAGCGCATCGCCGAGACGAAGCCGTCGTCGTAGGTGCCCGGCGCCTGGTCGACGCTGAAGTACAGGAAGTGCCCTTCCGGGTTACTGAAGCTGAGGAACACGTCGAGATAGGTGTCGCAATCGACGTTATCGGTGCCGACCTGCACCAGCATCAGGCCGGGCGTGTTCTCGTCCTCGACCGCAGCGCCGACCACGAACTTCGCGGCGGTGTCGCCGTACTGCATCTCGAGCGTGCCTTCCATCGGTTCGCCCTCGATACCGCCACATGCTCCGCATGCGAGCGCGAGCGCCAGGATGATTCGCATGCCTGATGGTACCGCTGATAGGCTCGGCACATGTGGGCGAGGATCGGCACGCTGATCGTGATCGCGATCGCGGCATGCTATTCACCGTCGCCATCCGCGGGGGCGCCGTGCGGTCCCGGCGGCACCTGCCCCGAGGGCCTGCGCTGCTCCGCCGAGAACCTGTGCGTCGATCCCGCGACGCCAGACCCTGATGGTCCTCCTCCGATCGTGGATGGTCCGCCGGATGCCCCGCGCAAGCGGTGGAGGATCGTGCAAACCGAAGGTGCGATCGGCAACGACGTCACGATCGCCCCGACGCTCGGCGGCACCACCCTGGTGGTAGGCATCGAGACCTCGTCGGCCGATACCGTCGACTTGCTCACCGATGACGCGAACAACAACTACGAGCTGATCCCCGAGTCGCGCGCGATCAACACCGGCGAGAACGGGATCGAGATCTGGATGGCCAAGGCCGCCTCCGACGGCGCGACCAAGCTGATCGCGATCGGCCCGGAGATCACGGCGATCGTGGTCTGGGAGATCGAGAATCTGGCCGCCGTCGAGGTCGTCGACACGCTGGATGATCAGGCGGCGTCGACCAGCCCGACCGGCGTCACCATCACGACGACGGCGCCGGGACAGTTCGTCGTCTCGATCCTGCTCGTCGCCAATACGGTCACCGGCCTGACGCCGGGCAGCGACTTCACGAACGACCACACGACGTTCGGCAACGGCTGGGCGCACCTCACCGACGACGACGCTCCCGTGGGCGAGTACCAACCGCGATGGACGCAACCGATGAGCGGCACGTCGTGTGCGAGCTCGGTGGTGTTCCGGATCGCGGATTGATTGATCAGGCAGCGCTCTGGTGGCGCGTGCGCTCGTCGAGGATCACGCGGGTGCCACCGGTGGGCGCGAGCGTGATGCCACGGCGCGTGACCGCTGCGGGACCATCGGCGAGCCGCATCCGCGTCCGCATCACCACCGACTGGATCACGAGCCGCATCTCGACCTGCGCGAATGCCATCCCGATACAGCGCCGGATGCCGCCGCCGAATGGCAGCCAGGTGTACGGATCCGGCTTGACGCCGACCCAGCGATCCGGATCGAAGCGCTCGGGGTTCGCGTACGCGTCGGGCCGATGGCCCGCGAGATAGATCGACGGCGCGATCCGCGTGTTGACCGGCAACAGCCAGCGACCGAGCTGGAACGGCTGCGCGACGTGGCGCCCGATCAGCGGCACGATCGGTCGCACGCGCAGCACCTCGCGGATCACGCAATCGAGGTAGTCCTCGCGACCGGCGGCGAGCTCGGCGCGCAGCTTGTCGAGCACCCGGGGATGCGCGAGCAGCTGGTCGAACGTCCATGCGAGGGACGTCGCGGTGGTCTCGTGACCGGCGAGCAGCAGGGTCACCAGCTCGTCGCGGACCTCGACGTCGGACATCCCGGCGCCGCGCTCGTCGCGTGCCTCGAGCATCATCGACAGCACGTCGGCGCCACCGGTCGACGCCTGCCGGCGATCGCGGATCATGTCGTACAGCGCCTCGTCGAGCCGCGTCTTGAGCTTGGCGATGCGAAGCCACGGGATCGCGAGCGGCGACAGCCCGAGGATGCCGGGGAACAGCAGCCACGGATTCATCGCCACGTCGAGCAGCTCGATCATCCGCGCGCGCAGCGTGTTCTGGCGATCCGTGCTCGACACCCCGAACACGGTCCGCAGGATCACGTCGAGCGTGATCGCCTGCATCATCGGGTGCAGCGAGAACGGCTGCTTGATCGGCCAGCTATCGATGCTGGCATCGCTGATCTCGGTCATCACCGATGCGTAGGCCTGCATGCGCTCGCCGTGGAACGCGGGTAGCAGCAGCCGGCGCTGGCGCAGGTGATCGGCACCATCGAGCGTGAGCAGCGAGTATTTGCCGAGCATCGGCTCGAGGATCGTGGCGTTGCCCTTGCCGGCGAGCAGGATGTCGGAGTCCGCCGTCAGCACCTGCTTGATCAGATCCGGATCGGCGACGACGACGAAGTTCTCGTCGCGCGGCGCACGCAGCGTGAACACGTCGCCGTACTTCTCCTGCGATTCGCGCAGCAGGGTCAGCGGGTGAATCACCCAGCGCGCGATCTGGTAGAGCACGGGGGCGCGCGAGCCAGGTGGCAGGGTCATTTGCCGATCCTATAGCGCGCCCGCCAGCACATCGTTTCGCCGGCGTAGTCGACGCGATATTCCTCCCACGACACCCCGTCGACGCGGACCTGCTCCCAGGTCACGCCATCGACATCGCCGATCGCCGCGCGGGCAGAGGGCGTGGCGAGGATCTCGTGTGCCTTCGCGGTGTCCTCGCCGAGCTTGCTGGCGAGATTGACCTCGTGACCGAAGATCTCGTGGTCACCGATCTTGAGCACCTTGCCGTGACCGATGCCGATGCAGAGCAAGATCTTGTCCTCGGGAGCGCGGGTCTCGGAGAACGCGTTGCAAGCTGCCTGCATCGCCAGTGCGCTGCGCATCGCCGCGGCCGCCGACGAGAACAGGATCAACATGCTGTCGGCCTCGGTCTTGACCAGGTGGCCGCCGTGGTGCGCGACGATCGGCGCGAGCCGGCGCGTCTGCTCGTGGATGGTCTGGAGAAAGTGAACGATGCCGAACTTCGCGACCTGCCGCGAGAAGCCTGCGAGGTCGGTCGCCATCACCGTCCATTCGCCGCCGAACCGGCGCCAGATCTCGTCGTCGATTGCCTGTGGATCGCCGCCGTCGATGCGCTTCTCGATCAACTCCCACAGCGCGCGAACCTCCGGGCTCATGCGCCGATGATACGCCCGATTTGCGAATCGGTTCCGTGACGTTGCGAGATATGCCGTGCGACCGGCCGCGTTCGTGGTGAGATCCGAGCCAGCATGATCGCGAAGCAGCCCGAGGGTCGGAATTCGCGTCGCGTTCCGCCATGGCTGCTCGGCGTGTGCGCGGCGCTCGCGATCGGCATCGGCGCGGTCGTCTTCTCGGTGCTGGCCACGCCTCGCGAGGACAAGCCCGCGATGCCGCCGCCGCCATCCCCACCGCCACTGACCGCGGGCGAGATCGAGGCGAAGGTGACCGGCAGCGCCGGGACCGCGCACGAGTGCTTCGAAGGTACGGTCGACCGCGAGGTGACCAAGATCCGCGTCACGCTGATCGTCCGGCCCGACGGTAGCGTCGTGCGCGAGAGCGTTCGGCTCTCGCAGGGCTCCCGCGCCCTGCCCGCGTGTCTGGTCGACATGGTCGCCGGTTGGACGTTCCGGCCGAACCCGGGCGGCCAGTTCGGATTCGTGATCGCGAGACCCGACGCGGACGTGGTGGCGGAATGCGACGAGGTGTCGTGCGTGCTGAACAACTACGAGGGCGCGTGCTGTCACCAGTACAAGCGCGGGAACCGCGTCGATCCCGACGACATCACCGTGAAGCCCGATCCTGTCATGTGCGACGAGGTGACGTGCGTGCTGTCGAATTACGAAGGCGCGTGCTGCATGAAGTATCGCAAGGGCAAACTGGCCATCGAGCGCGACGAGGTTCCCGAGGCGCTCGATAGGCTGTTGATCACCGAAGGGATCAACGTGGTGAAGCCGGCCGTGATCGCGTGCGGCGACAAGCACCCGGCGCAGGGCACGGTGAAGGTCAGCGTCAAGGTGGCGCCGTCGGGGACCCCGGAGTCGGTGACCCTCAAGCAGAGCCCGAATCCGGGGCTCGGCTCGTGTGTGGTCTCGGCGATCAAGAAAGCGCGGTTCGCCAGGACGCAGGCCGGCGGCTCGTTCAGCTATCCGTTCGTGTTCTGACCGGGTGCCTGCGACATAGCTAGTCGAGTGGCCAGCGCGGCTCGACAAGCCAGGCTGGTCTGGTCGGCGGGTGAGCCTTCCTGGCAGTCATTCCACGCGCTTGATGGGGTGCAAACCAGTTGGCGCAGTCCATGTAGCAAGCCGTCGGCATGCGGCTCGTCGCCTCGTTGCTGGTGGTCCTCGGTGCGTGCGCGGCGGAGTCTCCGGACGACGCGCTGTGTCTCGAAGGCGATGACGGCAAGTGCGATCAGCCGTCCGGCAACGGCAGCGTGGTCGGCACCGCGAACAACAACGTCACGCTCTACACCGGCTATCACTCGCTGTTCGACAAGTCGGCGAGCCAGTGCGTCAAGACCGACAAGGAGATCGCGCAGGGCGCGCAGATCAATGTCGGCGCGGTCGCCGAGACGTTCGAGCTCACCTTCATCAGTGCCCGCGAGGACCTCGCGCGCGAGATGGGCCTCGACCTCGGCGTCAAGGTCAAGTACGTCGCGACCAACACGGATATCGGGTTGAACCTGGTCGACAAGCTCAAGTCGACGTCGACCACGATCAACATGCTGCTCAAGGTCAGCTCCGAGTACACGGTCGCGAACCGTCACCCGATGCTGCTCACCGATACCGGCAAGGCGAAGCTCGCCGCCGGCATCGACAAGTTCGTGCAGACCTGCGGCACGCACTACGTCAACGGCGTGCGCTACGGCGGTCACCTCTACGTGCTGATCACGTATCAGGCGTCCGACGAGCAGACCGCGCTCGACGTCAAGAGCAGCCTCGGTGTCGACGCCGGCTTCGGACCGGTCAAGGTCAACGCCGACGTCAAGGCGCGCCTCGCGCAGGCGGCCAATCGCGCAGGTGTGTCGGTGTCCGTTCGCATCGCCAGCCAGGGCTTCGATATCCAGGGCAAGGCCGCCGATTCGACGCTGGTCACCGACTTCATCGGCAGCGGCGTGTCGGCGACGACGTTCGCGAAGATCGATGAGATCCGCACGCACATGAAGGCGTCGCTCGCGAACGACACCTGCCGCGATGCCGGCGAGGGTCAGTGCGCCGGACAGGCCTCGCCCGGCTTCTTCAACAACGTGCGGCGCAGCGCGAAGCCGACCGGCGTCGAGGTCGGGTTCTACGACTCGCTGCCGAACGTCGACTTCACCGGCGCGAATCCGTTCAAGCAGGTTCGCGAGCGGCTGCTCGTCGTCGAGCGCTTCACGCGTGACTGGGGCGAGCTCGAGGAGCGCATGGCGGCGGTGTACTGGAACGAGATCGAACCGTTCCAGCAGGCGTCGTCGAGCCAGAAGGCGCGCTTCCAGGTCGTCGGCCCGGCGAAGCACGCGCGCTCGCCGAGCCAGCTGGTCGCGATCGCGAATACCTGGTCCGACAAGTTCTTCCCCGCGATCGGCTCGCAGATCGGGTTCACCTACGAGACGGCGTCGAACAAGATCCGCGACTGCTGGAACGCCGCGTCGGTGGATCTGTTCACCAAGTGCACGCCGACCGACGGGCCGGCCAGCGACACGGCGGAGTGGAAAGCGGTGCTCGCCGAGATCGAGACCTACGCGAGAGCGGGCAGGATCCTGCCGCTGTCGTACAAGGAAGCCACCGTCGAGGCGCGCGAGGACGCGGATGCCGCGTGCCAGGCGCTCGACAGCGGATCGATCAGCTACCGGTTGCCGACGATGGAGGAGGCCAAGCGCCTCGGTCCCGCGATCGGCTTCGGTCCGATCAACTGGACCGGCGCGGCGAACCTGCACGACATCTGGTTCTCGCACCCGAACCCGACGCAGATGTGCAACGCCGGCATGAACCCGCTGTATCGCAACCTGCCCGAGTCGAGCAGCGACGAATTCCGCTGCACCGCCGCCGATGGCATCGTCCTCGAGGGCATCAACCTCAAGGTCGTTTGCGTCCCTTCGGGCGGGCCGCTGCCGCTGCTCGAGGCGCCATAGCGGCGGCCCATGAAGATCGTGATCCCGGGTGGGAGTGGCCAGATCGGCACCGTGCTCGCGCGGCACTACCGCGGCACCGGCCACACCGTCGTGATCCTCGGTCGCGGCGAGGGCGTGGTGCCGTGGGATGGCAAGACCCTCGGTCCGTGGGCGAGCGAGATCGACGGCGCCGACGTGGTGATCAACCTCGCCGGGCGGACGGTCAACTGCCGCTATAGCGAAGAGAACTTGCAGCAGATGATGGACTCGCGCGTCGACTCGACCCGCGTCGTGGGCGAGGCGATCGCGGCGGCGAAGCAACCGCCGCGGGTGTGGCTGCAGATGAGCACCGCCACGATCTACGCACACCGGCTCGATGCGGCGAACGACGAGGCGACCGGCATCATCGGCGGCGACGAGCCCGATGTCCCCGCGTACTGGAAGCGCAGCATCGACATCGCGGTGGCGTGGGAGCGCACGCTCGACGAGGCGGCCACGCCGAACACGAGGAAGATCGCGATGCGCACGGCGATGATGATGAGCCCGGATCGCGACGGCATCTTCGACGTGTTCTACGGGCTGGTCCGCAAGCGGCTCGGCGGCCCGATCGCCGGTGGTGCGCAGTACGTGTCGTGGATCCACGACGCCGATTACCTCGGTGCGACCGAGCTGTTGATCGCGCGCGAGGATCTCGCGGGTGCCGTGAACCTGGCATCGCCCAATCCGCTGCCGCAGCGCGACTTCATGGCGACCATCCGCGAGGCCGCGGGAATCAAGGTCGGGCTGCCGGCGACAGGCTGGATGGCGCGTCTCGGCGCGTGGGCGATGCGCACCGACGCCGAGCTCGCGATGAAGAGTCGCCGCGTCGTGCCGGGGCGGTTGCTCGAGGCCGGCTACCGGTTCGAGTTCCCGACCTGGCCCGAGGCCGTGCGCGACCTGATCGCTCGCTGGAAGTGAATTGGCAGAACATGTCGGGCCGCGATCGCGGCAGGAGCGGCTAGCCTGCGGACGTGGAGATGATGGCGACGCCACGCTTGACCGCCAGCCCGCTGGTGCTTGCCGCACGTGCACTCGGCGATCGCCGCGCCGTCGCCGGCAAGCTGCGCCGGATCGCGTCGACCGCCGCACTGTATGCCCGGCCGCGCGAGATTCCAGATCGGCTCGAGCGCCTGCGTGCAGCCGGCTACGTCGACCGCGCACCGACCCGCGCGCAGCTGTGGTTCGGCGGCCTCGACATGGTGCGCTACGTGATCGCGCCCGCGGCGCGCGACTACTACCAGCACAAGGGCATCTCGTTCGGCTTTCACTCGCTGTTGCGGCTGCTCGACGATCCGGTGTCGATGATCGACCCGACCGGCTTGCTGTCCGAGCGCGACACCATCGTCGGCCACGTCATGCAGGTGGTGCACCTCAACCCGGTCTACGATCTGCAGCTGCTCGAGTGCTTCTCCGACGGGCTCGCCGAGCTCGAGCGCCAGGTGCGCGAGATGATCGCGGGCAGTCATCCGCGGGCACAGACGATCGGCGCGATCGTCGAGGATCCGGACTATCACGCGAGGTTGCTCGATTACGTGGTGCGGTTCCGTGCCGATCGCGATGCGGTGCCGCCGGTGCGCCAGGAGCAAGCGCTGCGCGCCGATCCGTCGTTCGCCGCCGCCGAGAAGCTGTTCGCCACGCTGCCCGGCTTCCTGTCGTACTGCGTGCAGTTGCCGGAGTCGCCGCTCGCGCTGCTCGTGCGGTTCGCGCGCCGGCCGCCGTTCACGCCACCGCGCTGAGAAAACCGTCCGGATCGTCGACGGTGATCGCGATGACGTCGCGCCTGCGCGTGATGCCGAACAGGCCGCGAACCGCGATGGGCTCGGCGAGCACGAGCGCGAGGTTCGGCGACATCATGCTGGCATCGAGCGCACCTTTCGGCGCCTCGGTGATCCGATCGATGCGCGCGATCGCGCTGCGCGGGATCGAGCATCGCCAGCTGATGCCGCGGCACAGCTCGATCGTCGTCGGCGTGACGCGCAGCGGATACAGCCGCACCGCGTGGAGGTGCGCGGCGAGCCACAGCGCGCTGTAGATCGAGAGGCCGGTCAGGATCCATGCCGGCAGCTCGCCCCACCAGGTGACGACGAGCAGGTGAACGAGCACGGTCTCGACGACGGTCAGCGCGATCAGCGTCCCGAGGATGGCGACGAGGCCGGTGGTGCGATGCATCGAGAAGCCAGCGTGCGGGCGGCGGAACCAGCCGGTGAGGCCGAGCCAGAACACGGCGAGGTCGGTGGCGATGACGCCGGCGAGCCGGGCAGGGACGCGCGCCGCGGCGAGCCCCGCCTCGAGGGCGGCGACCGGACCGGGGCCGTCGAACGCCCTGATCGCGCGAACGATCCTGCGGATGCGACCGACCGCCATCGCGATGACCGCGATCTCGATGACTCCCCACACCGCGACGAGGAACATCACGACACTCGGGTCGGGGAGGGCGAGGCGCGCGACCAGCAGGCCGATCGCGAACGTGGATGCCAGCGTCCAGCGCGGCCAGCCGGCGCGCCGCACGCCGAGCCACCACACGAGGAGCGACGCCGTGATCGTCAGATCGAACGCGACCGCCGCCGAGAACAGCTGCGGATCGTGGACGAACCAGCTCGAGGTCACGACGCCGAACGAGCACGCGTAGACGATCAGCAGCGCTGCGACCGGCAGCGAGGAACGGCGAACCGCGACGCTCATGGTCCTGGGATGCTACCGCGAGGTGCGCGGCGGCTGCGGCGTTTCGTCGCTACTCGACGCGCGTGAAGATGAAGTCGCGCTCCGCCCCCGAGTGACAGCCGGTGCAGATGCTCGGCGTGCGGCCCTCCGCGATCACGCTGTCGCCGAACGCCTCGTACCAGAACCAGTCGCCGGCGGTGCCGGTATCGGCGAGCTTGCGCATCACCGCGAACCCGGTGACCTGACCGTTGCGGACCAGCTCCTTGACGCTCGCGGCACCCACCGGGTAGCGACCCTCGGCGGTAGCCGACAGCAACGTGTTGCTGCAGATCCGGTTCTCGCCATGCGCGCCGGGCGGCCGTGCCGGGTGCGCCTCGGGCTCGCAGGCCCAGGTCTCGTATGCGGCGTCCGCGAGCCACGGCACGAGGGCGCCGTGCGTGATCGGCGGCGATTGATCGTCGACGACGAGCTCCTGCGGTTGGGGATCCGGATCGCCCGGCGGGGTTGAATCCGCGGCGCAACCAGCGAGGAGAAACGCGACGATCGAGAAGCTACGCATGCCGGGGTGTACGCCCGGCTGCGCGACCGGTTACCAGCGCTGAGCGCCCGCAACCTGGCGGGTCGCCACGTTGATCCGGTTGTAGAGGTTGATCACGGAGATCTCGAGCACCAGGTAGGCCAGCGCGGTCTCGTCGTAGTGCTTCGCCGCCTCGTTCCAGATCGGGTCGGGCACCGGGTCGGTGCGATCCGCCAGCCGGGTCACCGCCTCGGTGAGCGCCAGGGCGGCACGCTCGGCATCCGTGAAGAAGGGTGCGTCGTACCAGGCGGCGACCGCGGCGAGGCGCTGCGGCGATTCCTTGGTCTTGGTGACCTCGAGGTCGATGCAGACGGCGCAACCGTTGATCTGGCTGGCGCGCAGGTGGACGAGGCCGCGCACGGCGGCGGGAAGCGGGCTGGTTCCCAGCAGTTTGCCGAGGCCGACCAGCGGGCCCATGGCATCGGGCACGGTCATCGCAGGGTTCTTGATACGGGCATTCATGGGACTCCTTGTCACGTCGAGGTGGTCTCGTTCGTCATCCTGTTGACGGAATGACCGGAGCCGTTGTGACGATGAAAGCGAGCAATCGATGATCGACCAGTTCGAACAGCACCGCGCTCACCTGCGCGGGGTCGCGTACCGCATGCTCGGCTCGCTCAGCGAGGCCGACGATGCCGTGCAGGAAGCGTGGTTACGTCTCGCGCGCAGCGACACCGCGGCGGTCGAGAACCTCGGTGGCTGGCTGACCACCGTGGTCGCCCGCGTCTGTCTCGACATGCTGCGATCGCGGACGTCGCGCCGCGAGGATTCGATCGAGGTGCGCAAACCCGCCGAAGCGGATGCCGGTTCGACCGCCGAGCACGAGCGGATGCTCGCCGATTCGATCGGGCTCGCGCTGCTCGTCGTGCTCGACAAGCTCGAGCCCGCCGAGCGGCTGGCGTTCGTGCTTCACGATCTGTTCGCGATCCCGTTCGATCAGATCGCCGCGATCGTCGGCCGGTCGCCCGACGCCACCCGCCAGCTCGCCTCGCGGGCGCGGCGCCGCGTCCAGGGGGCGCCACCGCCCGAGTCCGAGCTCGCCGAGCAGCGAACCACCGTCGAGGCGTTCATCAAGGCGCTGCGCGCCGGCGATGTCGAAGGCATCGTCGCGGTGCTCGATCCCGATGTCGAGGTCCACGCCGTCGATCCGGCGGGCAAGCCGCACGAGATCCACGGCGCGCGCAACTGGGCGCAGGGCGCCGTGCAGTTCGCGAAGCCGATGCAGCATGCCGCGGTGGCGATCGTCGACGGTCGCGCCGGCATCGTCCTGGCGCCGAACGGCAAGCTGTCGCGTGTGCTCCGCCTCGAGTTCACGGCCGGCAAGATCTCGCGCGCCAACGTGATCGCCGATCCGGCGGAGCTGGCCGCGCTCGAGATCGCCGCGTTCGTCTAACGCTTGCCGAGCGCGATCGCGAGCGGCAGGGGTGCCGCTGCGGCGGGGCCGTGCTTCTCGACCTCCGCCGCGTAGAGGTAGAGGCACGTGTAGTACGCCATCCGCAGGAACGTCGAGAACGCGACGAACACCGCGAACATCGTGCCGCCGACGCCGAACGAGATGACGAGCGCGGTGGTCGAGCCGAACGTGCTGAACGAGAAGAACACGATCGCGAAGATCAGCGCGAACCAGACGAGGCCGATCAGGAACGTGATCAGCCGGACGCCGACATCACCGATGCCGACCAGCAGCAGGTGGCCCTTGTGGAGGTCACGGACGCGGCCCATCGCCTGCTTGAAGCCGGCGTCCTCGATGATGATCGTCGGCAGCAGCAGGAACGACAGCGTGGTCCAGATCGCCTCGACGATGCTCGCCAGGATCTTGCCGACGATCGAATTCTCGTTGCGGGCGAATCGCGCGAACGTCTCGATGATCGCCGAGATCACGGCGAGCCAGACGATGGCGATGAAGTTCTTGCGCGCGTCGGCGACGCCGTCGCGAAAGCTCGGCGTGCCGCCCTTGAGGTGGACATCGATCATGTTCACCGTCACACCGCAGAAGAAATAGAAGATCAGGAACGAGCCGAACGTGATGATGGCGCTGACCACCGCCCACGTCGCATCCGACCACTGCGGGTCGATCGCGACGAGCACCGCGACCCAGGCGATGAAGTACGCGATGCTGATCAGCACCTGGTAGAGCGACGGCAGCAGCAACCTGCCGTGCTTGGCCATCGCGAATGCTTCCCTGGTGAACGTCCACCCCTTCGAGAGACTGTCGAAGAACCCCATGCCACCACTATCTCACGTAACGTCATCCTCGGGCGCAATCGGCGGAGGCGGTCATGATACGCCTGTCTCGTGGTGGACCCCCTCGATGCTGCCATCGAGCAATTCGAACGCGCTCGCGATCTGCGCGACGAGGGCGACGACAACGCCGCGTTCGATCTGACCACCGCGATCCTGGCGACGATCGAGCAGATGACCGACGAGGCCGCGGCCGTCGTGCGGGCCCAGCTCGCGATCCTGCGCGCCGAGATCTCGACCCGGATCTATCCGCTCGAGCGCTCGATCGAGCTCGGCGAGACCGCCGTCGATCTGGCGCGCAGGGCGCGGCGCAGCGAGCCGGTCCTCGAGGCCTCGGCGCTGTACATGCTCGGCAAGGCAGAGCGGCCGTCGCGGGCGCATCGCTACGGCGCCGATTCGTTCGCCGAGTCGCTCGCGCTGTGGCGCCGCCTCGAGGGCGAGACCAGCCGGTACGCGCTCGATGCCGCGAGCTCGCTGGCGGCGGCACATGCCAAGGCGGCGAACTGGCAGCACGCGCTCGACGCCCTCGAGATGCTGATCGAGCAGGTCGCGGAACCACAGCACCTGTTGCAGCGCGCGCAGGTGCACGAGCGGATCGGCGAGCTCGATGCCGCCGCGCTCGATCTGGTGCGCTGGCACGATGCCGCCGCGTCGCGTCCGGTCGAGGAACAGATCCGCGGCGCGCT
>JAEYYY010000859.1 GCA_023430775.1 Pseudomonadota bacterium
GCCTCGCGCTGGTCACCGGCGCTGCCTTCTCGGCGACGGGCGGGCTCGCTCGATCGCGGCCGCCGACCCAGCGCAGCGCGCGACGCGCCACGCTCGCGACATCACCGGATCAAGCAGAGCTCGTCGGCAAGATGCCAGGCCCGCACTTCTATCACGCGAGCGACGACTTCACGGCGCGCGCGTGGGCGCCGGCCCGCGTGGTCGAGGCCGAGCGCAAGCTCGTCGAGGGATGTCGCGGGGTGTTCGCGGTGTCGAACGCGCTCGCCGACGCGCTGGCGATCCGCCACGGCCTGGCGCGCGATCGGATCGCCGTGGTGCCGAACGCGGTGCCGGCCGATCTGATCCCGACCGATCCACCGCGCCCGCACCTGCGCGACCACGAGACCATGGATCGCGCCCCGCCGATCGCGGGCGTGCTCGGCTCGCTCTCGAGCCGGCTGCGCCTGTGCTGGCTACGCGAGGTCGTGCAAGCGACCCCGTGGCTGCACTGGAGGTTCGTCGGCCCGATCTCGGATGCCGAGCTCGCGCCCGGCGATCGGTTTCATCTGCGCTGGCTCGAGCAGCATCCGCGCTGCCGGTTCGAGGGGCCGCGGTCGTATCGCCAGCTCGTCCAGTACGCGCACCTGCTCGACGTCGCGGTGATGCCGTTCTCGGATCGCACGGCCAACGCGATCGGCAGTCCGACGCGGTTGTTCGCGCACCTCGCGGCGGGGCACCCGATCCTGGCCACCCCCGGCTGCGCACAGGTCGAAGAGCTCGCCGGCGACCTGGTCACCACCTGCCCCGATGTCGACGCGCTGGTCGCGGCCCTCGAGCGACTGCGCGAGCAGCGCTTCGACGATGGCCAGCACCGGGCGCGCTGGCAGCTCGCACACGAGCACACGTGGTCTCGGCGTGCTCGGGTGCTGCGCGACGCGATCGCGCAGAGCTGACCGCGGATCGTCAACTGTCCAGCCTGGGATGACGTGGCGTGGTCAGCAACTGTCCACGCTCGGTCACTACGCGAGTGCGCGCAGTCTCGCGCGCGCGGTGGCCTCCGCGTGTGCGCGCGCGGCACGCGACAGCCTCGGCGATGCCACGCCGCGCCGCGCCAGCGCGGGATCGTGCGCCTCCGAAGCGACCACGGCGACGCGCGGGAGGTCGAGCAAGGCAGCTCGCACGGCATCCGGCGCGACATCGCGAACCCAGGCGAGTACCGCCCACGACAGCTCGGCGTGGCGCTGCTCGTCGTGCGCGATCGTGGCCAGCATATGGCCGATCGATCCACCTGCTTCGATCCCCGCGAGCCGCGCCTCCTCGGCGGCTGCGGTCTCGTTGAGGCAACCCTCGAGCCACGCCTCGATCGCGAGCGTCTCGAGCGCGTGGGTGCTGCGCGTGGTGAACCGCGGCTGGGCGGCGAGCATCGACAGCGGCGACAGCTCGACACCACCGGCCGCACCCGCGCACAGCTCGGCGTGGCGAACCTCGTCGTCGGCGGCATCGAGGGCGAGGGCGATCAGCTCGGCGGGTGCGCCGACGGCCGCCAGCTCGGCGGCGAGCCGGAGGAACGTCCACACGCTCGACATCTCGAGCTGCGCCGACGACGCGAAGTGATCGCGGACCGCGCGATCCTCCGCCGACCGGGCGACCGGCAAGCTCGCGATCGCGGGCCGCACGAACTGACCGTCGTGAACGAGCGGGCGGCCCTCGACGGCCACCGTGTTCGGCAGCGACCATGGCGACACGCCGAACACCATGCTCGCGCGCGTCGGCCGCTCGCCACCGCCGAGCGGGAACAGGCCCTGCGCCGCGAGGTACGCGAAGTGATAGCCGTACGTCGCCGCCAGATGTGCGCCGAGCTTGCCGCTCGATTCGATCGCGAGGCCCGCCTCGAGACCGAGCTTCTCCTTGTCACTCTCGTCGTCCATCGCCTCGAACGGCCGCGCGCGGCCACCGGCGATCAGCCGCGTGCCGCGACCGAATTCGAGGCGGACGAACAGCTCGGACTGATCGCCGACACAGCGCCGGCCCTCGAGCCCACCGATCAGCTTCGCCGTCGGCGTCAGGTCCATGCCGATCACGACGCCGATCACGCTCTCGGTCTCGGCATCGCAGGGCTCTGCTGCCGCCGGTCGCGCGGCCGCGATGGTCAGCAGCGTGGAGCCGAGGAGGCCGTGGCGAGCGAGGTGATTCCAGCGAGAGGGCAGCATGGGATCGTAAGGCTGCAAGCAAGCGGCCACGCGGATTTGCACGCCCAACTGCTCGTCCTCCCACCGCGCGGCGGCAGGTGCCGAGACATGTGTGTCATGGTTTTTTCAGAGGACTCGACGGCAGCTCGATCGCAGCCACCGGGAGACAGCTGCCGACCGACCCAGACAGCACTCTTGCGGCAAGCCCTCGAAACCTCGTCGCGGGAGCCAGGCACCGGCCTTGCGAAAGCTCCGGCCATGACTCACCGCCTCGCCCTGTTCCTGCTCGCCCTCGGGCTTGCCGCCTGCAAAGCCGACCCGATCGACTCCTGCGAGGGCTGCGCCACGACCGAGGAGGCGTTCGGCCTGACCGAGCGCACCGTCCACGACGCCCGGGCCAAGACGTTCCACGGCGAGGACGGCACCAGCTACACGCTCGTGCGGGTCGAGTACGGCGACACGCCGGAGTGCAGTGCGTGGAGCGACGAGGACGAGGAGGACTGCTGGTACAGCACGTACTGCGGGTTCGTGGTCGACGACACCGACTTCCCGCTCGAGGTCTACTGGATCTCCGAGGAGGACATCCTGTTCGACCCCGCGCTGTACTGCGAGGACGGCGAGATCGAGGGCTGCGAGCTGCCCGGTCAGACACTGCCGATCCTCGAGGACGAGGCGTTCGAGGACTGGATGTACGAGACCGATCCCGAGGACGACGTGCTCGTCGAGTGCTTCGCCGACTACTGGTGACGCGCAGCATCGCCGCGCGCCGGCGAGGTCAGCTCGGGGCGCCAGCGAAACCGATCGACGACGCGGCCATCGACGGCATCGGCGATCAGGTCACCGAGCACCGGCGCGAACTTGAACGCGTGACCGCTGCCGCCCGCCGCCACGATCAGGTTGGCGCGTTGCGGGTGCGGCGCGATCCAGAAGTGGCCGTCGACCGAATCGCCGTAGACGCAGCATCGCGTGTGGGTGATCGGTGCGTCGGCGAGCGCGGGGAACGTCGCGTCGAGAAACGCGCGTACGTGCTCGCGCTCGGCCTCGGTGACGTCGGCGGTGTCGCGCTCGGCGGGTGGGATCGCGCGGCCGGCGCCGTGATTCGCGATCTTGACCACGCCGCCGGCGAGCGGAAAGCCGTAGTAACCGGTGGCCGCGATGTCGGCGCCGAACACCGGGAAGCGCGCGGCCTCGAACGGACGCGGATCGGCGGGCCGGAAGTGGAACACCGGCTGCCCGATCGCGCGCAGCGCTCCGGCGAGCTCGGGAACCAGCCGTGGCGTCCACGACCCGGCGCACACGACGACGATATCGGCCGCGAGATGGTCGTCGCCGATCACCACGCCGTCGTCCACGATCCGCGTGACCCGACAGTTGTCGCGGATCGTCACGCCGCGGCGCGCGGCCCAGCACGCGACCTCCGCGACGACGGCTGCCGATTCGGCCCAGCCTCCATCGGCGTGGAAGTAGCCATCTGCGAACGCGCCGAACCGATAGGCAGGGAAGCGACGGGCGAGCGCGCGCGCGTCGATCCGCTCGATGCGATGGCCGCGGGCACGCAGCAGCTCGAACGAGTCGTGCTCGAAGCCGCCGCGGGTCATCGCGGTGCGCGACAGGAACATCACGCCGGTCTCGTGAAATAGCGGCCGCGCGAAGCGCTCGTTCCACCGGCGCCAGCCCTCGAGCGAGCGCTCGCCGAGCTGCGTGTACTCGAGGTCGCTACCGTAGTCGCAGCGGATCACCTTCGAGACGTCGGTCGATTCGGCGAGCGGGTGAGGCAGCGGACCCGGATCGCAGAGCGTCACCCGATGGCCGCGCTTCGCCAGCTGGCGTGCGCCAGTGACACCAAAGATCCCCCCACCTACGACGACGACGTTCATGGCTTGTTGGCGATCGCAATCGATTCTCGCGCCCCGAAACCGAGCTGCTCGCGCGCGGAAGACAGGGCGACGCGGCGATCTGGATCGGTGATCGCCGACGCCAGCTCCGGCGGCAGCAGCTCGTGCGCGGCGTCCTTCAGCGAGATGTCGGCGCGCAGCTCGAGGCCGCGCTCGGCGAGATAGGCCGGCAGGTCATCGGGGTTCCATCCCCACCGCCACGGCTCGCCGACCGTCGACACCACGGCCTGGATCGCGCGGGTGGCCAGCGACGGCTTCGCCAGCCGCTGCTTCGAGAAGTACGTCATCGCGAGCTCGCCGCCGGGGCCGCTCCACTCCGCGATCGCGCGCAGCGACGCATCGATCGCGGCCTCGCTGAGGTACATGGTGACGCCCTCCCAGATCGTGAACGTCGGCGTGGTCGGATCGTGGCCGAGCTCCTGGAGGTACTCGGGCAGATCCTCGACCGGGCGCTCCTCGAAGTCCCACGTCACGTACGTCGACGGGGACTCGATGCCGTGGCGCTCGAACACCTCGCGCTTGTGGCCCTGGGTCGCCGGGTGATCGACCTCGAACACGTGCACGTCGTCGAGCTCCGGCATGCGCAGCGCGCGGCAATCGTAGCCGGCGCCGAGCAGCACCAGCTGTCGCCCACCGCTGGCGACGAACGCCCGCACGGCGTCGTCGATCACGCGGGTGCGCACCTGCATGTAGAGGATCCACGACTTGAGGCCGGGCACGCGCGTCAACGGATGGCGGATCGCGCGCAGCGCGTTGCCGAGTGTCAGCGCGCGGCTGTCTTCCGGCTGCTCCTCGATCGCCTGCTCGATCAGGCCGGCGAGCGTCGCGGAGGTGAACGCCGCGCCGTAGGGATCGTCGGCGATCCGGACGTCCTCGGGGAGGAGCCGCCCGAGGTGACGGGCCGCCGCGACCCACGCCGCGGTCCGGCTCGGAGTGTCGCCCCTCACTTCTTCGACAGGTTGTGAACGGCGCCGCGCGGACGATCGACGATCTTGTAGTCCTGGTTCTCGACGGCGACCGTGCCGTCCTCCTTGACGAACGACAGGTCGTAATCGATCTCGCCGTCGCCGATCTGATCGATCTTGCTGCGGTCCGGGTGATCCGACGCGAAGCCGACCATGCCGTTGAAGGTCACCAGGTAGCCACCGATGCCGCCGGCCGGATCGGGCGCCGTCTGTTCCATGATCGCCGAGGAGTCCATCTCCAGCTGCGCGCCATCGGCCAACCGGATCGCCGTCACCTGCGCCTTGTAGCCGTCGCCGGGCACTCCATCCGTGGCGAGCCACTTCACGCGAGCAGGCTTGTCGCGATCGAGGCGGAAGTTGACGAGGACATTGGGCTCGCTCATGAACGCAGGATACCTTAGCGCCATGCGCTACCTCCACACGATGGTCCGCGTCCGCGATCTGCCCGCGGCGATCCGGTTCTTCTGTGAAGGGCTCGGGTTGCACGAAGTGCGCAGGAAGGACAGCGAGCAGGGGCGCTACACGCTGGTGTTCCTGGGCCAGCCGGGCGGCGAGAGCGATACCCCGCAGCTCGAGCTGACCTATAACTGGGATCAGACCGAGCCCTACACGGGCGGCCGCAACTTCGGCCACGTCGCCTACGAGGTCGACGATGTCTACGCGGCCTGCCAGCGGTTGATCGATCACGGCTACACGATCAGCCGGCCGCCGCGCGATGGCCGGATGGCGTTCGTTCGCTCGCCCGACCTGATCTCGGTCGAGCTGCTCCAGAAGGGTGAGGCCAAGGCGCCCGCGGAGCCGTGGACGTCGATGAAGAACGTCGGAGAGTGGTGAGATAGCAGGGTGACGTGAGCAAGCAGCCCAAAGATCACGTCGTCGTCATCGCGACCAACCGCAAGGCGACGCACGACTTCTCGATCCACGAGAAGATGGAGGCCGGGATCGTCCTCGTCGGCTCGGAGGTGAAGTCGCTGCGCGATGCCAAGGTGACGATGGCCGACGGCTGGGTCGAGATCCGCAAGGGCCAGGCCTATCTCCACGGCATCCAGATCAACGAGTACTCGCAGGCGAACCGCTGGCAGCACGAGGTCGCGCGCGTCCGCAAGCTGCTGCTCCACAAGCACCAGATCGAGAAGCTGGCCAAGACGCTGATCAAGGGTGTCACCATCATCCCGCTCCAGCTCTACTTCAAAGGCCCGCGGGTCAAGGTCGAGATCGCGCAGGTCACGCACAAGAAGCAGCACGACAAGCGCGAGACCAAGAAGACGGCCGACGCGCAGCGCGAGATCGATCGCGCGCTGACCGCGGCGCGGAAAGGCAAGTAGTGCGCTGGCTGCTGGCGTTGCTGGCGATGGCCGGCAGCGCGCAGGCCGGCGAGCACGAGGCGACGTTCGCGACCGCGTTCGGGGTCGGTGTCGACAAGGTCGCGGGCGTCACCCGGTTCGAGCTGCCGGCCGGCAACCAGGCCACCCACGTGATGATCGGCCGGTTCGGCACCGCGACCGGCGCGCTGGTGATGACCTGCGCCGACACCTGCACGTGGCAGCGCGCCGACTTCGGCACCGCGGAGTCGATCGCGCTCGCCGGCATCGTCGATCTGAATGGCGTGCCGATGGCGATCCCGACGCGCGGACTGTCGGGCACCAAGGTGCCGGGGAGACGCGCGATGAAGTTCCCGGCCGCGGTCGTCGTCACCCGCGAGGCTGCCGGCAAGCGGCGCAAGCTGTACTTGCTGTCACTCCTCGAGGCCGATCGGGGCTCGCTCGTGCTGATGGAGACGATCGAGGAGCGCGCGTCCGGCAACCGCGGCTATCGCCGCACCTTCCAGCTCGACAAGGGCGAGACCAAGGGCACGCTCGAGCTGATCGTCAAGGAGCAGCGGACCGGATGCGAGGATGGCGAGCTGATCTACGTGCTCGAGGAGCACCACTTCCGGACTCGCAAGGTGACGCTCGGGAAATGCTAGTCCCGGTGATACGGCTCACCGCGCAGGATCTTCATGCCGCGATAGATCTGCTCGACGACGAGGAGCCGCACCAGCCGGTGGGCGATCGTCATCTGGCCGAATGACAGCAGCTTCCTGGCTCGCGCGCGCAACTGATCGCAATGACCGTCGGCGCCGCCGATCGCGAACCACACCGGTGCACCACCGCCGTGCTGTTGCTCGTGGCCGAGGATCTTGTCGGCGAAGTCCTTGCTCGACAGCGCGATGCCGCGCTCGTCGAACGCGTAGAGGTGCGCGCTCTGCGGGATCGCGGCGAGCAGCGCGGCATCGTCCTTGTGCTCGGCGATCGCGAGCGTCGCGTACGGACGCAGGCGCTTCAGATACTCGGCCTCGGCCTCGGCGAAGTAGCTCTCCTTCAATCGACCGACGACGCCGAGGACGATCTTCATGCGCGCTCAGGTCAGCGCGGTCTCGTACGCGTCGTCGACCGGGACGCGGGCCTCGGCCGGCACCTCGATCGGGATCCGTGGCGCGTCGCTCCACAGGCCCTCGAGGTCGTAGTGCTCGCGCGCCGAGTGGAGGAACACGTGGACCACGAAGTCGCCGTAGTCGAGCAGGGCCCACTGACCGGTGCGGGCGCCCTCGGAGCCGATCGGACGCAGGCCCTCCTGCTTGAGGCCGGCGACGATGCCGTCGGCGATCGCGTCGACCTGGCGATCGCTGCGACCGGAGAGCACGAGCTGGTAGTTACAGAACGAGCACAGCGCGCGGACGTCGAGAAGGACGGGCTCGAGAGCTTTCTTGTCGAGCGCCAGGTTCAACGCGCGCATCGCCCCATCGAGACCTTCGGTGCTCGCGGGTGCCGGAGCTTCGGCACCGGAACTGGAAGCCCGAGCCTTGCCCTTCGTGGCCTTGGCCGGAGTCGCGCGCTTGGGGGCCGTCTTCTTCTGGGTCATGCGTCGGTGGTCGTCCTTCCGTTCATACTCGGGTCTGACCGTTGCCGCGTACCACGAATTTGGTCGTCGTGAGGCCCTCTGCGCCCATCGGTCCGTAGGCGTGGAGGCGGGTCGTGGAGATTGCGATCTCGGCGCCCAGGGCGAGCACGCCGC
>JAEYYY010000048.1 GCA_023430775.1 Pseudomonadota bacterium
CCTGTTTCGTCAGCCCGGCTCCGATCATTCGCGACGTGCCTCTCAGGGTAACATCCGAGCCGTGGCGACGCCCCTCTACGATGCGGTCGCGGCGGTCAGCGCCGGCGCGGCGGCGAAGCTCGGCGAGCCGGCGGCCGCGGAGGCCAAGCTCGCGGGCTTGATCGGTGAGGCTGCAGCGGCGTGGCCCGGGATCACCGTCGAGCCTCGCGAGCTCGTCGCGCTGCTCGCGACCAAGCTCGCCGGCGACGATCCGATCGCGCCGACACCCGCCGCGGTGGCCGAGCTCCACCTCGCGATCGCGTGCGCGCGCGGCGACAACGCGGCCGTCGCGGCGTTCGATCGCAACTACCTCGAGGTGGTTCCGCAGGCGCTCGCCGGCATGAAGCTGCCGCAGGCCACGGTCGACGACGTGCGCTCGATGGTGCGCGACAAGCTGCTGCTCGCCGACGGCGACAAGCCGGCGCGCATCCTCGACTACGCGGGGCGCGGCCGGTTGCGCGGACTCGTCCAGGTGTCGGCCACCCGCACCGCGATCGATCGCATCCGTCTCGAGGACAAGGAAGAAGAGCTGCCCGCGCGCGACCTCGCGGCCTCCGCCGACGTCGCGATGTCGCTGATCAAGGCGCAGTACCGCGCGGCGTTCTCCGAGGGCTTCGCGCGTGCGGTCGCCACCGCCTCGCGTCGCGATCGCAACCTGCTGCGTCTGCACTTCCTCGGCGGTGTCACGCTCGAGCAGCTCGCACAGATGTACAACGTGCACCGCGCCACGGTGGTGCGCTGGCTCGCCGCCGCGCGCGACGCGGTGTTCGCTGCGACCCGCGAGCACGTCGCCACCCAGATCGCCGCGCCGAGCGACGAGCTCGACGAGATGTTCGATCTCGTGAAGAGCCGGGTCGAGCTGTCGGTCGAGCGGCTGCTGGCATCCGTCGAGCTGTCGCATCGGCGTTAGCGGATCTCGCAAGTGGGTGGCTGCGGCATGCAGCTCGTCGCGGCGTGTGTTGCATACGAGCAGCGCTCGGTGACCACACCCGTCGCGCGGTCACTCACGATCGAGACGTCGCGCGCACGCGGTCCGAACTTGATGACGGCCTCGTGACCGGCGAGCCGGCGTTCGAAGCCGCTGCTGCGGATGTCCGACCACTCCTTCTTCGAGCCGGCGACCTCGGTCCGGTACGGCAACGTCAGCGTGAACGTCGTCGTCACCTTGCGGTTGCGGCGGACGCCGAGGTGCTCGCCGAGATCCTGCTTGTGAAGGCGCTGGAACAGCATCAGCTCCTGCCCGAGCGTCGGCTCGATCGGCGACACCTCCTCGTGGATCGCGAGCGGCGCCTGCACCGGGACGCACTGCCACATGAAGTTGCAGTGGGTCAGCTGGCAATACATCTTCTTCGGCTCCTCGAGCGAGACCGCGCAGTAGCCGGCGCCGAGCGTGTCGATGTAATGGACCCACGTCTGCTGCGAGGCCTGGTGCGCGAGCGGATTGAACGACTTGTGGAGCGACGTGATCTTCCAGTCTCCGCCGATCAGCTTGTCGCCGACACGCGCGACCCAGCTGCCGCGTTCGTGCTTCGATCGCGTGAGCGGCCCCCAAGCACGCTCGATCGCGTCGTGCGGTGTCTGGAGAAGGTGGAAACCGAGGAGGAGCGGGACGGCGAATGGAATGGGCATGCCCACCAACGGCCCGACCAGCCAACCGGCGCACCGAAACGTAGGATCGCGCAGTTAACGAAACCTCGGTCCGGAATCCCGGGTGAGGGATCAGTGACTTGGAAGATTCTTGCGGGAGTGATGCGCCGGTCGATCGGAGGTCCCGTTGGTCGACTGAAAGGCAAATCAACGATGCGCACCCTCCTCGTCATCCCCGCCCTCGCTTCTGTGCTCTCCTCCGTTCGCCCCGCGGATGCCTGCGGCGGCTACATCCGCGAGCCCCAGCTGATGCGGATCAGCAGCCACCATACAGAGGGCACCACGCGGTCGTTCGTGCTCCTGGGCGATCTCGATGCCGCGACCGCGAAGCAGGCGAAGTGGGTGCGGCTCGCGCCGAGCACGTACGACTACGCCGCGCTCGCGGATGCCACCGACCTCGATGCGCCGATGACGTTCACGCTGATCGGCCCGAGCGGCACTCGCGTGGTGTCGACCCGCCAGCGCTCGCTGCTGTCGCAGACCTTCGTGTCCTACAAGCCGAGCATCGCGATGGAGATTCGCGCACCGAAGGGACGGTTCTCGATCGCGATGGTCGGCAATCACGAGCGCGCAGCATGGCTCGAGCCCGGTCGCGAGCAGCGTGGCGCCGCCGCCGACGTGGCATGGGTCAAGACCCTCGGCATCGAGCTGCTGGGCTCGGAGTACGTCTACGTCTCCAAGCTGAAGGGCACGAGGTTCGAGACCGTCACCGTGTTGCCGAAGGGCGGCGGCATCGTCACGCTGGTCCGCTCGAATGGTTCGCTCTACGCGAAGTTCGACGGCTCGGTGGCCGGTGGCATCGAGATGGACGGCCGGCGGTTCATCGTGGCCTCGAAGCACGGCGAGGGCGTCAGGGCGATCGCTCTGTAGGCGGCTTCGACGGTCGCGATGCGATGTAGACGGCGCCGATCAGCATCACCGACGCGGCCCCCGCGATCGCGATCGAGCTGGCACCGGCGAGGAACATCACCGTCAGGCTCGCCGCCATCGAGCCCCAGGCGGTGAGCTTGACCGCCAGCGGGATCGTGCGATGCGCGCGCCACTCGAGGATGCGCGGTCCGAACCTCGGGTGTTCGAGGAGCCAGCGCTCGAGCCGCGCCGAGCTCTTCGAGAACGCCCACACCGCGATCAACATGAACACGGTGGTCGGCATCACCGGCAGGAACGCGCCGACGATCCCGAGCCCGACGCAGAGGATGCCGAGCGCGAGATAGCCGAGGCGCGCGGCGCGGTTCACGTCGCCAGTCTACGGACTGATTTCCGCGATGACCACCTGTGCAGCGAGCTTGGTGGCGAGCGCGAGGTAGGCAAGGTCGACGGTGCTCGTGGTGTCCTGCGGCGTGTGGCGGAACGGCGAGGTGTCGTTGCCGACGAACTCCTCGGTGAGGCCGATCGCCGGGTAGCCGAGATCGCGGAACGCCTCGTGGTCGGTGCCCTGCGTGTCGACCACCGAGACCGGCACGCCGATCACTCCGGCCGCGGCGGTCCACTCGGCGTCGAGCGCCGCGGTGCCCGATTCGAGCTCGAACCGCTGATCGCCATCGTCGTCCCACGCCACCTGATCGATCGTGTGCACGGCCTGGAAGTCATCGGCATCGAGCGACATCGCGTAGGCGCGCGCGCCGAACAGGCCGAGCTCCTCCTGGTCGAAGAACGCGATCGTCACCGGGGCGGTGCGGCAGGTGACCAGCGACAGCAGCTTCGCGACCCCGAGCGTGGCGACCGTACCGCTCGCGTTGTCGTTCGCACCCGGCGATCCCGAGACGGTATCGAAGTGCGCGCCGACGATGATGCCCTTGCCGTTACCCATCGTCGCCGGCAGCGTGGCCACCACGTTGGCACCGTTGGCGTACTGGTGGAGCTGCGCCGCGAAACCGAGCTCGCCCAGCTCCGCCATCAGGAACGCGCGCGCGGCGTCGCGCTGCTGGATCGTGGCGCGCGGTGCCGGCAAGCCCGTCAACCAGCCGGAGAGATCGCCGGTCGCCGCGTCGAGCGATGGCGTCGCGCAGCCCGGTGGAGCGTCCGGATCGACGCTGCCATCACCGCCGCCACCGTCGGGGGCCGCCATCTCCGGCGAGCCGCAACCGATCAGGAGCAGCAGGGCCAGCCTCATCGCAAATCGGGCGACGTGTAGCTGGCCTTGGCTTCGATGTGGAAGTGGTTGTCGTGCGAGATCGGATCGTTCTTCGGCGTCAGCACGATGCGGAAGTTGCCGTTCGCGTTGATCAGCTGCTCGATGCTGTGGAGCAGCGGATCATCCTTCTTGTAGTCGCGCAGCACCGAAGCTTCGCGGCCGGTGTCGTCGATGAAGGACCCGATATCCATCGCGAGGCCGAGGCCGTGGCGCGACAGGTACGGCTTGGTGACCCCGTTCGAGCGCACGTTGCTCCAGCGGTAGAGGCTACCGAACTTGACCTCGGCGACGCCGAGCGCCGCGAGCTCCGGCCCGATCGTCTCGAGCGCGAGCGCGAGCTGGCAATCCATCAGGAACGGGCCCTTGCTGCCCCACATGTTGGTGTACTGGATGCCGCCGAACTTCATCGACGGAACCCGGACCGCGTTGACGATCCGGCCCTCGCGATCGGCGTGCTCCCACTCGAGACCGGCGCGATCGAGCTTGGCCTCGCACTCCTTCTCGGCATCGAGCATCGCCGGCGTGGGCGGCCAGGTGAACCCGATCGGCATGTTGCCGGAGTTCGACAGCGTCTTCTTCGTGGGGATCCACGGCACGGCCTTGCCGCGCTTGCCGCGCTTGCTGGTCTTCGCCACCTTCGAGGCGGCCGTCTTGCCCTTGGTCTTGGTCTTCGCCTTGGCCGTCGACTTGGACTTGGACTTCTTCGACGACGACTTGCTGTCCTTCTTCGTCGACGACTTCTTCGCCGTGGTCTTGGTGGCGGTCTTCTTGACCGTCTTGGTCTGGATCGCCTTCTTCGCCTGAGGCTGCGCAGACGTCACTCCCGCAAAAGCCACGGAAGCGATCAACACCATTGCCGGCCGGAACATGGGCCGGGTTGTACCAGATACTCTGCGCCGATGGACCTGGAGATCCACGAGGCCCTGGCTTTGTCCGATGACCGTGCCCACGCCCTGGGGCAGCTCCTCCCGGGTAGCGAGGACCACGATTTCTACCGCTGTCTTCGCGCGCAACACACGGGCGCGCTCGACGAGGCCGACGCGATCCTGCGCGACTGGCCCGAGCGCCACGGCAGCACGCAACGCTACGAGCGCCTCAAGGTCCGCCAGCTTCTCTATCGGGTCAGCGCACCCACGCCGTCACGCCACGACAACGTTCGCGACTGGCTCGGCGTCAGCCACTGGCACGAGGCCGAGGTCGAGGAGGTCGATCCGACGCGGCCGACGCGGCTCGCCGACGGTGCGTTCGACCCGATGGCCTTGCTCCAGCAGGCCGTCGACAACGACTCCAACCTCTCGCAGGTCACCGACGAGGGCTTGCTCGAGCTGATCAACTGGTCGCTCGATCCGGCGCGCCGCAAGGTGTTGCTGTCGCGCCTCGCGCACACGCCTCAGCCCGAGATCGTGGCCCTCGTCGTCGGCGAGCTGACCACGCGTGGCAGCGGCGGCTTCGGCTCGCTGTCGATCCACAACTTCCTCACGCTCGATCAGCTGACCGCCGTCGCGGAGCAGTTGCCGCAGCTCCGCGGTCACCTCGGCTGGGTCGGTGCGGTGATCAAGCGGATGCGGCCGCACTCCTCGATCGATCTCGAGATCGATCGCGAAGCCCGCCTGCACTACCTCCAGCAGCTGTGGCAGTTCGTCGAGCCGCTGCCGGCCGCGATCAACACGCTCAAGGCGCACGTGCTGTGGCATCTCCTCGATACGCTGCGTCGCCGCGCTCCCGAGGCCGTGCCCGCGGCGCTGTTTCGCAGCTATCTCGCGCTGCCGCGCAACGCCGGCTACGTCGCGCACAAGTGGATCGACAAGGTGAAGAGCGACGAGGTCGCCTACCTCGGCCAGGACCTCCACGACGTCACCGGGCTGCCGCCGGCCGGCAGCGACGAGGATCTCGTCCGCGATCTGCTCCACCGCCGGATCGGTGACGCCGAGGCGTACGCGATGTGGCTCGATCGCAGCTGGCTCGATACCGAGATCGCGACCGCGACGCTGCTCTCCGGTGCCGCCGGCGCCGACAAGGCCACGCTGGCGCTCGGACCCGCGCGCGCCGCCGCGCTGCGCGATCGCATCGAGCTCGCGTGGTGCGTCCACGATCCGGTGCGCATCGGTGCCGCGGACCCGATCTCGCTCGACGTCGACGTCAAGAACGTCGGCGAGCTGGTGGTGAAGGTGTTCCGGATCGATCCCCTCGCCTACTTCCAGCACTACAAGCGCGAGGTCAACACCGACCTCGATCTCGACGGGCTCGCCGCCAGCCACGAGCTGGTGATCCAGATCCCCGAGCCGCCGGTGCGCCGCGTTCGCAAGACGATCGACCTGCCGATGTCCGCGCGGCCCGGCACCTACGTCATCGATCTGATCGGCAACGGCATGTCGAGCCGCGCGCTCGTCGAGAAGGGCCGGTTGCGCCACGTGATGCGGATCGGCGCCGCCGGCCACGTCATCACCATCGTCGACGAGGCCGGCACGCCGAAGCCCGATGCGCGCGCGTGGATCGGCGAGCGCGAGTACACGCCCGACGAGCGCGGTCAGTTCGTCGTACCGTTCTCGACGGTCGTTGCGCGACAGGAGTCCGGGGAGTCAGGGGCCCGCACGCCGATGCTGCTGTCGTGCGGTGACGTCGCGACCGTGCAGTACATCGAGCTCCAGCGCGAGACCTATCAGCTGGCGATGAACCTCGTGCTCGATCGCGAGGGGCTCGCCGCCGGTCGCACCACGAAGGCGATCGCGCGTGTCGAGCTCACCTGCGCCGGCATGCCCGCGTCGCTGGCGCTGCTGCGGCGCACCACGTGGGACGTCACGCTCACCGATCGCCACGGCGTCTCGACGACGAAGTCGCAACCATTGACGCTCGACGATCAGGGCGCCGCGGTGCTCGAGTGGCCGATGGGCGACGCTACCGGCGCGATCGCGATCGCGATCCGCGGCGCCGTCGAGGTCCGCAGCGAGCAGCGCGAGCAAGAGCTCTCCGATTCCCGCAGTTACCAGCTCGCGACGATCCACGGCACGACCTCGATCGAAGCGCTCTATCTGTCGCGCACCGGATCTTCCGGCCCGGCGGCCGGGGGCGGCTGGGTGATCAGCGCGCTCGGCAAGTCCGGCGAGCCGCGTGCACAGCGGCCCGTCACGGTGTCGCTCGTCCATCGCTGGGCGCGCACGCAGCTCAACGGCGAGCGCGCCACCGACGGGGAGGGTGGTGTGGAGCTCGGTGTGCTGCCGGGCGTCGAGTGGATCATGGTGACGCTCGGCGGCCTGACGCAGCGCTGGCTCGCCGGCGATGTCGGCATCGGCTGCGTGCTGTCGGTCCCGGCCGGCAACGACGTGCTGCTGCCCGTGCCGCCCGGTCGCAGCGCGCAGGACGTGGCGCGCAGGCTGTCGCTCGTCGAGGTCCGCGGCGGTGCGCCGGCGCGGCATCCACAGCTGACCACCGAGCTGCTCGATGGCGCGATCGCGTTGCGCGGCCTTCCGCCCGGCGATTACGACGTCCGTGCCCCGGGCATCAACGCCTCGATCGTGATCGTCGCGCCCGGCGCCCAGGTCAGCCAGCAGGTGGTCGCGCCGACCGAGGTCGTCGAGACCCCGCGGCCGCTGCCCGCGGTCGCCGCCATCGAGACCTCGTCGGCCCTCCGCGTCCA
>JAEYYY010000075.1 GCA_023430775.1 Pseudomonadota bacterium
AGCTCGCGCACCAGCTCCGCCGGCGCCAGCGACGCGATCAACCTGCCCTCCGCCACGGTGGTGCCCGACTCGATCGCGAGCCCGCCGCCGGCCGCGAGCGAGGCGGCCAGCTGCAACGGATCGGTGATCAGCTCCAGTCCGAAGGCATCGATCAGTGGATTGTCGATCGTCAGATCGAGGAGCGACGACTTCCACGACTCCATGCGCGCACGCGCTGCGTTGGTCACGTCCGCAGCCTAGGCGGTTCGGCGAACGGCTTCATCTTCTCGGCAACACCTAACGAGGAGAGATCTCTGGGGATCTTCCCCCTCTGCGCTCGCCGATCGACGATTGGCTCGTCACATCCGAGGCGGGCGCGGTCTTTCCTTCCATGCGCCACTCCTGGTTCGCCCTCGTGTTGATGGTCGGTTGCGTGGACGCGGACGATCCGGAGGATGCGGCCGAGCTCGGCGAGACCGAGCAGGAGGTGTCGTCGACCGTGCTCGAGACCTTCACCTGCTCGACCACGCCGTCCTGCAGGTTCGATCTCGGAAGCGACAGCAACCGCGCCTGCTTCCTCGCCGGCATCCGCGGCCCGGCGGGCGGGCTGGGTGGCTCGTTCGGCTCGTACACGTCGATCTACGACACCGGCAGCACCTGGGCGCTGGCCGTCTACCCGCCGGCGGGCGGGACGCTCAAGGTCACCACGGCATGCGTGTCGCCGGCCGGCAACGTGACCAAGCAGCTGTGGAACTCGACGTTCCCGACCTCCGCGGAGCAGATTCCCAACACCACGCCGCAGTCGCGCTGCTTCCTCAGCATCTTCTCGGGTCAGGCCGGCGGGCTCACGCACTACAACGATTCGATCAAGACCTGGAAGGACTCGGCCGGGAAGTGGTGGATCGGCGGCAGCACCGTCGGCGACTCGTACCTGTCGGGCGGCGCGATCTGCTTCGACGTCGCGGTCAACCACAGCACGTGGGCGTGGGGCCAGGGCTCGTCCGGATCGATCACCGGCGACATCGGCTCGAACAGCACGGGCGGCGTCGCCTGCGGCCTCACCGAGCTCGGCGGCAAGTTCACCACCAACTCGACCAGCGACGGCGTCCACATCAACTACCTCTCCGGTTCCGCCCAGTGGATCTGGACGTTCGTCAACTACAAGCACGCGCACGCGAACTGCATCAAGTAACGTGGGCGGGTGACGCGCTCGCCGATCGAACGCTGGGCCCTCGATCCCGACGTCGTTCACCTGAACCACGGCTCGTACGGCGGTTGCCTCGGCAGCGTCCTGGTCGCCGCCGAGCGCTGGCGCCTCCGCATCGAGGCGGCGCCGATGAGGTTCTTCGTGCTCGACTGGCAGCGCGAGCTCGATGCCGCGCGCGGCACGCTCGCCGCGTTCGTCGGCGCACCCGCCGAGCGGTTGACGTTCGTCCCCGGCGCCACCACCGGCATCGCGATCGCGCTCCACTCGATCCCGTGGGCCACCGGCGACGAGATCGTGGTCACCGATCACGGTTATCGCGCGTGCCGCAACCAGGTCGATCGCCTGCCGGGCGTGCGCGTGATCGTCGTCGAGATCGACCTGCCCTTCGATGCCGATCAACTGGTCGCGGCGATCGAGCGCGCGATCTCGCGACGCACGCGCGCCGTGCTGATCGATCACGTGACCAGCCCGAGCGCGCTGGTGCTACCGGTCGAGCGCATCGTGGCGCTGCTCGCGCCGCTCGGGGTCGCGACGATCGTCGACGGCGCGCATGCACCGGGACAGCTCGAGCTGGACGTCGCCGCGATCGGCGCGACCTACTACACCGGCAACTGCCACAAGTGGCTATGCGCGCCGAAGGGCAGCGGCTTCCTCGCGATCGCCGACGGCGCACCCGCGATCCCGATCGTCACCTCGCACGGCGCGTCCGCCGAGTACGGTCCCGCGAACCGGCTGCACGCCGAGCTCGACTGGTCGGGCACCCACGATCCCGCGGCTCACCTCGCGGTCCCGGCGGCGATCGCGGACACCGGTGCCGAAGGTGGTGGCTGGCCCGCGCTCCGGCAGCGCAACCACGAGCTGGTGCTCGAGATGCGGCGCCGATTCGTCGACGGCCTGCAGCGGCTGTCGCGCTCGGTGTCGCCGCCGTTCGCCCCCGACTCGGCGATCGGCTCGATGGTCTCGATCCCGATCGAGCTCCCTCCGGGCATCACCGCGCTGGCGCTCGAGGAGCAGCTGCTGCGCGCCGGCTGGGAAGTGCCGGTCGTCGCCACGCCGAAGGGCGCGCTGGTCCGGCTCTCCGCGCACCTCTACAACTTCGCCGGCGAGGCCGAGGAGCTCGCACGCGAGCTGCACGGTCGCGGCGTCCAGCTCCGGTGATCAGGCGCGCCAGCCGGCGCTCGACAGCACGCGATCGAGCTGGAACGCGGCGCTGATCAAGCCGAGGTGGGTGAACGCCTGCGGGAAGTTGCCGAGGTGCTCGCCGCGTGGACCGAGCTCCTCCGCATAGAGCCCGAGGTGGTTCGCGTAGCCGAGCATCTTCTCGAAGGCGAGCCGCGCCTCGTCGATGCGATTCGCGCGCGCCAGACACTCGACGTACCAGAACGAGCAGATGCTGAACGTGCCCTCGTCGCCGGCGAGCCCGTCCGACGCCGCGTTGCCGATGCGATAGCGATAGACCAGCGTATCGTCGAGCAGCTCGCGGCGAACACCCTCGAGCGTCGACAGCCAGCGCGGATCGGTCGGGCCGATGAAGCGCAGCATCGGCATCAACAGGCACGCCGCGTCGAGGCTCTGGGAGCCGCGGTGCTGGACGAACGCCTGGCGATCCTGGTTCCAGAACACCGTGTGGATCGTGTTGTAGATCTCGTTGCGCGTGCGCGTCCACGCGTCGAGATCGGCCGGCAGCGAGCGCTTGATCGCGAGCCGGATGCCGCGATCGATCGCGACCCAGCACAGCAAGCGCGAGTACAGAAACTCCTGCTTGCCGCCGCGCACCTCCCAGATGCCCTCGTCGGACTCGTGCCAGTGCGCGCGCACCCACTCGACGAGCTGCACCAGGTGCGTCCACAGCTCGTACGACACCGGCTCGCCGTACTTGTCGTAGAGGTACACGGCATCGAGGAGCTCGCCGTAGATATCGAGCTGCATCTGGTCGTACGCGCCATTGCCGATCCGCACCGGCGCCGAGCCGCGATAGCCCTCGAAGTGCGGCAGGATCTCCTCGGTCAGCTTCGAGCGCCCGTCGATGCCGTACATGATCTGCAGCGAGCCATCGGCGAGCGGTTGCTGGCAGCGCGCGACCAGCCAGCGCATGAACGCGCGCGCCTCGTCGGTGAAGCCGAGCCGCAGCAGCGCGTAGAGCGTGAACGACGAGTCGCGGATCCAGGTGTAGCGGTAGTCCCAGTTGCGCACGCCGCCCATGTGCTCGGGCAAGCCGAACGTCGCCGCCGCGACCATCGAGCCGTGGCGGATCGAGGTCATCAGCTTGAGCGTCAGCGCCGAGCGACTGATCATGTCGTGCCAGCGGCCGCGATACGTGCTGCGCCCGATCCACCGCCGCCAGAACGCCGCGGTGACGCCGAACTCGGCGAGACAGAACTGCACCAGATCGTGATCCGGCGCGGTCGCGATCGATGCGTCCTCGAGGACGAACGCCGCGGCCTCACCCGCGCGCAGCACGAAGCTCGCGGTGACGTCGCCGTTGGTGCGCTCGAGATCGACGCTCGACCGCAGCCGCAGACCGCGGATGTTGCCGCGCGGCTCGAACACCGCTTGCCGCGGCTGGAGCTGGACGCCGTGATCGACGCGCGCGTAATCGAACCGCGGTGCGCACGTCATCCGGTACCGGACCTCGCCGCGCACCGTCTTGACGATGCGGACGAGGTTGTGGGCGTTCGCCACCTCCTCGACCGGCATGAAGTCGATGATCTCGCTGACGCCGTGCTCGGACAGATGCCGGGTGATCAGGATGTTGGTGTCGGGCAGATAGATCTGCTTGGGATGAACGTCATCGAACTCGGGTGCGATCTGAAATCGTCCGCCGCGCTGATCGTCGAGCAGCGCCGCGAACACCGTCGGGGAGTCGAACTCCGGGAACGACAGAAAGTCGATCGATCCGTTCTTGCCGACCAGCGCCACCGTGTGGAGGTCGCCGATGATCCCGTAGTCCTCGATCGGTTGATAAGCCATCGCTCCAAGCTTCGACTCCCGATCCATGGGAGTCAATGCTTTGGTTCAAAGGCTCTTGCCGTCGTAGTTCGTGACGTTCAGCTTCGTGACGTCGACGTCGTCGAGGCAGCGCGTGTTGATCGCCACCATCGGCCCCTTCGGACCGAGGCCGTGGGCGAACGACTTGATGCCGCAGACCTTGCAGAACGTGTGGTGGACGACGTGCTTGTTGAACTTGTAGTCGGTCAGCGACTCGTCGCCCTGATCGAGGTTGAAGTCACCGGTGGCGACGAAGCCGAGCAGCGTGCCCGCGCGCCCGCACATCGAGCAGTTGCACGCGACCACCGGCTGGTCGAGATCGATCATCACCGTGTAGCGAACGGCGCCGCAATGGCACCCACCCTTGTACTGCTTGGCCGCCATCAGATCTTCTTGTTGCGCCGCTGCTGGAACGAGTATGGCCGATGCGACGACTTCTTGTCGTCGTCGCCGTCCGCGCCATCGACCGGTGTGCCGACCAGCGGCTCTTCGGCACCCGGACGAAACTTGATGGCTGCCATCGGGCTATCGCCGACGAGCACGCGGTCGCCCGAGCCGAGGAGCATCTCCATGTTCTCGAGCTTGTCGATGTCGTCGAGGATGTCGTCGATCGTGGCGTAGCGCTCGCTGCGCGAATCGCGCGTCATCCGGTCGAAGATGTCGTCGATGCCCTTGGGCAGCGACTTGTTGAGCTCCGACGGCATCGGCGAGCGGCGGCCCGGCAACTTCCGGGTCAGCAGCTCGTAGAAGATGATGCCGAGCGCGTAGATATCGGTCTGCGGCCCGCCCTGCATCGGGTCCGAGTAGAGCTCCGGCGCCATGTACGCGACGTTGCCCATGCCGACGTAGATCTGGCGGATCACCGCGTGATCGCGCTCGACGATCCGCGTGAAGCCGAAGTCGCTGACCTTGATGTTGCCGTAGGCATCGATCAGCAGCTGCTCCGGCTTGAGGCCGCGGTGGAACACGCGCTGGGCGTGCGCCGCGCGCAACGCGTGCAGCGTCTGCAGCAGGTACTTGAACACCAGGTCGACCGGGATCTCCTCGGCGTCGTTGATCAGGCGGCGGCAGGAGCCGTTCGGCGCCAGCTCGGTGATCAGGTTCGGATACTCGGTATAGAGGTTGACGTCGTGGATCGGGAGGATGTTGGGGTGCGCGAGGTTGCCCCACGCGCGCACGACATCGGTGAACCGCCGCACGATCTCGTTGCGCTGATCCTCGCTGAAGAACCCGAACAGATCGCGGATCTCCTTGAGCGCGACCTCGCGGTTGAGCGCGACCTGACGCGCGCGATACACGGTGCCCATGCCGCCGGAGCCGATCGACGCCAGCTTCTCGTAGCGGGTCTCCATCTCGCCGGCGCTGAGCTGGATCTCGCCGCCCGCCATCGCCTGCGCGCGACCGCCCGAAGCGATCGCCGGCTTCGGGATCACCGGATCCTTGCGCGGCAGCGGGCCAGAGCCGGAGACATCGCGCTGCGGCATCGCGCTCGACGACGACAGCACGCCCGACTGCGTGCCCATCGGCACCGCACCGCCACCGGGCACGGCCATCGCGCGACTCTGGCGCAGCTTCTTGAAGTGGCTGACCGCGCGCTCGGTGAACTCGGCGAGGTTGCCGCCGTTGACGACCGTCTCGCCTTCGGGCGTGACCTCGAGGCTCTCGTTGCCACGGTCGTGGCGGAGGTAACCCGACTTCTCGAGGAAGCCGATGTACTCCTGAAACGGGATCGAGACGGCGCCCTCGCAGACGCGGCGGATATCGTCGTAACGGTTCTGGCGGCCGTACCGGGCCTCGGCCATCACGTTCGCGAGGATGAACCGGGCCTCCTCACAGAGGACTTCCTTCGTGACCTTGGCTCGGCCTTCCATCGGGCGAATTGTAGGCATCGCCCGACACGAGAATCAATTAGGTGGGCCCTCGGCGATCAAACGATCGACGAGTGGTCGATCGGCCGGCAGGATGTCGAACCCGCCGGGTAGCTCGGAGGTTGCCAGCCAGGCGAGGTCGGCCACCTCGACCGGCCGGGGAGTCCCGCTGACCACCCGGCAGGCATAGACCAGCATCACCAGATCGAAGTCCGGGTAGGCGTGGAACAGCACGTCCCAGATCCTGCCGACGGTGACCTCGACGCCGATCTCCTCGCGCAGCTCGCGAACCAGCGCCGCGGTGGGTGCCTCCCCCGGCTCGACCTTGCCGCCCGGAAACTCCCACTGGAGGGGCAGCGCCTGATCGGCCCGGCGCTGGGTGATCAGCACCCGGCGGTCGTCGCCCACGATCAGCCCGGCGACCACCAGCTTGCGGGCGCGGGTCATCGCAGGAGGTCCATGCGAGAGACGAACGGTGCCGCGCACGGCGGCCCGAAGGCATGGCGATAGTCGATCACGTGATCGTCCGCGAGCGCCAGCAGCGCCGAGGATCGCGTGCCGTAGTCGGCGCTATGGATGCAGTTCGCCGTCAGCTCGCGCGCCAGCTCGGGTGCGAGGTGCGAGGGTGGCACTTCCTCGACCGGCACCCGCGTGTGATCGGCGAGCGCCGAGGCGAGCGGCTCGATCAGCGCCGGCCAGGTCGGATCGTCGGCGAGCGCGCGCTCGATCGTCCCCAGCAACCGCTCGCAGCGCGGGAAGCCGGGCGCGCGCAACCGATCGTTGCACAGCACGTGAACACCGCGGTCGAGCCGCTCGATCTCGATCGTGCCCTGCTCTCTTCGCGTGTACGCGATCGAGATGCCCGTCGGTCCGCGCCAGAGCAGATTCATGCTCGCGTAGCGCGTCGGATCGAGCGCCGCGACGTAGCCATCCGGATCGTCGGCGGCGGCGAGCTCGACCACGGCGAGCCCGCGCGAGCGCAAGCCCGGCGGTGGAACCGAGAGCGCGATCTGGTTGGTCACCGCCGCGAACCGACCGTTGGCGTTGACGGCGAGCCACGTTCCTCCCGACAGCACGTCGACACCGCCCGCGATTCCAGGTGCGAGCCTCTCGGGTCCGCGCGTCGGTCGCGCGTACAGCTCGTCGCGGTTCGCCCCGACGACGATCGGGACGGAATCGACGACATCGATCAAGATGGCGATCGTGCACATGCGCTCAGCTAACCCGATAAAAACTATGGCGGAGAGTAGGCACCACGCCTTGCATGTCTGCCCCCTGGCTCCTAGAGTGCGGCGACACCATGAGACTGTATCCCGGGAAGGTCGACACCATCGCCGCCGAGATCGTCACCACCCTCGCGGCGGCCGGCGATATCGAGGTGACCGACAACAACGAGGCGCAGCTGGATGCAGCGGCGGTTCTCAAGGAATACATCCGGGTCGACAAGGAACTGACGGAGCGGGCGAAGGACATCCTCGAGATCCGAGGCCTACCCTATTCGCACCTCGGTCGCACCAAGCGCCAGCTCGCGGATCAGAAGGAATTCGGTCTCGGTGAAGAAGGCCTGTCGTGGATCGCGAATCAGATGCTCGAGGCCTTCATGTCGTCGCGGCACATCGATGAGGTGTTCGCGGAGGACAAGGTCCTGAGGACCAAGATCAAGGATATCTGCAAGAAGCACATGCAGGTCGACGAGGCGATGGATCAGGAAGTTCGCGATCGCATCAAGAACCTCGAAGAAGGCACGCAGGCGTGGGACGTCGAGTACGCGAAGGTGCTCGAGCAGATCAAGAGCAAGCACGGCGTCAAGGAGTAGCGCTCCGCCGTGCTGACGCGATCGTCAGACGGTGTCGAGCTGTACTACGAGGTCACCGGTGACGCGGAGACGGCTGTCGTCTTCGTCGCCGGCTGGCTCGGCAACGCGCGGTGGTGGGATGCGCAACGAGATGAGCTCGCGGCGAGCCACCGCGTGGTCGCGCTCGATCTCGCGGGTCACGGCAAGTCTGGACGCGATCGCGAGACGTGGACCGCACAGGCATATGCCGACGACATCGCCGCGGTCGTGCGCGCCGTCGCCGCGCCACGCGTGATCCTCGTCGGTCACTCGATGTCGGGTGCGTTCTCGGTGCTCGCCGCGCCGCAGCTCGCGGGGCTCGCCGGGATCATCCTCGTCGACACGTTGAAGAACCTCGAAGGCATGCCGCCGATGGAGCAGGTCGAGGCGATGTTCGCGAAGTATCGCGAGGACTTTGCCGGCACCGTGCGCACGATCCGCGCCCCGCTGCTCTACGGCGCGAAGACGCCGCCGGAGCTCCGCGAGCGCCTCGATCGCGAGGCCATCGCGGCGGCGACCGGTGACGAGGCCGTGCGCCTGATCGAGCCGTTCTACCAGCTCGACGTCCGCGATGCAGCCAAGGCGGTGCGCGTGCCGGTGCGCGGCATCGATACCGACCTGCATCCGCACGCGCCCGAGATCAACCGCAAGTACTTCGCCGACTACGATCACGTGACCATCCCCGGCTACGGGCACTACCCGATGATCGAGGCACCCCGCGAGTTCAACGCGGCGCTGCGCGCGCAGCTACTCGCGCTCGCGTAGCCGCGGCGGCGCGAACCACACGCGCTTCGTCAGCGTGCCGCAGTAGCCGCGCCAGGTCGGCGTGTGCTTCTCGACGATGCCGTTGTGCTCGGACATCGACGACGAGCCATCGGTCGGGAACTTGCGCCTGGTCGCTTCCTTGTCGATCAACGCATCGCAGGCGTCGTCGTCGAGTGGCTTGCCCGCCCTGCCGGCGTTGATGATCTGGAACTTCGTGTAGCCGAGGTGGCGAAACACCAGCAGCACGCCGTGTGCGGCGATCTCCGACTCGAAGCCGGACTCGGTGTGGCGCAACTCGACCTCCTGCTTGCCGCCCTTGATGAAGTCGAAGCCCCACATGCCGGGCGCCGGTCCCGACCCGGCCGCGACGTGCTTGTGGCTCGCGTAGGCGAACGTCACCTTGACGCCGCCGATCGTCGCCGACTGCTTCTGCTCGAGCGTGGTCACCGGCCCCTTCACCGCCGGGACCGGATCGGCCTTGGTC
>JAEYYY010000076.1 GCA_023430775.1 Pseudomonadota bacterium
ATCTCGACAAGTACGAGGACTAGCCGCCGCTGTTGCGCCGGCGCATCCGGTTGATGTCGAGGATCATCGTCGGCGCCGAGTGCAGGTCCTCGTCGTAGCGCTGTGCAGAGCGTTGCCCCGCCGGCGCGCGCGGAACCTGCGCGCTGCGCCCGCGATCGTGAAGGATCGCGGTGTTCGCATCGTGGACGTTGGGCGGCTCCTCCATCGGCGACGGCATCGTCGTGAAGTTGGAGTCGCCCGAAAAATCATTGTCGGCCCGTCCGCTTTGCTCGAGCGCGATCGACACCGACGTCGGCTTGGGCTGGAACGGAATCTCCGGCGGCTCGAAGTCGTCGTCGGCGCGCATCAGGCTCTCGCCGACGTCATCGCTCGGATCGTCGGTGAGCACGTACTCCTCGAGCATGCGGAGCTCGCGCTCGATCTCCTGCGCGAATGACTTGCGAATGAACCGCCCGAGGTGAGAGCGCGAGTAGTTCGGCATGTACTTGCGGAGGAACGTCCGCAGGTCGCCCTCCGCCTCGGCCGCGGTCTGGTAGCGATTGGCGCGCGATCGCGTCAGGCACTTGTCGGTGATCTGCTCGAGCTCGATCGGGATGCCCGGCGTCAGCTCGCTGACCGGCCGGTACTTCGCGTCGCGGACCTTGATCAGGAGGTCCATCTCGTTGGTCGCGGTGAACGGCGGGATCCGGGTCAGCATCTCGTAGAGACACGAGCCGAGCGAGAACACGTCGGAGCGGTGGTCGAGCTTGCGGCCGAGCGCCTGCTCGGGGCTCATGTACTTGACCTTGCCCTTGATGACGCCGGTCTTGGTGGTGACGCGCGACAGCGTGGCCTTGGCGATGCCGAAGTCGCACAGCTTCACCTCGCCGGCGTAGCTGCAGATGATGTTCGATGGCGAGACATCGCGATGGATGATCCGCAGCGGCCGCCCGCGCGAATCGACGGCGCTGTGCGCGGCATGCAGCGCGGCCCCGACCTCGGCGCCTATATACGCGGCATGCTCGGGCGGGATCGGCTTCTTCTTGGTGCGGCAACGCTCGAGCACCGTGCGCATGTCCTTGCCGTCGACATGCTCCATCGCGATGAAGTACTCGCCGTGCGCGCGCGCGAACTCGTAGACGCGCGCGATCGAGGCGTGGCGCAGCACGCTCGCGATCTTGGCCTCGTCGACCAGCATCTGGATGAAGTCGTCGTCCTCGGCCAGGTGGGCGAGCACGCGCTTGACCGCGACCAGGTGCGGCTGGCCGGTCGCGTCGAACGTCTTCGCGCGATAGATCTCGGCCATGCCGCCGAACGCGATGCGATCGAGCAAATGGTAGCGGCCGAGCTGTTGAGCCCTTCTCACCGGCTCGTCGAGCGTAGCCCGATCCGCCGGACGCCGGTAAGAGGTACATATCCCACCCGCGTGCGATCTGCCGGAGATCCGCTACTATCACGGGCATGTCCCGCCTCGTCGTTCTCCCCATCCTGCTCGCGTTTGTCGCCTGTGCGAAGTCTCCGCCGGCGGACACCGGGGGAGGCGGCGGCCCGACGACCACCGGCGAGCGCAAGCTCAACGTGCCGGGCAACGACGGCACGGCCACCAAGGGCGGTCCCGAGACGGTCGGCGCCGGCCCCAGCGAGACCGGCGGTGGCGATCGATTCAAGCTGGCGGCCGAGGAGGGCAAGCTGTCGATCGACGCCCCCGAGGCGAAGGTCGGCAGCGAGGCCACGGTGAAGGTCACCGTGACGGCCGGCGACGCGTTCAAGGTCAACACCGAGTTCCCCACCAAGCTGACGCTCGAGAACGCGCAGGGCGTGACCATCGCGAAGGCCGAGCTCAAGGCCGGCGGTCACGACAAGGCGAAGGGCGACGCGGACGTGTTCGACGAGCACTCGCTGGTGTTCGCCGTCAAGATGACGCCGTCGGCTGCAGGCAACTACACGGTCAACGGCACCTTCAAGTTCGCGGTCTGCGACAAGGCGGGCTCGACATGCCTCGCGAAGAAAGAGCCGATCGCGATCCAGCTCGCGGCGAAGTGACGTCGACCAAAGCCGCGCGAGTCCCGACAGTGTTACGTTCTGCGTGATGGCGGAGACGACCACGCAGGTCAAGTCGCTGATCGCGCAGCTCGGCGACTCGGTACGCGACGACTTCAAGCGCAATCGCCGCGTGCTGTCGTTCGGCGAGTACCTGAGCCTGGTCGTTTCGGAACCGACCCGACAGCTGCGATCGTCCACGCAGTACATCGTCGATTGCTTCGATCACTACGGCTCGTCGCCGGTGAAGTATCCGTGGGGCGAGGTCCGGCGCTTCCACCTGTTCGACTCGCCGTTCGCGGGCGGCGAAGACCGGCTGTTCGGTCAGGAGCACGTCCAGAACGCGGTCTACCAGACGCTGCGCGCGTTCGTTCGCGACGGCCGGCCGAACAAGTTGATCCTGCTGCACGGGCCGAACGGCTCGGCGAAGTCGACGTTCATCCGCTGCCTCGGCCGCGCGATGGAGCACTACTCGACGCTCGAGGAAGGCGCGCTCTATCGATTCTCGTGGATCTTCCCGGCGGCCAGGAGCACCAAGGGCGGGCTCGGCTTCGGCAGCAAGGACGGCGACATCGAGGCGATGGACTCGTTCGCGTACCTGCCGGATGACCGCGTCGACGCCCGGATCGGCGACGAGCTGCGCGATCACCCGCTGCTCCTGATCCCGCTCGAGGAGCGGCAGAAGCTGATCGCGAAGCTCGCGCTCCAGAACTTCAATGTCGGCGACTACCTGCGTGGCGGCTCGCTGTCGCCGAAGAACCGCGCGATCTACGACGCGCTGCTCGCGAGCTACCACGGCGATTACATCCAGGTGCTCCGCCACATCCGGATCGAGCGCTTCGAGATCTCGCACCGCTACCGGCTCGGCTGGGTCACCGTCGAGCCGCAGCTGTCGGTCGATGCCACCGAGCGGCAGGTCACCGCCGATCGCACGCTCGCGGCGCTGCCGCCGTCGCTGCAATCGGTCAGCTTGTTCGAGTACGGCGGTGAGGTGGTCGGCGCGAACCGCGGCATGATCGAGTTCGACGATCTGCTCAAGCGGCCGCTCGAGCATTACAAGTACCTGCTCACCACCGTCGAGCGCGCCGCGCTGTCGCTGACCAGCTCCACGCTGTTCCTCGACGTCGCGTTCGTCGGCAGCTGCAACGATATCCACCTCGCAGCGTTCCGCGAGATTCCGGACTTCCAGTCGTTCAAGGGCCGCATCGAGCTGGTGCGCGTGCCGTACATCCTCGATGTTCGCCACGAGGAGGCGCTGTATCAGGAGCGGTTGCGCGAGGCCGCCGGCGGTCGCCATGTCGCGCCGCACACCGCGTACGTCGCCGCGCTGTGGGCGGTGCTGTCGCGCATGCGCAAGCCGCAGGTCGAGCGCTTCCCGTCGACGCTCGCCGAGGTGATCGGCAAGCTGTCGCCGCTCGACAAGGCGGATCTGTACTCGACCGGTCAGCTGCCGCCGAACCTGACGCCGGATCGCGCGAAGGAGCTCGCCGGTCACATCAAGGATCTGTGGCACGAGTCGGACAGCTATCCGATCTACGAGGGTCGGGTCGGTGCCAGTCCGCGCGAGATGCAGGGCGTGCTGCTCGCGGCCGCCGGCTCCAATCGCTACGAGTACGTGTCGCCGCTGGTCGTCCTCGAGGAGATCACCGAGCTGTGCAAGCAGGCGAGCCTCTACGAGTTCCTGCGCCAGGACGTCCAGCCCGGCGGCTATCACGATCATCGCAAGCTCGTCGATGTCGCGCGCGGCAAGCTGTTCGACTGCATCGACGATGAAGTGCGCGCGGCGGTCGGGCTGGTCGAGGAATCCGAGTACAGCCGCGTCTTCGATCGCTACGTCAACCACGTGATGCACGCCCTCAAGAAGGAGAAGGTGCGCAACCCGGGGACCGGCCGGATGGAAGATCCGGACGAGAACATGATGAAGGAGGTCGAGCGCACGCTCGAGATCACCGGCCGCGCCGAGGAATTCCGGCAGAGCCTGATCGCGAAGATCGGCGCGTGGTCCCTCGATCACCGCGGCCAGAAGCCGGTGCTCTCCGAGATCTTCTCGGAGCTGCTGCGCAAGCTGCGCGAGAGCTACTTCGAGCGCCACCGCAAGGCGATCGCGAAGAACATCACCGATCTGATGATCCTGCTGTCGGGCAACGAAGCCAGTCTGTCCGCAGAGTCGCGAGCGCGCGCCGAAGCGGGCCTGGCCACGCTGACCGAGAAGCACGGCTACACGCGGGAGTCGGCGCGCGACCTCGTCGGTGCGCTCGCGTCCCTGCGATATCGATGAGGCGGCTGTGCATGCTCGCGCTGCTGTGGGCGTGCGGCGACGATCGCCCCGGCGCCGACGCGCTGGTCGCCGAGGACACGCTGCCGACCGGCGATCTGTTCGGCGAGCCGTGCACGCTCCCGCCGTTTCCCGAGATCGGGCTGTGTCGCGATGGTGCGGGCGCGTGCCACGACGAGCCGGGAGGGGCGGTGTGTAGGCCGTTTTGCGACGTCGAAGGCGAGCCGTCGTGCGACGCGCGCAACGGTGTCGAGGTGACCGATGATCGCGGCGCGTGCGTCTGCGTCCCGCCGTGATCTCGGGCGAACGTTTGCCACCGACCCTGTCGCGCACGTATCCTCCCTGCTGGTCATGCGGGGCGTCGCGAGCTGCATCCTGGCCGTCGGCCTCGCCGTCGCGACCACCGCGCATGCGGATCCGAAGATGCTCAAGGGTCCCTACCTGCAGGGCCTCGCGCCGACCTCGGTCACCGTGATGTGGCAGGTCGAGCGGCAGCAGCCCGCGAAGCTGACCGTCAGCGGTCCGGGCGGCGAGCGCGTGATCGACGTGCCCGCGGCGCGGATCGCCGAGGCGGTGGTCGACAAGCTAGAGCCCGAGAGCCGGTATCGCTACAAGGTCGAGGTCGGCGAGTCCAGCTGGGAGGGTGAGTTCGCCACCGCACCACCGGTCGGCAAGGACGTGCCGTTCACGTTCCTCGTCGTCGGCGACTCGCGCTTCTACATGGAGCAGCATCGCCGGGTCGTCGACCGGATGTCGCAAGAGGTGCCGGACTTCGTGCTCGGCACCGGCGACATGGTCGACGACGGCGCGCGCGAGGACCAGTGGCAGCAGTACTTCGACGTCGAGAACAAGTTCCTCCGCGACAATGTCTACTTCCCCGCCGTCGGTAATCACGATCGCCAGGGCCGCGGCCGCACCGCCGACACCTATCGCGCGTACTTCTCGGTGCCCGAGAACGGCAACGAGACCGAGCGCTACTACGCGTTCACGTACGCGAGCTCGCGGTTCCTGATCCTCGACTCCAACATCTACAGCTTCGCGCTCACAGATCAGACGTCGTGGATCGAGCGCGAGCTGATCGCGGCGCGCCAGGACCCCGCGGTGAAGCACATCTTCGCCGTCATGCACCACCCGCCGTTCTCGATCTCGCTCCACGGCGGCGCCAAGGATCTGCGCGAGCGGTGGACGCCGCTGTTCGAGAAGTACCAGGTCAGCGCGGTGTTCTCCGGTCACGATCACGTCTACTCGCGCGCCGAGCACGAGGGCATCCACTACTTCGTGAGCGGCGGCGGCGGCTCGCCGCTGTACCCGAAGCGGCCGAAGTCGAACCCGATCGATGTCGCGGCGGTGAAGAAGTTCGAGCGCGTCCTCCACTTCCTGCGCGTCAACGTCGCTGGCCGCCGGGTCGAGATCACGGCGGTGCGCGCCGACGGCACCACGATCGAGACGACGACGTGGGAGGAGGGCAGTGTCGCCCCGGCCCCGCTGCCGATCGCGAAGGCCTCGGGCGATGCCAAGCCAGCTCCCGCACCACCCGCGGCCGCCGCGTTTGCCGATCCGGGCGCGATCAGCGAGCCGGGCACGGAGCGCGGGAACGGCGTGTGGCTGCTGCTCGGCGGCGTGGGCGTGCTACTCGTCGCCGCGGTCGTCGTCGTCCGCACGCTGCGGAGCTGAGCTCGTGACCACGGCCGGCATCGTCGTGATCGGCGACGAGATCCTGTCGGGGAAGTTCACCGAGGAGAACGCCGCCTTCTTGATCCAGGAGCTGCGAGCGCTCGGCGTCGAGC
>JAEYYY010000083.1 GCA_023430775.1 Pseudomonadota bacterium
AGCTCGCGATCACGATCGCGCCGATCGCGATCGCCGCCGCGGCGGTACCTGCGATGATCAGCGCGCGTCGCGAACGCGGCTCCGGCGGCGCGATCGAGACCGGGCGGCCGACCAGCGGCGCGGCCTGATCGGTCTGGCGCGGGCGAGCGAGCGGCACGGCCTCGCCGGTGTCGAGCGAGACGCGCACCACCGGTTGCGACTGATCGGTGCGCGCGACCATCATCCGCCGCATCGAGGTCGCCGGATCGATACCGAGGAGCTCGGCGGCGGCGGCGCGATCGCGCTCGATCAGATCGAGCATCTCGCGCGCTTCCTTGCCGGTCTCGGGGCGCAGCTCGGGCGACTTGCTCATCAACCGGAGCGTGAAGGCCTCGAGCAGCGGATCGACCTGGAGGAACGGCACGCGCACGCCCATCGGCGGTGTCGACATCGTCAGGTTCGCGCGTGCGACCTCGGCGCCCTCGCCATCGAACGGCAGCCGCCCGGTCAGCAGCTCGTAGCTGACGACGCCGAGCGCGAACAGATCGATCCGGTGATCGCCGGTACCGAACGCTTGCTCGGGTGCGAGGTACTGCGGCGTGCCGAGCAACACGCCGCTCGTGGTCAGCCGCTGCTTGCCTTCCGACGACAGGTCGTCGCGCAGGATCGCGATGCCGAAATCGATGATGCGTGCGAACTCGCTGCCGTCGGGCCGGCGCTCGAGGATCACGTTGTCGGGCTTGAAGTCGCGATGGACGAGGCCGCGGTCGTGGGCATGATGGAGCGCGTCGCAGAGCTGGCGCAGGATCGGGATCGCACGCTGTGCCGGCATCGGACCACGGGCGATCACGAGCGACAGCGGCTGGCCGACCGCGAGCTCCATCACCATGTAGCGCAGCCCGTCGGCGGTCTCGCCGATATCGACGACGCCGACGATGTTCGGATGCTTGAGCGTGCCGGCGAGCTCCGCCTCGCGGTCGAAGCGCTGCAGCGTCTTGCGATCCGCGAGCAGCGCGGGATGGAGCACCTTGACGGCGAACGACTTGCCGATCTTGACGTGCTTCGCGCGGAACACCTCGCCCATCGCGCCCGCGCCGATCCGCTCCTCGATCAGGTAGCGGTCTGCGAGGGTCTTACCGACCAGCTCGATGTCCACGGTGCAGAGCGTATCACCGCGCCTGTCGAAGTCTCTCGATGTCGCTCGGGGCGGGATGGACGAGGACGTGGCCCTTGTCACCGTCGACTGCGACAAGGTCGTCGGGTCGCACCCACCCGAATAACCCGGAGACGTCACTCACGGTGGGGATCCGGGCGGCCCGGGCGATCGCGACCGCCGTCGGGGACACCGCATCGCCGGCGACGATCGCCGAGGCGCCGCGGGCGACCGCGATCAGGGCGACGAACGCGCCGACGCGATCCGCGATCCACACCGCGCCGGGCTTGAGCGCCTGCGCATCGCCGAGCAGCGCGCACAGCTCCTCGAGCTCGCCGGGGTCGGAAGCCTCGAGCCCGCGACTCGACAGCCGCTGCGACGCGCGCGCGTACTCCTTGGCGACCGCGCGCAACGCACTCGGCCGATCGGCCACCGCGGCGAGCTGTTCGCGCAGCCGCGCATCGCAGAGGGCAAGCGCGAACCGATCGAGCGCCGCACCGATCAGCTCGCCGGGCTCCGCCAGCTTCTTCATCGCGCGACCGAGGTCATCGCGCAGCCGCGTGAACGCGCGCTCGCACAGCGGGTCATCGGGATCGCGAGTCACGCTCTCGAAGGACGTCGCGGTCGGCACCACCGCGATGCGGCCGAGCGTGGCACCACCGACCTGGCTCGCACCGGTCAGCCGCGCGGAGCGCACCGCCGATGCGCGGCGCCGCTCGATCGCGAGGGTGACCGGCGCACCGAGCGCCGTCGCGAGCGTGACCTCGTCGGAGGAGAACGGCCTCTTGCGGCGCTGGAGCACGAGCACGCCGATCGTGGCGCCGCCGCCGATCAGCGGCACGCCGACGAACACCGGATAGCGCTCCTCGCCGAGCCCGGGCACGTGCTTGTACGCGGTCTCCGCCGCCGCGTGCGCCGCCGATACCGGGCGCATGCACTCGGCGACGAGGCCGGTGATGCCTTCGCCGACGGCGAGCGACGTGGCAGCGATCGCCTCGGCGGGAAAGCCGACGTTGCCGCGCATGACGAGGCGATCACCGCGAAACGCCTCGCGCACGTAGATGCTGACCACGTCGACGCCGGTGATGCCGGCGATCTGATCGCACATCGCGTTCAGCATCATCTCGATCGAGCCGTCGTGCCCGGCGAGCTCGATCAACCGCAAGATTCCGTCGACGCCACGATCGCCGCGGTGGTGGACGTGGATGATCGATTTCGCGGGCATGGGACGAACCTAGAAGTGATCCAACGTCGAGGCTGGCACGCTCGATGTTTCGCGCGTGTTTCCGATCCGTAAGCAGTGCTAACGCGGCTCGTAGCAGCAATACGTGCCGGTGCGGACGGTCGCCGCGAGGTGCTCGCCGATCCGCGGACACGCCGCGCGCACCTGCTGCAGCGCGTGATGGATCCGGCGCTGCACGTTCGATCGCGCGCGCTCGCTCGCCGAGCCGACGCGACGCTCGCGATTGCCGAGCCCGACCGCGCGCTCGAGCTCCTCGGTCAGCGCCTCGATCTCGGCCTCGGCCTTCTCGAGCCTCCCGATGTCGCCCCACGATTCGGCCTCGTCGCGCGTCTCCTTCAGCTCGCGCAAGCGCTCGCGATACGCGGCGCGCGCGGCGGCATCGAGCACCTCGCCGGAGTCGCCGCCGTCGACCGCACCGCCGGAGCCCGAGAGATCGAGCACGTGCAGCTCGCGCTGCGGGCCATCGAGCAGCCGCGCGAGCATCTGGAGGCCGCGCGTGTCCTTGAGGTGCGCTTCCTCGCCGAAGCCGCGGATCGTCCACAGCTCGCCATTGCGGGTCAGCGAGACGGTGCCGGTGGGGGCTCGGACCGGTGCCGGCATCGAGGCGACGCGACAGCGCGCGATCACGCGCGGCATGCCGATCCGCTCGGCATCGGCGAGTGCGCGGATCCTCAGCTCGTTCGCCCGCGCGCGGTCACCGGGGCGATCGCGGCGAGCCAGCGCGTCGGCGAGGTCGGCGCGGATCCGCGTGGCCCACACCGGCGAGGCGAGCTTGTCGGCGACCGCGAGGGCGTCGGTCGCGTGACCCTCGATCGCATCCCAGTTGCCGAGCGCAGCCGCGAGCACGAGGGCGGCGCGGTCGTAGCAATCGATCACCGCACTGCCGACCATGGTGGTGAAGAAGATGGTGTGCCTGCGCTCGCAGACCAGCGCGTACAACGCCTCGCGCTGGTCGGTGCTGCCTGCACCGGCGACGGCGTTGACGAGCATCAAGGCGAGCTGCGGATCGACGGGCAACGCGGTCTGTGCGAGCCGGCGCGCGACCTCCTCGAGGTCGCCGTCCTCGGCGGCGAGCCAGGTCAGGAACACCGCGCGCGCCGGCTCGTAGGCGTTCGCGAACTCGTGGAGCTCGGGGCCGACGTGAGAGCCGCGCGAGAACGACGACATCAAGCGATGGGCATCGACCAGCCAGCGGCCATCGGCGTCACCGGCGGCTGCGACCTCGGCGGCATCCGCCGCGCGATCGGCGTCGCCGAAGCGGCCGTCGAGCAACGCGATGGTGGCATCGAGCAAGTGGAGGGTGCGCAGCCAGCGCGCGATGCCGAGCGCGTGGGCGCGCGGTCGCAGCTCGAGCAGGCGTTGCTCGAACACGCCGCGGTCGAGCCGCTCGATCGCCGTGAAGCACAGCCGGGCCAGCGTGTGGACGACGAGCACGCGGTGATCCGCGGCGGTGGCGAGCCGCAGGTTGTCGAGCAAGATCGCCTCGAGCTGCTCCGCGGGGATGTACTCGATCAGCGCCGCGCAGGCGGTGTGGCCGACGTCGAGCCGATCGGCATCGGGGATCGTCTTCGCGAGCTCGATCGCGGCGAGCGCCTCGGACACCGGACCCTGCGGGACCGGCGACGGTTGCTGCGCGGCTGCCAGCCGTGCCAGCAGCTTCGCGCGCAGCGCCGTGTACCTCGGTTCCTCGCCGAGCGCGGCGAGCGCTTCGCGGAGGATCGCGATCAGCAGCGGGTCGATGCGGCCGTAGCGAAACTCGAGGCCGCGCACGATCGCGATCCGCGCCACCAGCTCGGCGTCGCCGATCTGTCTCGCGAGGCGCAGCGCGCTCTCGCACAGCTCGGCGGCACGCGCGTGATCGCCGGCCTGCTGGAGCGCTTCCGCCCACCGGCACTCGAGCCCGGCGCGCCGCGCGCGATCACCCGGAGCGGCGAGGGCGAGCGCACCGACGGCACGCTCGAGTAGCACCGCCGCATCCTCGAACCCGAGCCGCGCCATCGCACCCGCCGCGGCGCGCTCGGCGGCGGCCACCGCGGCCTCGGCGGCGAGATGACCGGCGGCGAGCAGGTGGTGGG
>JAEYYY010000099.1 GCA_023430775.1 Pseudomonadota bacterium
TCCCGGGATGGCACCGATCCGGTCGATCTGGATGCGCTCGACGCGCCGGATGGATCGGAGCTGCTCGGCACCGTGATTGCGGACCGTTACCAGCTCGAGGCCGTGCTCGGCCGCGGCGGCATGGGTCTGGTCTATCGCGCCGCCCACCTGGGCCTGCGTCGCAAGGTCGCGGTCAAGGTGCTGCATCCGTCGCTCGCCACCTCGCACGACGTCCGCAATCGCTTCGAGCGCGAGGCCTACGCGGCCGGCAAGATCGATCACCCGAACTGCATCAACGTGATGGACTCGGGCAAGTTGCCCGACGGCACGCGCTACCTCGCGATGGAGCTGCTCGACGGCAAGGCGCTCGGCGACGTGCTCGAGCGCGAGGGCCAGATCGAGGCCGGTCGCGCGCTCCACATCCTCGCGCACATCCTGCGCGGCCTCGGCCACATCCACAACGCGGGGCTGATCCACCGCGACATCAAGCCCGAGAACATCTTCCTGATCCGGCAGGGCGCCGACGAGGACTTCGCGAAGATCCTCGATTTCGGCATCGCCAAGGGCATGGGCAAGACCGACCTCGACGAGGGCGTCAAGCTGACCCAGGCCGGCATGGCGTTCGGCACGCCGATCTACATGGCGCCCGAGCAGGCGCTCGGCAATCCGATGGACGGTCGCAGCGATCTCTACGCGGCGGCGGTGATCGGCTACGAGATGCTGACCGGCCAGCCGCCGTTCTACAGCGACGACAAGCTCGAGGTGATGTCGATGCACACGGCGAAGCCGGTGCCGACCATGCGCAGCCGGCTGATCAAGAACGGCAAGCCGGTGCCGTCGTCGATCGAGCGCCTGATCGCGAAGGGGCTGACGAAGAAGCCCTCCGATCGCTACGCCAACGCCGACGTGTTCCTCGCCGCCGTCGAGAACGCGCTGCGCACGCCCGACGGTGGCGTCACCGACGTCAGCTTCGAGCGGCCGCCATCGGAGGACGTGCTCGACCGCGCGCCGACGCGGATCCAGACCGCGCCGGTGTTCGACCAGCGCCCCGCGCGCAAGCCGCTGCCGCGCTCCACCACCGGCAGCCAGCCGCTGATCACCTCCGAGGGACAGGTCAAGATCACCGGCGCCAACGAGATGCCTCCCGAGTCGAGCGGCATCGGCCGGATCGCCGATGCGATCGAGGACGTCCTCGGCACGCCGATGCCGCCGATGCCGGTGGTCACGGCGCCTCACCCGCCGGTGGTCGCCCAGCCGCCGCTGCGCGATTCGGCGCCACCCGCGCGGGGCGGGGTTGGTATCGGCCTGCCATACACCGGCCCGAGCGGCGAACCGATCTTCGGGCTGACGCCGGAGCAGCGCCTCGCGCAGGCGGGCGTGCCGATGAACGATCGCACGCTATCGATCGCGGCCTCGCTCGAGCCCGAGGCACCGGCGACCACGCCCGTGGTCAAGACGCGCAAGCGCTGGCCGCTGTACGCCGCGATCGCCGGTGTCGCCGTGGTGCTCGGCGTCGTCATCGCCGTGCTGACCGTGCCAGGTGGCGAGGAGGAGGTGGCCGAGCACGTCGATCCCGAGACGCCCGCCGGCAAGGCGCTCGCGCTCTACAAGGAGGGCAAGTTCGACGAGGCCCGCGCGCTGCTCGAGGCCGATCCCGCGAAGCTCGCCGCCGATGGCGAGATGCAGCTCGTGCTCGGCCACATCCACTCGGCGCTGTTCCAGCGCAGGAAGGCGCTCGCCGCCTATCGCGCGGCACTGTCGAAGCGCTACGACCTCGAGAGCGATCTCGAGCTCCGCGCCAACCTGAGGACCGCCGCCGGCGACAAGGATCTCCAGGTCGTGCGCGAGGCATTCGACCTGTGGGTGCGGACGTCCGATCCGGAGGCGAAGCACCTGATCAAGATCGCGGCGGTGCACGACGACCCGGGACGGCGCCACACCGTCGAGCCGATCATCGATCACCACAAGCTGCGCGACGGCGTCGAGTGGTGGCGCGCGTACGCCCTCGATCTCCAGCAGCTCGAGCCGTGCAGCAAGCGCAAGGAGGCGGTGGCCAAGCTGCGCGTGCTCGGCGATCCGCGCGCGAAGGAGCCGCTCGAGGTCGCGATCGAGCGGCGCTCGAAATACAACTCGCGGATCAAGGTCAACGCGTGCCTGATCGAGGATGCGAAGGCCGCGATCGCGAAGCTCGCCAGCCAGCCCAAGCCGTGATCGAGCTGCCCGACGAACCGCGCTGGGTCGAAGCGCATGGCATCGCGCGCGACCCGCGCGGCTGGCGTCGCGAGGTGCCGGTGGCCTTCGGTCACGACGCTGCGAAGCTGATCGTGATCGCCGACGGCACGCCCGAGGCCGTCGCCGCACTGGCGCGCGACTATCCGGGGCACGCGCTGCTGGTCGTCAGCGACGCGCTCGCCGGCGCGGTGCGCGATGCCGGGCGCACGCCGATGCGCGCGCTGCTCCACACCCTGCCCGACCCGGCGGCGTTGCCCGATCTCGAGGGTGCCGTGCCGCTGCCCGACGACGCGTCGCTCGCGGGGCTCCCCGCCGCGCTCGCTGCCGAGCTCGCCGACGCGCGTGGCGCGCGCGGTCCGATCTGGACCTGCTACGTCGACAACGCGCCGGTCGCCTTCGCGTACGCGCCGTGGCGCAGCGACCGCTACTTCGACGTCTCCGTCGATACGCTTGCATCGGCGCGGCAGCTCGGCCTCGGCACGATCGTGGCGTCGCAGCTGATCCAGCACGAGCGCGGGCTCGGCCGCGAACCGGTGTGGGGGGCCGACGAGGACAACGCCGCGTCGCTGCGACTCGCGGCCAAGCTCGGGTTCGTCGAGTGCGACCGGATCTGGGTGGCCCCGCCGTGAAGCGCGCGCTCGTCGTCCTGGTGATCCTGCTCGGTGCCGCGCCCGCTCGCGCCGAGCCGAGCGATCGCACGCTCGTCTACACCGGCCTCGCGCTCGCGCCGGTCGATTACCTGCTCGGCGTCACCATCCACGAGGGCAGCCACGCGCTGATGGCCAAGCTGGTCGGCGCCGACGTCACGCAGCTCCACGTGTTTCCGCCGGGCCGCGATCCGAAGGGCAACTTCCGGTTCGGCTGGACCTACGTGCGCGGCCTGCAGACCAAGTCGGATCGGCTGTTGTTCTTCCTGGCGCAGAAATTTACCGATCTGATCCTGCTCGGCGGCTTCGCCGGCCTGGTGTTCACCGACGCGTGGCCGAACAACCGCTACGCGCAGGTCGCGCTCACCGTGTTCGGCACCGGCCTGTGGGTCGACTTCTCGAAGGACGTGCTGGCGTTCAAGAAACAGAACGACATGGTCAAGGTGTTCGACCTGTGGTGCATCAAGGGCTGGCGCCAGATCCCGGCCCGCCTCCTCTACACCGGCGTGATCGTCGCCACCGGGCTGGTGGTCGCGCGCGGCTACCAGCGCACGTTCGACGACGACTTCGAGAGCTCGACGCGGATCGCCCCGATCTTCGCGCGCACGTTCTAGCAGCCACACGCGCGCTGGACGTACGTGCGGCCCTGTCACGGCACCGCGCATCTGCGCCAAACCTGGCGCTGCGCCAGCGCTCTCGGCCGGGCACGCACGATGCACTTCCGAGATGCGATGAAACGCGCCTGTGTTGCGATCGTCGATGCCGCGCACGCGCGGTTCTTCCGCTACAGCGATGACAACGGTCGCCCCGCGCTCGAGGAGATCGCGGATCGCGTCAGCCCCGGCCGCCAGGCGCACGGCAGGTTCGCGGACCCGTCGGCTCGCGGCAACGGCAGCACCGCCCCGCGGAGCGCGACCGATGATCACCGCACGGATCACATCGACGAGCTCGACTCGCGGTTCGCCCGCGAGGTCGTCGCCGAGGCCTCGCGGCTCGTTCGCGAGGACAAGTTCGCTCATCTGATCGTCGTCGCGTCGCCGAAGATGCTCGGCCGGCTGCGCATCGAGCTGGTGTCGTTGCGCCGCACCGGCATCGCGATCGACGAGATCCCGCAAGACCTCACCCGCCTGACCTCGCCGCAGGTGCACGACCACCTCGCGGCCCTTCACGTGATCGATCCGCGTCCGGGCGCGCAGCTGCGCGTTCGTTGATTCGCTTCGAAAGGAACCTAGTCATGTACAAGCTCGCGTTCTGTTTCCTCGCCGTCGCGGCGTGCGCCGCCGACGATCCCAAC
>JAEYYY010000122.1 GCA_023430775.1 Pseudomonadota bacterium
GCCAGCGGACGACGCCCTCGATGGAGACCGACTCGAGGAGGCCCGGGAACCCGAGGACGAGCTGGATCCTGGTGCCGATCGGCAGCTCGCGGTTGGTGGCCACGAACGTGCCGCCGCTCGACAGGTTCTCGGTGAAATCACCGACCAGGTCGTCGGCGCCTTCGTACTCGACGAACAGCGTGATCGGTTCACGCGATTCGCGCCGCTTCTCGGCGTCGGGTTCGTCGGGTGCCATGGGGAGCGAAATATGATCGTACGAGCGTGCTCAGATCGCAAACGATCCGGCTCACCCACTGACCGGGATGCTGAGGGTAAACGTCGTACCTCGCCCGGCGACGCTCTGGACGGCGAGATCGCCTCCGTGGTCGCGCACGATCTGCTGGGTCAGCGCGAGCCCGAGGCCGCTGCCGCCTTCCTTGGTGGAGAAGAACGGGTCGAACAGGCGCGGCAACACCTCGGGCGGGATGCCGACGCCGTCGTCGATCACCGAGATCTCGATGCGTTTTCCCGAGGTCTTGGTGCGCAAGACGACGGTGCCGCCCTTGTTGGCGACCACCGCGTCGGCCGCGTTGCGCACCAGGTTGATCAGACATTGACGGATCTGGCCGGCGTCGATCTGGGCGATCGGGTCACCGGGAGCGAGCTCGGTAACCAATTTGACGTCGCGTGCCGCGAGGTCCTCGCGGACGAACGCCGCCAGGGCTCCCACCATCGGATTGATCGGCTCGGCGGCGAGCTTGGGCTTGGGCAGCCGGGCGAACCGCAGGTACTCCTCGGTGATCGCGGTCAGCCGATCGACCTCGCGATGGATCGCGCGGCAGAGGTCGCGCGCTTCGCTCGAATTTTCGCCGAGCTCGTCCTCGAGGAGCTCGGTGTTGAGCCCGATCGACGACAGCGGGTTACGAACCTCGTGGGTGATCATCGCCGCCATCTTGCCGACCGCGGCGAGCCGCTCGGAGCGCACCAGCTCGCGCTCGCGCTCCTCGATCGCGCGGCCCATGACGTTGAACTCGCGCGCCAGATCGGCGACCTCGGACGGTCCGGTCTCGGGAATGCGACTCGCGTAATCGCCGGCCGCGACACCGCGCGCGCCTTCCCGCAGCCGGCGCAGCGGCCGCAGCGTGACGACGACCCACATCGTGATGATCAGGCCGAGGACGACGGCGCTGATGCCGAGATAGAACGTGCGCAAGCGCAGGATGTGTTGATTGTCCTGAAGCTGCTCGGTGACGCGCTTGACGAGGCTCTCCTGGCGCGCGGCGTGCGTGGTGGCCTTCTGCCACAGCTTGCGCTCCTCCTCGATCAGCTTCTTGAGTGACACCGCGGCCTGCTCGCGCTTGGGATCCGGCGCGGCGACGGGCAGCAGGAACGCCGACAGGATCTGCGGGTTCGCCGGCTCGTACATCGCGAGCGGCGGCGCGGCGAGGATGTCGTCGTAGAGCGGGTCGAGCGCGGCGACGGCTTTCTCGAGCTGTTCGAGGCGGGGCAGCGATTCGCGGAACTGCTGCGGCTCGATCTCGATCAGCTTCTCGAGCTCCTCGAGGACCTTGCGATTCTCGCCGAGGTAGCGCATGCGCGCGTTGCGATAGCGATTGATGTTGGCGCGCGCGAGGACGATGTTCGATTCCTCCGCGAGCTGCTTCTCGAGGTAGTTGCGCAGATCATCTTGCCGGTTCGCGAGGCCCATGCTCTTGAGCGCGAGGGGCACGTAGCCCTTGCCCATCAAGATCACCTGGTCCTCGACCTGGCCGAGACTGTCGACGAGCGTTGCCGTGATCACGGCAAACGTCACCGTCAGTGCCGCAAAACCGAGGAGGATCCGCGCCGATAGAGTGCGCATGCGTCGAGACCTACACGGTAGCTTGCTGCGTGGAACCAAGCCAGGATACCGTTTCGGTCTGGCATGCCGCGACCGCGGCACCCGAGGGAGCTATGGCACGTGCACTGTCGTCACTTTGTCTTCTGATTGTCTTGTTGGCGGGCGGAACGGCGGCGGCGAAGAAGGACAAGATCGCGATCCTCGGCCTCGAGGTGCAGGGCACCACGACGGTCGATTCGGAATCGACACGCGTCGCGCAGGACCTGACGGTCGCGCTGCGCACGCGTCCCAAGGCAGGGCAGGGACCCTACCAGTGGACGCCCGGCTCGGAGAAGGAGCTGGTCGACGAGAAGATCATGAACAACTGTCCCAACGAGGACAGGGATTGCATGGCGAAGATCGGTGCCGCGCTCGGCGCCGATTACCTCGTCTACGGCAAGATCGAGCGCAAGCAGCTCGGCGGTCAGGCGGGCTACCAGATCTCGCTCAAGTTCCTCAAGATCGGCGACGGCAAGCCCGGTAGCGCGCAGCAGCTCCCCGGCTGGACGGAGTTCATTCCGCTCGCCGAGTCGTCGGGTACCAAGCTCCAGGAGTGGGCGCGCAAGGGCTACAAGAAGCTGACCAACGACTTCGACGGCGGCGTGCTTCGCGTCCGGATCGCCAACGAGGGCTTCGATCGCGGCACGATCCTCGTCGATGGCGAGGAGCGCGGCAACATCACCGCCGGCTCGGGCGAGGTGCCGTCGCTGCCGGAAGGTCGCTACAAGATCTCGATCGTCGCCGGCGGTTACGAGCGCTGGGACTCGGAGGAGAAGGTCACGATCCGCAACGGCGAGACCACCACCGAGGACATCACGCTGACGCGGCTGACGTCGGTGCCTGGCTGCGATCCGCTGGTGTCGAACGATTGCGGCGGCACGGTGTCGCAAACCGGCGGTAGCCGCGCGGTGTGGAAGGGCATGTTCGTCGCCGGGCTCGTGATCGCCGCCGGTGGTGGTGTCTATGCCGGTCTCGAGTTCAAGAAGTACAAGGACATCGAGGGCTGCACGACGGACAAGTTCGGAACGGGTGACTGCATGTTCGACGACGCCGAGGCGCGCGACAAGGCGGGCGGCAAGCACGCCGACAAGGCGACCATCGGCTGGGTGGTCGTGGGTGCTGGCGCCGCGATCGCGACGGTCGGCCTGATCAAGGGCTTCGTCGTCGGTGGCGGGCCCAAAGAGCGCGTCTCCGCGCGGGCAAAACGTGGCGCTCGTGATCTGGTGGTGGCCCCGGTGGTGACCGACCGTAGCGCTGGCGCCACACTCCAGTTCCGCTGGTAGCGCGCGATCACACTTCCGCACGAACGGGCCAGGAATCTCTGCCGATTTTCATCGATCGGTGGGATACTCTGGCCTCATGTTCGCGCGAGTCCTGTTGCCCCTCGCCATGGTCGTGGCGCTGGCTGGATCGGCCATCGCGGACAAGGCCAAGCTGGCGGTGCTCGGGCTCGAGGTTGCCGGCAGCATCGACACCGATTCCACGTCGCACGGCCGCCTGCTGACAGAGCGGTTCCGGGCGCGGATCGCGGTCAGCCCGTTCACCGCGGCACCCAACAGCTCGAAGGATCTGCTCGACGCGAAGGTCGAGAACGGCTGCGATAACGAGGCGGCCGATTGCATGTCGAAGATCGGCGGCAAGCTCAAGGCCGCGTTCCTGATGTACGGCAAGATCGAGAAGCGCCCGAAGGACGGCAAGGAGGGCTACCAGCTCTCGATGAAGCTCCTCGATGTCGACAAGAAGACGGTCAACGAGTGGGGCGACTGGCTGCCGCTCGCCGATTTCCTCGATACCAGTGCCCTCGATGCACGTGTCGCCACGGCGTTCGAAACGCTGACCAAGGACTCCGGCGGCAGCTCCGGCGTGGTCACGGGCCCGACCGGACCCACCGGTCCCACCGGGCCGATCGACAAGCCGAAGTCGGGCGGCTTCCCGTGGAAGCCCACGGCGGTGGT
>JAEYYY010000172.1 GCA_023430775.1 Pseudomonadota bacterium
GCTCGACCGCGGCCTGCACGCCATCGACGCCGCGGCCGCCGATCACCAGCTGAGCATGCGCGCGCTCGAACGGCTCGCACGCCGGAATCTCGAGGCCATCGCCGAACGCGCCGACGAACCCCGATGCGCTGATCGACGCACCGAGCGGACCGTCGCCCGGGATGTACGCCCAGCTGGTCGCCGCATCGTCGACCAGCGCGACGTACGGTGCGCCCTTGATGCGATCGTCGAAGCCCTTGTTCGGCTGGAAGATCGGCGTGCGCGCCGTGTACATGAACGCGTGACCGCCGGTCTCGAACACCACCGGCTCGCTGCGCGGTAGCGCGAGGCGATAGGTGATGTCGACGTGCTCGGCGCCGGGCGCGAGCGTGTAATCGATCGCGCCCTCGACGTCGAACAGCCCCTCGTTGAACAGCACCGAGAGCAGCGCCTCGACGAACGGCAGCGGGTGCATCTTGCCGCGCGCACGGATGATCGCGGGCCCGCCATCGGAGCCGTCGGCGATCACCGTGACCGCCTCGGTGAGCACGGTGGACCGGCCGATCAGCAGGAAGAACTCGCCGAAGTTGGTCGGCTCCACCATCGCGCCGCCGGCCATCTTCGCGAGCCCGACGGGACGGCCGCCCCACGGATCGTAGAGATCGCTATCGCCGACATCCTCGATCACCAGCGCGACCTTGTCGTTCGCGAGCACGAAGTCGCCATCGGCCCAGGTCACCAGGCCCGACGGCACCACCGGCAGGTCCTCGCCGCGGACGCGTCCGGCGCGCGCTTCGGCGGGACCGGCACCGAGTGGATCGGGATGACCCTGCGGATCGCCGTCGGCGAACGGGCCCTGGAATCCCGGGCAGGCGCCGCCATCGTCATCACCGCACGCCGCGAGCAGCGCGCACAAGAGCAGCTTTCTCACCGGCCGAGGGTAACGCCAGCGTCGCGGCCCGATGGCGGAAATCTAGCGGTAGACGGAAGTGAGTGTCACTTCGGACACGTTCGCTCGACGTTGCACGAGCCCTCGGCGAACGTCCGCGCGCCGGCGCCGAGCTGGTAGAGGAACGTGGTGTTCGGACCGGGCATCGGCCGCGGGTCGTTCTTGCACGACGGCCGCTGGCGGCTGACGAACGTCACCACCTTGCCGTCGTCGTAGACATCGATCCCGACCTCCGCCGGCGAGGCCGAGCGCGCCGTCACGACCAGCTGGTGCTGCTTCCAGTCGATGCCGAGCTTCGCCTTCGGATCCTTGCAGGTGACGAACGGCCGCGCCGCGCCATCGCTGGTGATCGCGTACGGCTCGCGGTCGCCGCCGCTCGGCGTGCAATCGGCGGGTACCTTGTAGAGCGCGAGCTTCTTCGACTTCGCGTGTTGCTTCGCGACCGCCTCACACGATCCGGGCTTCGGATCGGCGACCGCGACCTGACTCGACACCACGACCACCGCGAGGACTTTCCACATCGCGCGAGCGTATCAGCGCTTGATCTCGAACGACCAGGTCGCGTCGCGCTTCGGCGTGCCCTTGAGGCCGCGCTGGATCCGGATCACCTCGCCGCGCGCGAGCGTGACCTCCGCGACCCCCGGCGTGCGCTGCTTGCCATCGGAGAGCGACCATACCGTGGTCGGATCGTTGGTCGTCAGCGTCACCGTGTACGTGCCGTCGCTGCCGGCGAAGCGCAGCAGGTCGACGTCCGATGCATGATCGAGATAACCGCGCAGCTGATCGCCCGCGTCGACGGTGTTGGCGTCGGCATCGGTGCCGTTGGGCTCGATCTCGCCGCCCTTCGCAGCTTCCTCGGTCACGGTCAGCGTGTACGCATCGCTGACGTTCTCGACGGGCAGCGTGCCCTTCACGACGTTCTGCCCGATCGTCACGATCAGCGATCCGTCGACGGTGCGCCGGTGCAGCGCCTCGCCGTCGCCGATGCGACCCTCGTCGATCATCTCGCGCGTCCCGAGCGCGAGCGTGATGTCGAGGTTGGGAACGCCGGTCACCGTCACGCTGACGACGCGCTTCTCGCCGGACGGCCACTCGACCTTGTAGACGTCGCGATCACCCTCGGTGGTCGAGCGTCGCTTGCCGAGATATCCGGTCACCGGCTGGCCCGCCGCGATCCGGTTCGCGACGTCGGGCTCGTCGTTGCCTTCGGCCTCCGTGGTCAGCGGCGGTACCGGTTGCGTCAGGTACCAGGCCGCGCCGGCCGCGGCGCCGCCGAGCAGCAGCACCATCATCGCGAGCACCAGCCAGTTGCGGCGCTTGATGCTCGCCTCGTACGAATCGATGTCGGAACGACGCAGCCGCAGGTCGCTCTCGCTCGCGAAGTCATCGGCGATGTGGCCGCCGCCGAGCCCGCGCGACAGCTTCTTGACGCCGGTGGTCTCGACGGTCTCCGCGTAGATCTCCTCGATCGCTTCCGCGAGCTGCGCGGCGCTCTGCCAGCGCTTGTCGGGATCCTTCGCCAGCGCCTTGCGCACCACGTGATCGACCGCCGGCGGGATCCCCATCTTGGGTGCGCGCAGCGACGGCGCGTCGGGCTCCATCGTCAGGTGCTTGGTCAGCACGCCGACGGCGGTGCTCCCGGTATAGAGGTGCGTGCCCGTCAGCAGCTCGAACATCAGCGCGCCGAACGAGTAGATATCGGTGCGCGCGTCGACCTCCTCGCCGCGGATCTGCTCCGGCGACATGAAGTACGGCGTGCCGACGATCGCCTGGCGCTCGGTCTCGCGCAGCGGCGGCGCCTCTCGCCGATCGAGCTTGGCGAGCCCGAAGTCGAGCACCTTCGCGTAGTCGCGGCCGCGCGACGTCCGCGTGATCAGCACGTTCTCCGGCTTGAGATCGCGGTGGATGATGCTGAGCTCGTGCGCCTCCTGGAGCGCACCGCAGATCTGTACGAACAGCGGTGCCGCGCGCGCCCACGCCATCGGGCCGTCGCGATCGAGCAGATGCGCGAGGTCCTGCCCGCGGATCAGCTCCATGATCAGGTACAGCGCACCCTGCGCGTTGCCGAAGTCGAACACCTGCACGGTGTGCGGATGGTTCAGCCGCGACACCGCGGTGGCCTCGCGCTCGAACCGCGCGATGATCTCGGGATCCTGCGCGAGGTCGCGATGCAGCACCTTCATCGCGGCCATCTTGCCCATCCGCAGGTGCTCGACCCGGTAGACCACGCCCATGCCGCCGCGGCCGATCACGTCGAGCACGCGGTAGCGGCCGTCGACCACCTTGCCGAGCCACGCCTGATTCGAATCCGAGAGCCGGCGATCGATCGCGCGCTCGTCGCCGCTGTCCGCCTCGGCGAGCGCCGGGTCCGCCATCGCCGCTTGCAGCGCGCTCGCGCGCGTCATGTCGGCGCCGCAGTGCGGGCAGAAGTGGCTCGGCTGATCGTTCGATGCCCGACAGCGTGGGCACACGAAGCGTTGCGCCGGCGTCGAGGACATCTGCGCGATCATAGCACCCGCTTTCCCGCCGCTCGGCCGTCGCGTCGGTCGACACAAATCGTCACGACTGGTGTCCCCGCATCGCGGGCAACCGTTCACTGGAATCGGCGTTCCCGTCGACGGTCAACCGTGGCAGGTTGTGGCCCATGCGGTCCCTGCTGCTCCTCGCGCTGGTCGCCTGCGGATCCAAGGCCGAGGGGCCGACGCAGGGCGAGCGCGTCCGCACGGCGATCCTCGACGTCAACAGCCACGTCTTCGTCCTCAAGAAGGACAACTTCGCGGGCTACCGCGAGGTCCTGGCCACCGTGGCGGGGGCGGATTCGCAGATCGTCGCGGCGGGGCCGATGCTGTTCGTCGAGGCGAACCTGATCACCAAGAAGGCCGGCTCGCCGATCCTGCTCAAGGGGCTGTCGGCCAACCACACGCTACTGCGCTCCGATCTCGCGCGCTACGTCACCGCGGGCAGCATCGACACCAAGGTCACCGGCGCGATGCCGATCGCGATCGGCAGCACGCTCGCGCAGAACCTCGCGCTGTCGATCGGCGATCGCGTCGAGGTCGATGTCATCGAACGGATGGACAAGCCGCCGCGCGGCACCGCGCAGATCGTCGCGATCTTTCGCACCGAGTTTCCCGAGTACGACAGCGTGCTCGCGCTGACCCAGCTCGAAGCGGTGCAAGCCCTGCTCGGCAAGGGCGATGTCGCGATGGGCATCGAGCTCAAGCTCCGGGACTTCACGCAGGCGACGCGGGTCGCGAAGGACCTCGGCAACAAGCTCGGGCCGGATTACAAAGTGGTCGACTGGTGCGAGCTCAACCGCGCGTTCCTGCACTGCGAGGATTCGACCTCGCCGGCGCTGGCCGAATACAAGTAGCTACTGGGAGTCGACGAGTGGCTTCCAGCGCCACGCATTGCCGTCGATCGTCAGCAGGCCGGCGCTCGGCTTGCGCGCGGGGTCGGGCAACCGAGTGGTCGCGTCGCTCGAGCCCGGCGTGATCGCGATCGCGCTGGCGTCGCGCGTGCCGGTCTTCGCGGGAGACGGTGCTTCGGTGACCGGGCCGTGAAGGATCAGGTCGATCTCGTTGAGCGCGCCGGGTGTCACCGCGAGCTCGCCGGTGGCCTCGCCATCGATCGTCGCGCGCGGAGCTTCGGCGGTCGCCATGATGCGCAGGCCGGGCTTCGCGGTCAGCTCGCCGAGCAACGCCGAGACGTTCTCGGCCGAGTAGCCGCAGCCGTCAGGCCCCGCCACGAGGCGAACCGGCGAGCGCGCGCCGGGCAGCGTGCCGATCGTCGCGCCGGGGACCTCGATCGTGCGTGCGAGGCGACCATCGAGCACGGCCTTGTTGCGGGCGCGCAGCTTCGCGATCGCCTGCGTCAGCGCAGGGGCCGGCTCGAGGTCACCGGCGATCGCGATCACCGGACCCTGCGCGCGCTCGGCGAGGGTTCCGAGCGTGGCCTCGAGCTCCTGCTGGTTCGCGCCCATGCCACCGAGGGCGAGGATCAGATCGGCGTGACCGAGCTGCGCCTGCAAGCGGCCGAGCGCGGCCAGCGTCGGCGCGGCGGCGCCACCGGCATCCGCGACCAGCGCGATCGTGAACGGGCCCTTGCCGTCGGCCGTCGCGGTGGTGCCGGCGAGGGTCCAGGTGCGGCCGAGCTTCAGCGTCTCGTCGGCGAGCTCGGGCCCCGGGTTCGAGCACTGGAGCGGCGCGCGCGCCTCGTCGAAGGCGGCGAGTGCGGCGCTGAGGGCCGGACCGACGCGCGAGCCCACCGGCGTGGCCGGCGGCGAGCTGCCGCCACAGCCGACCATCAGACAGAGCGCGGCGAACCTCACCGCCGCGACTACTCGACCTTGCCGTCGACCTTGGTCCATACGGCGAGCACCTTCGGAGAGTGGTCGACCTTGCGCAGCTTGTGGCCGGGCTTGCGATCGATGACGCGCTGGAACGTCTGCTGCGCCGCCTCGACCTCGCCGAGCGCGACCTGCGCGCTACCGAGGAGGATGCCCACGTCGACGGCGGGGCCGAGGTCGAGGAAGGCAACGTCGAGCTCGGCGAGCTGCTGCTTCACCGTCCTGTAGTCGCCGATCCGCCACGCGTGGCGCGCGACGGGGAGCGCGGCCGCGGCGGCCTTGGTGTTGTCGCGGCGGCGCTCGCGGCGCGCCTTCGCCTCGGCATCGGGCGGCTGGAACTTCGCCGGGTGCATCCTGACGTGGAGGCTCGGGATCGTGATCGCCTCGCCTTTATCGAGCACCGTCTTGTCGAGGAAGTTGTAGAGGCGCAACACCTCGGCGAGCTTCGGATCGTTGTAGTAGGTCGCCGCGATCTGCGCGAGCGACTCCTTGTTCTCGGCGGTGTGCGGGACCGCGAACGGGATCAACAGCGGGGTGCCGGCGGCGAGCGAGTCGTCGACGGCCATCTGGTTCGCGTCGGCGATGAACGCGGCGCGGCGCGCGTCACCGAGCAGCGTCTCGGCGAGCTTCTGGAAGGTGTCGCCGGGTGATGTCGTGATCTCGCGAATGATCGGGATCTTGAGGCGCTGGCCCTGCGAGAGCGGGCGCGCGCGGGTGAAGCCGAACCGGTTCTCCGCGATGATGTACGGGAACTTGCTGCGGTCGCCGTAGAACTCGGAGGCCAGCATCGACACCGAGTCGTTGGCCTTCGCGCGGGTGTACGTGAAGTCCTCGGGGGGCTGCGCGTGCGCGAGCTGGGCGAGCAGCGCGACGACGAGTAGCGCGCGCTTCACGGCGAACCTCCGCAGTCTTCCATCGGCGTGGCGCTCGGCTTGCCCTCGGTGCAGAAGTCGACGATCACGGGGACGGCGGCTGCAGGCTCGGTGCCGGCAGGGATGTCGACGGTGCGCTCGAGCGGCAGGAACGCCGGATGGGTGAACACGAAGCGATGCTTGCCGCCGGTGACCTCGATCGGCTTCAGCGGCGTGGTGCCGACCTCGGCGTTATCGAGGGCGACGGTGGCCCACGGAAATGCGTGAACGCGCGCGAAGCCCTTGCCCGGACCGGCGATGACATCCCGCGACGTGTGCGGCGTCGCCTGCAGCGGGGCGACGTGGATCAGGCCGAGGATCAGCGCGAGCACGCCGAACGTCACGCCGTGGGCGACGAGCCCGGCGCGCACCGCGTGGCGCGCTTGCATATTCGGCAGGCCGCCAGCCTTGTCGGCGCCGAGCGCCTGCGGGTTCAAGTACTCCTCGGCCTCGAGCTGCGTGATCACGTTCTGCGCGCGCAGGAACAGCACGAGGCGCGCGTGGTGATTCATCTCGACGTGCTTCGCGAGGAAGCGCTCGAGCGCGAGCACCATGTGCTGGGCCGTGCGCCAGCGATCGCGCGGCTGCTTCTCGAGACACTTGTCGATGATGCGCTCGAGCTCGCGCGGAATCTCCGGGTTGAGCTTGCGCACGCTGGCGTGCTTCTCGAGCCGGATCTTGTGCATCGCCGAGCGCTTCTCGTCCTCGACGAAAGGCTTCTTGCCCGTGAGCATCTGGTAGAGGACGACGCCGAGCGAAAAGATGTCGCTGCGCGGATCGAGCTTGTCGCCGAGAACCTGCTCTGGAGACATGTACGCGGGCGTGCCGATACCGGTGCCTGCCTCGGTGAGGTCACCCATCGACGCGTCGCGCGCGATGCCGAAGTCCATCACCTTCACGCCGCCGGCGCGCGCGAGCATCACGTTCGCGGGCTTGATGTCGCGATGGATGATGCCGCGGTAGTGCACGTAATCGAGTGCACGCGCGACCTGCATCGCGATGATCGTCGCGACGTCGTAGGGCAGGCGGCCGCATTTCTCGAGGAGATCGTAGAGATCGATCCCCTGCACGTACTCCATCACGATGAACAGCGCGCCGCGCTCCTCGTGGAAGTCGTAGACGTGGATGATGTTCTCGTGCTGCAGCAGCGCGAGACTCTTCGCCTCGCGTTCGAATCGCGTCTGGACGTTTTCCTCGACGGCAGCGCTCGATTTCAGCGCCTTGATCGCCACCACGCGCCCGAGCGGGTCCTGGACGGCCTTGTAAACCACCGCCATGCCGCCGGAAGCGACCTCTTCGACGATGCGGCAGTTGCCGATGCGCTCGAGCATGGTAGGCAGTGCAGCGTATCGGACGGGGCTGGTGAGTTGGATACGGCCGGGATCGGATTCCAGGGAATCCGAAAAGGCCGTGGGGAACGGGAAGTTAGGGCGCGGTTGCGGTGACGACGGAAATCTTTTCGATCACCGTTGACACATCAAAAGACACCCCGTATAAGCAGCATCCCTCGACGGCACTCACCGTCGACACCGACGAAGAAGAAAACCGAAGCGAAGGAAACGACGCTCCGGACTTCTCGGCGGGATCGGTCTCTGAAAACTGGATAGCAAGATAGAGAAGACAGTGACCTCCAGGTCCGTCGCGAGATGGAGCTTGGTGGTCGCAGATGATGGGTTTTGTTCTGCAAGACAGAAGAAACCATTCCACGTCGAGGCTTCTGACTTCCCCCCGGATGTTCAGGGCAGCCTTCGGGCACTCGACGTAGAGCGGGATCTCAAATTTTCTACGGAGAGTTTGATCCTGGCTCAGAGCGAACGTTAGCGGCGGGCTTAACACATGCAAGTCGAGCGAGAAAGTGGCTTCGGCCATCAGTAAAGCGGCGGACGGGTGAGTAACACGTAGGTAATCTTCCCTTGAGCGGGGGACAACGAGCCGAAAGGCTCGCTAATAC
>JAEYYY010000190.1 GCA_023430775.1 Pseudomonadota bacterium
CGAGGGCGAGACCAAGGTGATCGACTTCGGCATCGCCAAATCCGCGCTGCGCGGCACCGCCACCGATCCGAAGATGGGCTTCGGCAAGTTCGGCTACATGGCGCCCGAGCAGCTGATCCGCGGCGGCATCGTCGATCACCGCACCGACATCTACGCCGCCGGCGTCGTGCTCTACGAGCTGCTCACCGGCCAGCGCCTCTACGAGGCCGGGCCCGAGCCCGACTACCGCGCGCTCGCGAAGAAGGTGGCGAAGGGCGAGCACACGCTGCCGTCGGAGATCGATCCGATGCTGGCGCCGTACGACGACCTGGTAGCCACCGCACTGCGGCCGAAGGCCGAGGATCGCTACCAGACCGCGGCCGAGCTGCGCGACGCGATCCAGCAGGCGCTCGTCCAGGTCAATCCGACGATCTCGACCGATCAGCTCGGTGCGTACATGCGCGACCTGTTCTCCGAGGAGATGACCGCGCAGAAGGAGCTCCACGAGCGAGTCGCCAACGCGCACCTCTCCGATTTCCAGCAAGACTTCCACACCCAGACGATCTCGACGGTGTCGTTCGCGATCGCGACCGGGCAAGCGCTGCCCCTCGGGGAGGGCCGCCGCAGCAAGCAGCACTCGGTACCGCCGGTGCCGCTGCCGCCGCGGGTCTCGGGATCGCAACCAGCGCAGCGCGCGTCGGGTCGCCACGAGGCGATCCTCGATACCCAGGCGCCGCCGACGTCGTCGATGTCGGCCGACGATCTCGCGGCATTGTCGTCGCTCGCCGACGGCACCGGCACCGCCGAGAAGACGGTGCTGTCGCAGCACGAGATGATCGCGGCCCCGCCGAGCCGCACCAAGCTCTACCTCCTGCTCGCCGCGCTCGTCGTCGCGGCGGTCGTGGTCGTCGTCATCGTGCTCCAGGGCAGCAAGTCCGAGGCGCCGAAGGTCGCCGACAATCCGCCGAAGCAGCAGGACGCGATCACGGTCGATCCGATCATGCCGCAGAAAGCAGCTGGCTCCGACGCCAGGCCCGTCGTCGACAAGCCCGTCGTCGACAAGCCCGTCGTCGACAAGCCGATCGACAAACCGGTCGACAGGCCCGTGATCGACAACCCGCGCGACAAGCCGCGCGACAAGCCGCGCGATAAACCGCGCGACAAGCCGGCCGACACCAAGGTGGGCAATGGCAGCGCGGAGAAGCCCGCGGTCACGGCCGACATGGTGACGAACAAGTTCCTCGCCGCGAAGCGGATGTACACCGCGTACAAGGACAAGAACGGCGGCCGGCTCGACGCCGACTTCAACGACCTGATGGTGTTCTTGCAGCTCGATCATCCGCAGGCGGAACGGCTGCGCCGGATCGAGGCGTTCGTGTCGAAGATTCCGCGAGAGTAAGTTCCGGACGGCAAAACGGATGACCTGATCAGAGAAGCGGATGAGCTCGTGGCGATCCTCACCGCCTCGATCAAAACCGCACGTCTCCGAGCGCAATCGCACTGTGGCGAACCTGCTGTTGGCGATCCGGAGCAATAGCGAACCGCACGGTCGGAAGAATTCCCGGCTGCGAAACGCCCTGGAAACATTTCTCAGGCTATCGATCCCTGCATGAAGAAGGTCGAGGCCATCATCAAGCCCTTCAAGCTCGACGAGGTGAAGGAACGCCTCGCCGAGATCGGAGTGCACGGCATGACGGTCACCGAGGTGAAGGGGTTCGGGCGCACCGGCGGCAAGAAAGAGGTCTACCGAGGCTCTGCCTACGTCGTCGACTTCGTGCCGAAGGTGAAGGTCGAGATCATCGTGCCGAACGACAGCGTGCAGCAGGTGGTCAACGTGATCTCCGAGGCCGCGCGCACCGGCAAGATCGGCGACGGCAAGATCTTCATCACGCCTGTCGACGAGGTCATTCGCATTCGCACCGGTGAGACCGGTGAAGACGCAATTTGATAACCGAGGAGAGATTTGTGACGCCCAGCGAGCTCAAAGAGTACGTCAAGAAGAACGGGGCCAAGATGATCGACGCGAAGTTCGTCGACTTCCTCGGCCAGTGGAAGCACCTGACCTATCCGATCGATCGCCTCGACGAAGGCCTCGAGGAGGGCTTCGGGTTCGACGGCTCGTCGATCGCCGGCTGGCGCGCGATCAACTCGTCCGACATGTTGATGAAGCCGGATCCGACCACCGCGGTGATCGATCCGTTCCTCAAGACGCCGACGCTGTCGCTGCTGTGCGACGTCATCGATCCGATCACGCACGAGCCGTACACCCGCGATCCGCGGACGCTCGCGAAGCGCGCGATCGCGTACCTCAAGTCGACCGGCATCGCGGACACCGCGTACTTCGGTCCCGAGGCCGAGTTCTTCATCTTCGATTCGATCGAGTACTCGGAGAACCCGAACAACTCGTTCTTCAACATCGACTCCGATGAAGCCGGCTGGAACAACCGCCGCCAGGAGCAGGGCGGCAACAAGGGCTTCAAGCCGCCGATCAAGGGCGGCTACTGCGTCGCGGGCCCGACGGATCAGCTCTCCGATCTGCGCACGCAGATGGTGATGGTGATGCAGTCGGTCGGCATCGTCATCGAGACGCACCATCACGAGGTCGCCACCGCCGGTCAGGCGGAGATCGACATGAAGTACGACACGCTCGTGAAGATGGCGGACCAGATCCTCTGGTACAAGCACATCGTCAAGAACGTCGCTCGCCAGAACGGCAAGACGGCGACGTTCATGCCGAAGCCGCTGTTCGGCGATAACGGCAGCGGCATGCACACGCACCAGTCGCTGTGGAAGGGCGGCAAGCCGCTGTTCGCCGGCGATGCGTATGCCGGCATGAGCGAGCTCGCGCTGTTCTACATCGGCGGTCTGCTCAAGCACGCCGGTGCGATCTGCGCGTTCGCGAACCCGACCACCAACTCGTATCGCCGGCTGGTGCCGGGCTACGAGGCGCCGGTCAACCTCGCGTACTCGGCGCGCAACCGCTCGGCGTCGATCCGGATCCCGATGTACTCGAGCTCGCCCAAGGCGAAGCGCCTCGAGCTGCGGTCGCCCGACCCGTCGTGCAACCCGTACCTGGCGTTCGCGGCGATGATGATGGCCGGCCTCGACGGCATCGAGAACCGGATCCACCCGGGCGAGCCGCTCGACAAGGACATCTACTCGCTGTCGCCCGAGGAGCTGGCCGAGGTCCCGACGGTGCCGGGATCGCTCGACGCCTCCCTCGACGCCCTCCATAAGGACCGGGCATTCCTGATGAAGGGAGATGTGTTCTCGAACGACCTGATCGACGCCTGGATCAGCTACAAGCGCGAGAACGAGGCCGACCACGTGCGGCTTCGCCCGGTTCCGGCCGAGTTCCAGCTGTACTATGACTGCTAGGTGGTCGATGTAGGCACGGGTTAGCCGACCCCTGGGAGACGGCCGTCTGCTTGTAACTCGGCGAGCCCCCTGGCAGAATCAGGTGATTCGGGCGTCGTGGGAAACCACGATACCAGGGGACTCCGACCTAGCGTGGACTTCGACAAGAACAGCCCTAGAAATGGGCGATCGAGCCGTGTAGGCGCAGCCTACTCTGCGCTGGTCGGTTGGGGCGCGACGCGCAGCGTGCCACACCTGCTGCGCCCGCTGGCGTATCGCGCGTTTGCGCGAGCGGTCGGTGCGAATCTCGAAGAAGCAGAGCTCGCACTCGATGCGTATCCGTCGTTCGGCGACTTCTTCGCACGACGGTTGCGTAACGGAGCGCGCGCGATCGATCCCGATAGACGATCGATCATCTCGCCGTGTGATGGTGTGGTCGCTGCGGTCGGCGACGTCGATCACGGAACGCTGGTCCAGGCGAAGGGCCGCCACTACACGCTCGCCGAGCTGCTCGCCAACGATGCGCTGGCCGACAAGCTCGACGGCGGCGCCTACGCCACGATCTATCTGTCGCCGCGCGATTACCACCGCGTGCATGCACCGTGCGACGGCCAGATCCGCGCGTTCGGCTTCGTGCCCGGTGCGCTGTGGCCGGTCAATCCAAGAGTCGTCGCGCGCCGCGATGGCGTGTTCGCGCGCAACGAGCGCGTGGTCATCGAGCTGAATTGTCCCGAGCTCGGTGACGTCGCACTGGTCATGGTCGGCGCCGCCGGCGTCGGCAACATCGTGCTTCACGGCCAGGACGGCATGCTGTCGAGTGCGGCCCTCCGGGGCGCGAACGAGCGCCGTCGCATGGAGCTCGAGCTCACCGTGTCACGCGGCGACGAGCTCGGTGCGTTCCGGCTCGGCTCGACGGTGATCCTCGTGTTCGGTCGGGGTAGGGCAGCGCTCTCGCTCGTCGAGAACCAGACGCTGCGCTTCGGGGAGCAGATCGGTCGGATCCAGACGCCTGGAGGCGCTTCGTGAGCAAGCGCGACGACGACTCGCAAGCCGACATGGAAGTCGGCATGACCACGGCAGAGCGTCGTCGCCGGCGCCGTCGCGGCGGTGGCCTGCGCGTGCCGTCGGACAACGTGCCGCGGCGGACCACGCCGCCGGTGGTGCCGCCGGTGCCCGAGGATCCGTCGCTCGCGATGTCGATCGCGTACAGCTTCTCGAGCGAGGCGAGCGAGCCGGTGCCGCGCGTGTCGGTCAATTCCGATTCGCAGCCGAACTTCGCCGAGCCGCAGGCACCCGAGGCGATGCGCACGGTGATCGATCCACCGAGTCAGCCGGTCGAGAGCGTCGACTTCGAGATGAAGACGCGCGAGATGAACGCGGTCGATCTCGAGGCACTCGGGTTGGCGTCGCTGACGACCACCGATCCGATGCTGCATCAGACCCTCAACAATTTCGAGGGCACGCTCGATCAGCGGGTGGATACCGAGAAGCCCGTCGATCTCGACATCGATGTCGTCGGTCTCGAGGGCCCCACGCTCGATAGCGATCCGCCGGCCGGTGCCGCGTCGATCCCGACGCTGATCCCGTTCGAAGCGTCGTCGTCGCCGGTCTCGCCGATGGCGCCCCCGGGCACGCAGAAGCCACAGCGCGAGCGCAAGGAGCGGCTGAAGACCGTCGCGCTCACCGAGGAGGATCTCGAGGAGGTCCGCGAGGCCGTTCGCGCGGCCACCGCGCCGGCGGCAACGCCAGCGGCCGGCGCAGGTCCGACCCCGCCGCCCGCCGGGATGACGTCGATCGCGCCGATGTTCGGAC
>JAEYYY010000225.1 GCA_023430775.1 Pseudomonadota bacterium
CGAGTGGAACTTCGTCTCGTCGTCGAAGGACCGCATCGAGCAGGCGAAGGCAGACTGGCGCGCCCAGCGGATGAAGCTGCCCGTCCACGACGACCAGGAGTTCGTCCCACTCCCCGAGCCGTCGCCGCCCGCGAACCCGATGTCGTAGCGCAGTCGCGTACCGGCGGACCGGGAGCGGCGTCGTGCTACGTTCCGCCCCGTCGATGAAGTTGGTGGACGACGACTTCCGACTCCTCGTGGAGTCGATCCAGGATTACGCCATCTATCTCCTCGATCCTGCCGGGATCGTTCGATCGTGGAACGCGGGCGCCGAGCGGCTGAAAGGCTACACGCGCGACGAGATCATCGGCCGCTCGTTCTCGACGTTCTTCTCGCCCGAGGACCGTGACAGCGGCAAGCCCACGCAGCTGCTCACCGCCGCGCTCGCGCAAGGGCGCCTCGAGGACAGTGGCTGGCGGATCCGCAAGGATGGCACTCAGTTCTGGGCGAACGTCGTCATCACACCTCTGTTCGAGGCGGGGACGCATGTCGGGTTCGCCAAGGTCACACGCGATCTGACCGACCGCGCGTATCGTGCGTTCGTCGAGGCCACCCACGCGATCGTGTGGTCGACCGACGCTTCGGGCCGCCCCAACGCCGACTCGCCGACCTGGCGCGAGTTCACCGGCCAGACCGAGGCCGAATGGCGCGAACGCCGGGCGTGGGACCCGGTCCATCCCGAAGATCTGCCGGCGCTCCAGAGGGCGTGGCCCGCGGCACGCGAGAGTGGCTCGCCGCTCGACGTGGAGTTTCGCCTTCGCCGGCGCGACGGCCAATACGTGTGGATGGGCGCTCGCGCGGTCCCGTTTCGCGATTCCGCCGGAGCGATTCGCGAGTGGTTCGGCGTCACGTTCGACATCTCCGAACGCAAGACCGCACAGCTGGAGCGCGAGCGCGCGGTCGATCTGCTGACCACCACGCTACGAAGCATCGGCGATGCGGTCGTTGCCACGGATCTGCGGGGGTGCGTGACCTTCATGAATCCCGTCGCCGAAACGCTGACGGGATGGAAGCAGGACGAAGCCAGCGGCAAGCCCCTCCACGACGTGTTTCCGATCTTCAACGAGGAAACCGGAGCCGTGGTCGAGAACCCGGTCGACAAGGTGCTGAAGGAGGGGCTCGTCGTGGGGCTGGCGAATCACACGGTGCTCCGGCGGCGCGATGGCTCGGAGATTCCGATCGACGACAGCGCCGCGCCGATCCGCAGCGGAACGGGTGAGCTGACGGGCGTCGTCCTCGTGTTCCGCGATGCCAGCGAAGAGAAGCGCGAGATGTACCGGCGGCTGTTCCTCGCGAAGGCGACCGAGCAGATCGCGTCCGCGTCGGACTATCGCGATGCACTACGACGGATCGCGTCGCTCGCCTGCCCGCGGATGGCGGACTGGGTCAGCGTCGACATCCTGGATCCCGCCACGGGAAAGCTCCAGCAGCTCGCCGTCTCCCATATCGATCCGGCGAAGGTGCAGATGGCGATCGAGATCGGGAAGCGGTACCAACCCGATCCCGACGCGCCCACCGGTGCGCCGAACGTGATCCGCACCGGTCGCCCGGAGCTCTACCCGCAGATTCCCACCGCCCTCCTCGAGGCGAGCGCCCGCGATGCCGAGCATCTGCGCCTGATCCGCGAGCTCGACCTGCGCTCGGCGATGATCGTGCCGTTGCGCGGCCAGCGCGACGTGTTCGGAGCGATCACGTTCATCTTCTGCGGCGAACAGCACGGCTATAACGACGACGACCTGTATCTCGCGCAGGAGCTGTCGCAACGCGTCTCGCTGCTCGTCGAGCGCCGCCGGCTCGAGGAGCAAGCGGAGATCGCGAACCGCATGAAGGACGAGTTCCTCGCCACCATCAGCCACGAGCTGCGCACGCCGTTGCAGGCGATCCTCGGTTACGGCGGAATGCTCGAGCGTAAGGTCGCGGTCGATCCCGACAAGGCACTCGGCGCGATCATGCGTAACGCGCAGGCGCAGGCACGGCTGATCGAGGACATGCTCGACATGTCTCGCATCCTCAGCGGCAAGCTGCGCCTGACCACGGAGCGCGTCGAGCTCGCATCGGCGATCACCGCCGCGGTCGATGCCGTCAAGCCAGCCGCCCTCAGCCGCAATCAGCAGGTGTTCCTCGATCTCGCCGATGACCTCGGCTTCGTCACCGGCGACTTCGAGCGCCTCCAGCAGATCGTGTGGAACCTGGTCAGCAACGCGGTGAAGTTCACGCCGCGCGAGGGTGCCATCTCGATCACCGGCACGCGCACCGGCTCGAGCATCCGCATCATGGTCAAGGACAACGGCAAGGGCATCGCGAGCGATCACCTCGGCGCGATCTTCGATCGCTTCCGCCAGGTCGATAGCTCCAGCACGCGCGCCCACACCGGCCTCGGCCTCGGTCTCGCGATCGTCAAGTATCTCGTCGAGGCCCACGGCGGCACCGTCGCGGTCGACAGCGCCGGCTTGAACCAGGGCTCGACGTTCACCGTCAGCCTGCCCGCGCAGCTCGAGGCGCTCGCCACCTCCAAGGATGCGAGCCAGACCGCGCGCTCGCTCCTGTCGGCCCAGGCACTCGCGAACGTGCGCGTGTTGCTCGTCGACGATGACGAGGACACGCGGCTGTCGATCGCCGACGCGCTGTCCTCGGTCGGCGCCCGCGTCGAGCAGGCGGTGTCCGCCGCGGATGCGCTCCGCCGCCTCGAGCAGAGCCTCCCCCACGTGTTGCTCAGCGACATCGGCATGCCCACGCAGGACGGCTACACCCTGATCCGCCACGTCCGCGCGCTGCCTCTCGATCGCGGCGGCAACGTCCCCGCGATCGCCCTCACCGCCTATGCCCGTCCAGAGGACGTCGCGAAGGCCCAGACGGCCGGCTTCCAGCTGCACGTCTCCAAGCCGGTCGCGCTCGAGGATCTCGTCGCGGCGATCCGCAGCTTCGCGCCGGCGACCGAGCAGAGCTGAACCGGCCAGCACAGTTCGCCCACACGAACTGTCCGAGCATGGAGCTCGGATCGAGGTAAGGCCGTGAACGCACTGTGCGGTGAGCTGGCGCCTTCCTTGCTCACCGTGCGGGCCATGAAGAAATCAACTCGCCCGACTCCTCCCTCGATCACCACCGTCTCGCTCTCGTCGCTCGCCCGCGTCACCGGCGGCGAACGCGTGAAGACCTCCGACAAGCAACAGGCCGCGGTGCTCGCGTTCATCAAGGGCTAGGCTCGCGCCGGGCCTGCTCGAGCTCGGCGCCGATCGGCGTGCAGCGACCTCGCGGCATGTCGGCCATCCGCTCGACGGAGAACTCGGTACCGCGCCGGCGCGCGGAGACCTCGTCGTTCGACACCTCGTGCGTCCATGCGCCGTCGCGGATCAACAGCGCGGCGTCGCGCTCGATTGCTTGCTCGACACTGTTCACGCGCTGGACGGGCGTGGCGCCGAGTCGATACCGCCTCGATGGCCCGATCGCGCCGATCCGGAGACGGCACGACGGTGTCGGCGCCGAGCGCCGGGGACGCTTCGATCCTGGCCGCCGTGGCAGCGATCCTCGATCGTGCGCTCGCAGAAGCAGGCTCGGGCGGCAACCCACCTGGACGAATCAGGTTGGGGTTTCGCCCAGAATTTCGGATGTCGTCGCGGTCCGCGCGGGCGTCGAGCTTGCAGCGAACCGGGTATGGCCACTCATCCAATCGCAGTCGCGGCCACCGAGGCGGCTCCGTGGGTCGAGCGCCTGGCTCGGCTCGGCTTCGCGGTGAAAGGCGTGCTGTACCTGACCGTCGGCGTGCTCTCGGCTCGCTCCGCCATCGGCGCCGGCGGGCACACCGTGACGGATTCGCACGACGCCATGGGCGTGCTTCACGGAACCTTCGGACGACCGCTCCTCGGGATCATCGCGCTCGGTCTCGCGGGCTACGGCCTCTGGCTCCTGATCAGCGCGGCCACCGACGCCGAGAACAAGGGCCGCGATGCGATGGGCATCGCGAAACGGATCGGCGCGGCGGTGCGCGGCGTGGTTCACCTCGCCCTCGCCTGGACGGCGACGAGCCTGCTCCTCTGGAGATCCGGCGGTGATGGCGATGGGGAGCACACGCGCCACTGGACCGCACGCGCGCTCGAGGCGCCCGGCGGCACGCTGCTCGTGTGGGCTGTCGCTCTCTCGATCGGCGGCTACGGCCTGTGGCAGCTCTACTGCGCCGCCACCGCGAAGCTCGACAAGCAGCTCGACCTGCGCCGCCTGCGCGCGGGCGCGCGGCACGCCGTGATCGCGATCAGCCGCTTCGGGATCGCCGCACGCGCGATCGTGTTCGTGACCATCGCCGTGCTGTTCGCGCGCGCCGCGATGACGCGCAACCCGAACGAGGCCGGCAGCACCGGCGATTCGATGAAGGAGCTATTCGCCTTCGGTCGCTGGCCGTTCGCCGCGATCGCGGCAGGCGTCGCGGCATACGGCCTCTACCAGCTGATCGAGGCACGCTACCGGCGCATTCGCGCTTCCTGACACTCGGTCGCCAGCGTTCGCACGGCTCGCACAAGCAGTGTGGGGAGCCCGGAACCATCGCCAGCTGCGTCGAGATCGAGAAACCGTGACGACCCGACGCTCCACGTGAATCCGGGCACCGGTGCGCCATACGGCTCGCGCGATCCGTGGGTCACCGTCGAGGACATGGTGGAGTCGTAGTGGCTCGTCGCAGATCATCTCGGCACCGATAGTTCGCCGCGAGCCTGATCGCGATCACCCGGATGGTCTCGTCGACGGCGTGGACACCCGTGCCGCAGCGGGATCCCTACACCGCAGGTGGCGCGCTCTCCACCTCGTGCACCGCGACCTTCTCGATCTCGGGCGTCCAGCGGCCGCGCCGATAGGTCTTGCTGCTGCCATCCTCGAACCGCGAGCCGTTCCAGGTGCGCACCTGGACGGTGACCTCGTCGCGATCGAAGGTGATGCGGTTGTAGCTGTTCGGCTCGCCGCGCGTCCGCGACGAGATGCAGGTGCCCGCGTGCACCGCGACGATCCGGTGCTCGACATCGCGCATCGCCGAGTCATCGCTGAACGAGATGTGGAGGTGCCCGGTCAGGATCAGGTGAACGCCGGCCTCGCGGAACGCGTCGAGCGCCGGACCCGCGCCGTCGACGAGATCGGATTGCGCCCGCTCCGGCCCGAAGAACGGATGATGCGCGACGATCACCTTCCACTGCGTGGCGGCGCTCGCCAGCGAGCTGGTCGCGCGCTCGATCTGCTCGCTCGTGATCTTGCCGCTCTTGATCGTCACGCCGTGGGCGGTCGCGATGCCGGCGACGGCGATAATGTCATCGATATAGGTCGGCGCGAGATCGCTGGTGATCTCCTCGCGGTAGCGGCCGAGCGGATCGAAGAACCGGCGCGCCAGGTTGTAGAGCGGCACGTCGTGGTTGCCCGGCACCACGAGATGCGGACACGGCAGCCGATCGAGAAAGGCGCGAGCGGCCCGAAACTGATCGCTCCGCGCGCGCTGCGTGAGGTCGCCGCTGATCGCGATCAGGGAAGCGCCCTCGAAGTCGGCGATCATCCCCGCGAGCACCCGCGCGCTCTCGGTCCCGAAGTGCGGATCGGAAATGTGCGCGATCGTCTTCATCCAGGCTGAAGAATTGCGACGCACGTGCCACGCGGCGACCGATCGCGCCCGAGGATCTCGGAGCGGCGTCGGCGCGCACGCACCGTGGATGATGGTGATGCCGATTGGAAGGCGTCTTCTATCGCGCCACCGACGACGGCTTCGTGGCGAGCGGCATCGTCGCGACCGGATCGTACGGCCCGCTGGTCGCCGCCGACATCGATCAGGATGGCCTGCTCGATCTGCTCACCACCGGGTACCTGCCGGGTCCCAGCGGCGAGAGGGGCGCGCTCGTGGTCTATCGCGGCACGCCGTAGCGAATCACGCGGCCTTCGCGACCGCAGCCGGCACGATCACGCTGAGCGCGCGCGGCCGCACCCGATAGCGCAGCGGCGACCGCATCTGGATCACCTCGCCGTCGAGCGCGACCTTCAGCATGCGCTGGCGCAGCCGCACCTCGACCTCCGTGGTCGTCACCGCCTCGAAGTCGCGCACGGCATCGAGCCGGCCGAGGATCGCGCGGACCATCAGCCAGAACATGTAGAGCCGGCCCCTGCAGCGCATCATGTAGAGGCTCAGCGTGCCGCGATCGAGAGCCTGCCGCTCGCCGAGCTGCAGCACGTTGACGGTGTACTCGTTGTTGCCGACGAAGATCAGCGGCGTCGCGCAGGTCACCGACTTCTCCGGCATGCGAACGCACGCGCGCAGGAGCGGGAACCGCTTGAGCACCCGCCACGCCGCCAGCGCCATCGCGGTCCACTTGCCGCGCCCGCTGCGCGCGCGCTCGCGATCGCGGTGGATCACGGTCTCCGGATACAGCCCGACGGAGGAGTTGTTGACGAACACGCGCCCGTTGACCTCGCCGACGTCGATCCGCTTGACGTGCCCCGCCGCGATCGCCGCCGCGGCTTCCCCGAGGTCGAGCGGGATGCCGACGTCGCGCGCGAAGTGATTGAGCGTGCCCATCGGCAGCACCGCCACCGAAGTCTTCTGGTCCGCCAGTGCTCCCGCGATCGCGCTCACCGTTCCATCTCCGCCCGCCGCGACCACCACGTCGTGGCCGATCGCGATCTCCTTCGCGCGGTCGGTCAGCTCGGCCGGTTCGACGCGGTGGATCGCCGGCGTCACACCCGCCGCTTCGAAGGCCTCGCGAATGCGGCGCTCGCGCTCGTCGGCCTCCTCGCCGCTGGTGCCCGATGCCGCGTTCATGATCACCGCGATCTTCATCGTCCCACCGAGGCAGTGCGATACGTGTGCCACCGGGCCCGTGAGGATTTCTCCGGTACGCTCCCTCCATGTCCGACGACTGGAAACTCCCCTGGGCCGGCGGCTGCCGCTGCGATCGCGTCCGCTTCGAGATCAGCGCGCCACCGATCGCCACCATGGCCTGTCATTGCCGCGGCTGCCAGAAGATGACCGCCAGCGCGTTCTCGCTCAGCATCCTGATCCCGGCCCCCGGCTTCACCGTCACCGGCGACACCGCGATCGGCGGCCTGCACGGCGCGGCGCGCCACTTCCACTGCGACTACTGCAAGAGCTGGATGTTCACGCGCCCCGAGGGCATGGACATGTTCGTCAACGTGCGCGCCACGCTGCTCGACGACTGCTCGTGGTTCGTACCGTTCGTCGAGACGGCCACCTCCGAGGGCCTGCCGTGGGCCAAGACCGGCGCGACGCACTCGTTCCCGAACATCCCGCCGCCCGAGACGTTCGCGCCGCTCGTCGAGGAATTCGCGCGCGCCGCCGCCCGTCCGCGTTAGCGAGCAGTACGCTCCGCGCATGCTCAAGCTGTACGGCTTCGGCCGCGTCAACAAGGGTGCGCGCGGCAAGACCCGCGACCTCCGCATCCTGTGGGCCCTCGAGGAGATCGGGCTGCCGTACGAGATCGTCGGCATGGATCACCCGAACCACGATCTCGATTCGCCCTCCTACCGCGCGCTCAACCCGTTCGGCCAGATCCCGGTGATCGACGACGACGGCATCGTGGTCTCCGAGTCCGGCGCGATCCTGCTCTACCTCGCACGCAAGACCGGCCAGCTGATGCCGCGCGATCTGGCCGGCGAGTCGCAGGTGATCCGGTGGTCGATCGCCGCGCTCTCGACGATCGAGTTGCCGCTGTTATCGATGTGGTTCGTCAACCTCAGCGGTGGCAAGGGCACGCGGCCGAGCGAGGCGCTCGAGGGCTGGGGCAACATGCGCCTCGCGCAGCTCGATGGCTGGCTCGCCAGCCGGCAGTTCGTCGCCGCCGACGACTTCACCGTCGCCGACATCCTGATCACCCACATCCTCGACGCCGGCACCCCGAAGGAGATGCTGGCGCCCTACCCTCACCTGCTCGCGTACCGCGATCGCTGCCTCGGACGCCCGGCGTGGAAGAAGTCGTTCGACGCCTACTCCGCGCGCGTCGAAGCCGCGTAAAGCGCCTCCGAGGATCGGCGCACTGCGAGCGTTTACTTCAAGACTTCTTGCGCGGTGTGCGCTTCGACCTCGCGCGGTCGCGAACGACGTCGAGCGCGATCCGCACGTCGGCTGCAAGCTCGGGTTCCTCGTCGAGCCGCGCCTCGCGACTGGCGCGACCGATCGCGCGATACACCGCCGCGCGCCTGCGACTCGGAAGCTGCTTCCAGCGGTCGTCTGGACTCGGCATTCTCCAGGGTAGCGTTCTCGTGTCGCGTCGCTACTTCTTCGCCACCTTCTTGAACCGCAGCGTCATCCGATCGCTCTCGCCGATCGCCTCGTACTTCGCCTTGTCGGTCTCGCCCTCGCGGAAGTTCGGGGGCAGCGTCCACACGCCCTTCGGGTAGTCCTTCGTATCCTTGGGGTTCGCGTTGATCTCCGACTTCTCGACGAGCTCGAAGCCCGCCGCCTTGACCTTCTCGATCACCCAGTCCTCGGCGAGGTAGCCCTTGTCGGCGGTGTCCTCCCCCTTGGTGCCGGGCTGCGCGCGGTGCTGCTCGACACCGAACGTCCCGCCGTCCTTGAGCACCGCGTGCACCGCGGCGAGGTACGCGTCGAGCTTCTTGTTGCGCTGCCAGTTGTGCATCTCGCGCATCGCGATCACGAGATCCGCGCTGCCATCGGGGCCGAGCTTCGGCGCGTTCGGATCGAGCTTGACGCGCTCCGCCTTGCCGTACAGCTCGGGCGACTTCGCGAGCATCAGATCCAGGCGCTTGCCATACACCGACGACATCTCGGTCTTCGAGGCCTCCGGATCGGGCCCGGCGACGACGTACTTGCCCTTGTTCGCGAGCAGCGGCGCCAGCAGCTCCGAGTACCAGCCGCCGCCGGCACCGAGCTCGATCACCGTCTGCGTCGGCGTCACGCCGAAGAACGTCAGCGTCTCGACCGGATGACGGTGCGCATCGCGCTCGGGGTGCTTCGGCATCCGGTGCGGCCCGGCGACGATCGCCGTCAGCGCGGCCTTGGCATCGGCATACTTGCCGTCGCGAAGCTCGACCACCTGCTTGGTCAGCTCGGGCGTCCATCGCTTCGCTTCCTCGGCCGCATCCTCCTCGGCCTTCTTCATCCCGGCCGCCACCTTCTCTTCGGGTGACGGCGCGGCCGAGCCGGAGCCAGAACCGGAGCCGCTGCCCGTGGCAGTGCTCGATCCGGATCCAGATCCGGTGGCAGAGCCCGGCGTGGCGCCCGGATCGCCCTCCTTCTTCTTGCAAGCGGTCGTCGCGAGGGACAGGGACAACAAAGCGAACAGCAGACTGCGCATGGGCCCGACCGTATCGAAATGTCGCCCTCGCGCCCAACGCCGACACGCAACTTCACGCGCGCGCCGCTGTCACAGCCCGAACCTCACGCTGGCCGCGATCCCCCGGGGTGGTAAAGGTCGCTCATGGCGACCACGCGACGCTCGTTCCTGGCGGTCGGCTCGAGCGCCTTGCTCGCCGGCTGTGCCAGTTCCTCGCACGCCACCGCCCACGCGAAGCGCGACGAGCCCGAAGAGGAGGTTACGCCCGCCGAGGATCTCATGCGCGAGCATGGCGTGCTTCGTCGCGTCATGTACGTCTACGACGACGCGGCCTTGCGGCTCGACGGCAACACCGAGGTACCGCTCGACGCGCTCCTCGGATGTGCCGGCATCGTCCGCCGCGTCATCGAGGACTATCACGAGAAGCTCGAGGAGAGCTTCTTGTTCCCGCGCTTCGAGAAGGCCGGCCAGCTCGCCGACCTCACCGCGATCCTGCGGCAGCAACATCAGGTCGGCCGCTCGCTCACCGATCAGATCGTGACGCTGGCGAGAGCGCCGCTCGACCGCGCGAAGCTCGCCACGGTGCTACGCCGCTTCAATCACATGTACCGGCCGCATGCCGCGCGCGAGGACACGATCCTGTTGCCCGCGCTGCGCGGCCTGATCGGCGATCACGAATACGAGGAGCTCGGCGAGCAGTTCGAGGACAAGGAGAAGCAGATGCTCGGCGAGCACGGCTTCGATCGCGCGGTGGCCGACGTCGCGAAGCTCGAACAGGCCTTCGGCGTCGACGACCTGGCCAAGCTCACCGGCTGATCACCGCCGCGGCCGATGCCGTCAAGCCCGCCGCCCTCAGCCGCAATCAGCAGGTGTTCCTCGATCTCGCCGATGACCTCGGCTTCGTCACCGGCGACTTCGAGCACCTCCAGCAGATCACTGCCAGACCGAGTGCTCGCCATCGTACCCTTGGTCGTACGACTGCATCGCGCCGACCGAAGCATTGATCGCCGTCTTTGCGAGTGGCTCGCTCGCCTTGCAGCTCTTGAGGAGCGCGCGCTGCGCCTTCTGGCGATCGCGAAGCGCGCGCGACATGTTCAGGGTCCTGAACTGCTGGCCGTTCTCGCCGAGGGTGTTGACGGCCTTCTTGATGTCCTTCGTCAGCGCCGTGAGGTTGCGCGCGAGCACGAGGCAATCCGTCCCCGCCGCATCGATCGCATTCGAGACCTTCTCCATCGTGCGAAGTCCGACCTTGGTGAAGCTGTTGCCAGCGGTCAGCGGCAGCGGCTCGAGCTTCGCGGCGGCCGGCGCGGCGGGCGCTGCTGCAGCGGGAGCTGCCGGTGCAGCCGCCGGTGCCGGTGCGGGCTCGGCCTTCGGCGCAGCCTCGACGGGCTTTGCTACCGCCGTCGGTTCCGTGGTGGTGGTGTCGCGAGCCTCGGAGCTCGAGCACGCGGAGGCGATCAACAAGACAAGGGCGAGTCTGGTCATGCAGGGGTGCTAGCGCGGTCGCTCGCTCACCAGCCAACGGTAGAATCGGCCGACAATCTCGGCCGCGATCACTTTTATCCGTAACCGCGCGCGGCCTCAGTGATACGCGATCCGGATGTCCCTCGCGCTCGCTCTCGCGCGCCTCGAGGCCAACGATCGCGCTGGCGCACTCGCGCAACTCTGTGACGCCTGGCGTGCGGTGCGCGATCCCGCACTCGCGACGACGATCGAGATGCTCGCCGCCACGCTGCCGATCACGCGGCCGGCCGGCAAGACCGTCGCCGACAAGCAGAAGAACTGGCTCGCGCTCGCGAAGCGCGGCACGCCCGCCGAGCTCGGCGGCCTGCTCGCGACGTTGACCGACATCGCGAAGGCAGATCCGCTACGCGAACGGATCTGGCGGATCTCCGAGCGGCCACACGATCCGCGGATCGCCTCCGCGCTCGTCGCGATGCTCGCCAGCCCGCCGATCCTCGGCGGAACGTTTCGCCATCCCGCGATCGCCGCGGGCAACGCGCTCGTCGAGCTCGCCGACATCCGCCAGCTCGCCGCGCTCGACCGGCTCGCCACCGAAGGCACGCAACCGACGCTCGGTGTGATGGGCCCGCGCTTTCCGGAGACCCGCAGCAAGCTCGCTGCGCAGGTTCGCAAGCACCGCACCTCCCTCGATCCCGCCGATGCCGAGCTGCTCGCGAAGATCGACGCCGCGCTCGCCGCCTCGGCGATCGATCCACACCCCTCGTCCGACGCGCTGTTCGCCGCCGTCTACGCCAACCCCGAGGACGATGCCCCGCGCCTCGTGCTCGCCGACGAGCTCCAGCGCCGCGGTGATCCGCGCGGTGAATTCATCGCGCTCCAGCGCGCGCGTGGCCGAACCGGCACTCGCACCAAGCGCGAGCGCGAGCTGCTCGCCGCCGCCGGTCGCGACTGGCTCGGTCCGCTCGATCCGGTGATCGCGAAGACCGGCGTCGTGTTCGAGCGCGGCTTCCTGTCGGCGTGCGCGCTGCGCGACAACACCGAGTCGGTCTACCAGGCCCTCACCGATCGCCCCGAGTGGCGAACGATCGAGGATCTCGATCTCGCGAGCGGCCGCGGTCCGCTCGTGCCGGTGCGGAACATGCCGATGCTGCGGGCGTTGCGCCGCGGCTACGTCAACGCACTCGCCATGGACGCGCCGCACCTCGTCCACCTCGAGATCGATGTTCGCAGCGCCGACGTGCTCGACGCGCTCGCGAAACGCCACCTCCCCGCGCTTCGCCACGTGGTCTTCACGGGCACGACGCTGTCGCCCTTCTCCGCGTTCGCCAGCTTCTGGGCCTCGCCGCTCGCGCACCAGCTCGAGACTCTCGAGGTGCTGCCGGTCCAGCTCGAGCGCTGGCTGCCGGCCGCGCTCGACGCACCGATCGACGAGGTCACACTGTGGCATGGCCCGTGGGGACTCACGCTCCGCAAGGAGACCGCCTCCCTACGGCGCACGAGAACACCACCCGACGTCGAGACCTTCGACGCCCTGCCCGACATCCTTCGCCTGCTGCCGCACGACCGGATCACGCGTGTCGAGATCGCCGTCCCCACCAAAGAAAAGCTCCCCGCCGAAATCGCCACCGAGCTCGAGCGGTTCGACGACGTAGACGTCCACCGCCGCTCGTAGTCTCCGCGTGGCATGCTGAGGCGTGCGCTACCTCGTCCCGCTCGCCCTCCTGACGGCCACATCCCACGCGGCACCGCCGCCGAAGGAGTGCGGCGCGTCGGTCGTCATGCGCAAGGGCGATCCGGAGAAGACGCAGATCGCGGGCACGGTGAAGTCGATCGCTCCCGTCAAGCCGAGCGAGCCCAATCGCCTCGACGTCACGGTCACCACTGCCGCCGGCGATCGCTCGTTCCAGCTCTTCATCGCACCGCCCAAGCCGCCATTCGCGGTCGGCGACAAGATCGACGCCACGCTCCGGCGCGGTGGTGGCTGGCACCAGGTCTACGACGCGTTGATCAAGGACGCCGGCGGCAAGGTGCTCCTGATCATCTCGGGCAGCGGCGCGGACGATCTCGCCGATGGCGGGAAGGCCACGACAGGCGCCGACACCGAGAGCCGCCAGGATCCGAACACGAAGCAGCGGTCAGTGAACCGCACGCACGCGCTGGTGTTCAAGCGCGGCACGACCACCGCCACCGTGCAGCCGAACAAGTGCGCGGCGATCAAGGACGGCGCCGACTCCTTTATCGCATCGGGCTTCGGCAACAGCTGGCTCGGCATCCGCCCACCCGAGGGCATCGACTACCAGACCTTCGCGATGATCCGATGGTGATGCTGCGCCGGCTTCAACGCTTCGTCACGACCCAGATGTAGTGCTGCGGTGCATCGCCCGCGGGGGTCTCCACCAGCTCGACGGTGCCGCCAAGCTCCTCGAGCGACCGCGTGAACAGCTCCGACGCGAACGACGACCACACCGCCAGCACCCCATCGGGCCGCAGCGCCGCATATGCCCGAGCCAGCCCCTCGCGCCTGTAGAGCTGCTCGTTCCTCGGGTGCGTCACCGCGCTGGGTCCGTTGTCGACGTCGAGCGCGATCCCGTCGTAGGTGTTGTCGCTGCGGGCGATCACGGCGGCGACGTCCTCGATCAACACGGTGACGCGCCCGTCGTCCACTGGACGTCCGGCGTAGTCGCCGCACTCTGTTCGGTTCCAGCGCACGACGTCGGGCACGAGCTCGGCGACATCGACGCGTGCCGCCGGCGGCAGTCCGTCGAGTGCGGCGCGCAAGGTGAACCCGAGGCCGAGGCCACCGATCAAGATCCGCGGCGCCGACACCTCGGCGACGGCCGACGCGATCAAGCGCCCGAGCTCGTCCTCCGAGTCGTGCGCGTCGCTCGCCATGAGCGTGCGATGGCCAACGCGGATGCACACCTCGCTGCCCTCGCGCTCGAGGACCATCTCGGAACCGTCGAGGCTCGCGGCTTCATAGCTCGTTGTCGGCATTCGGCTGGAGGCCAGCTTGCGCCGAAACGGCGAACGACGCACGGCAGGCGGCGAATTTCTTCCGTGTCGGCGGATCGGCTGCACCAGGCGGTGTTCGTCGTGGTCGGCCTCCACCTCGCTCGGCTTCCTACGTCATTCCGTCGGGTGGAGCACGAGCACGGGGCGGCGACACAACTGAAGCAGCCGATCGGCAACCGAGCCCATGAAGGCACGCGCGAGCCTGGCGCGAGGATGCGAGGCGATACACACGACATCGGCTCCGACTTGCTCGGCGGCCACCGCGATGCCATGGGCGGGATCGTGGTCGCGCACGATGTGAGCGATCGTCGAGGTTGGCACGTCGGGCCGGAGCGCCATCAGGTTCGAGATCAGCGCGCCGTCGTCGGCGTGCTCGGAGTTGCCGATCACGCGCACGAGATGGACCTCGCCCCCATCGGGCACCAACCCGTACGCGTACGGGACGGCGCAGTTCGCGAACGCGCTGCCATCGGTCGCGGCGAGCGCAACCCGGATGTCGGGCGCGCGATGGCACGGCGCGATCCGCAACGGGACGAGCAGCACCGACGCCGCCGCCTCGTCGAGCACGCGCTCGGCCACCGAGGACAACCGGCGCAAGCCTCCTCGATGATGGGTGCCGGCGACCACGAGGTCGGCCTGTCGCGAACGCTCCAGGAGGTGCTGGCCGACGTGCCCGAGCCCGCGGGTGGGAATCACCGTCACGGCTCCGGCGCCGGCGACCGCGCCGAGCCGATGCTCGATGTCGCGCGCGAGCAGTGCCTCGAGGG
>JAEYYY010000235.1 GCA_023430775.1 Pseudomonadota bacterium
ACCGCGCGCCGCGCGCAGAACATGTCGAGGTGATCGTCGGTGCCGAGCTGCCAGGGCACCGCGTCCGGCGGCGCGCTCGCCGGGCGATGGTGCTCGACGTAGTCCTTCCACCGCAGGTGCTTGTCGACGTCGCCGGGGTTCGTGGTCGCGGTCAACCAGTCCGAGTGGGCGCTGCGCAGCTGGTGCATCTGCGCGTCGGGGAGCTCGACGATCGTCTGATAGCCCCACGCCTCGAGCAGCGGCTTGTGGTCATCGAGATGACCGGTGCCCGCGTGCAGGTGAGTCTTGCCGACGACCGCGGTGTGATAGCCCGCATCGCGGAGCTCGGCGACGTGACTCGGCAGCGAGCCGGGTCGCGGCACGCGCTGGTTGTCGTCGCAGCGATGCACGCCGACCGGCTGGCCCGACAGCAAGCTGATCCGTGCCGGCCGGCACAGCGGCGCATTGGTGATGCAGGTCGGCCAGCGGATCGACTCCGCTGCGAGCGCGTCGATGTTGGGCGTGGCGACACCGAGCACATCGGCGCGCAGCTGATCGCAGAACAGCAGCACGATCGGCTGCATGGTCATCCGATGCCGAGCGCGGCCAGCACCGCCGTCACGTCTCGCATCGGCGCGGCCACCGGGTTTGCGCCCGCCTTCAGCGCGCTGATCCGGTACTCGTAGCCGAACGCCTCGGCGAGGGCCGCGACCTCGGCCTCGAACTCGCGGCTGCCCTGGTCGTCCCAGGCGTCGAGCGCGAGAGGAATGTTCGGGCCGGTGTTCGGCTTGCTCGCGGCGAGCTGACCGAACCGCGCGGCGTCGACGGTGGGACGGAAGCCGAGGAAGTCGGCGAGCGCGAGATAGTGCGCGTGATCGAAGTCCTCGAGGCGCAGCCAGCTGCAGTGCGCCGGTGGCAGCGCGGCGAGCTGCTCGAGGATCGCGCGGTTGCGCGCCGCCCAGAACCAGCCGAGCTTGCCGAGCTGGGTCAGCTTCGACCACCGCTCGAATTCGGCATCGCCTCGCGGCAGGTTGCGGCCGAAGAAGTGCCGCGGGTTCGCACCGTCGGGGATCGTCGGTGGCTTGCTGCGATCGCGCCACGCGATCGGCTCGAGGAACCAGCCCCGCACCGCGAACGAGCTGACGCACGCATCGGGACGGCGAACGAGGAGCAGGAACCGAGCAGCGAACCGCGCGTGGAGCTCCGCGATCGAGTGCGAGAGCAGCGCGCTCGCCTCGAACGAGATCCGTCTGGTCGCCAGATCCTCGGCGACGACGCGCTCGCGATCGACGAGGAAACCCTCGGCATCGGAGGGGATGCCGTGCCACCTGGTGAACATGTGGTAGCAGGCGGCGAGCCGCAGCCGCTCGTGCGACGCCGCGACCTCGGGCTCGAGACCGAGCAGCTCGGTGATGAACGTGGTGCCGCAGCGCCCGGTGCCGACGCAGAACGCGACGGTGCCGTCAGGTCGGGTCATTCGTCGTCGTAATCGTCGTCGTCATCATCGTCGTCGTCCTCGTTATCGAGGGAGATGCGCGCGGGCGGCGGCAACCGATCGAGCTTCTCGATCCCGAACGTGATGCTCCGCAGTTGCTTGCCGAGCGGTGACGCGAGGAGCTCCTCCGCCGCGTCGTCGCCGAACGGATTCTCGTCATCGCCGTAGCCGTGGAGGTTGTTCACGCCGAGGCGAAGCTCGACCAGCGCCGGTAGCTGCTTCTTGAGCGTTCCGAGCTTCTTCAGCGCGCTGTCGTCGAGCTCGCAGCCCAGCAGATCGAGCGACTGCAGCGCCTTCTGCGGGGATTCGGCCGCGATCGCGGCGACCAGGCCCTCGAGATTCGAGCGCGGGAACGCGCTGGCGAGCTTCAGCGTGTGGAGCGACTTCGGCGCCCGACCGAGCAGCTTCTTGACGACGGGGAGGTTGGAATCCGTCATCGACAGCACGTGAACCTCGTCGAGCCACTTGGCCTCGTCGAGCAGCTTGGGAAGCGGGTCGGAGCCCCACGCGTTGTGGAAGTCGATGTTGAGGATGCGGAGCTTGTCGAGGACAGGCGAGGCCTTGAGCGCCTTCCCGGCCTTGGGCGTGAACTCGTTCTCGCCGATATGGAGCTCCTCGAACGATCGATCGCCCTTCGCATGCTCGAAGGCCTGGAGCACGTCGGGCCGCTCGTCGTTCTCGAAGTCGTAGTCGGAGACGCTGCGGAGCTTGAGCGTCGTCAGCCGCTTCGTGTTCGCCGACGTCAGGATCGCGGCCAGGCCGGTATCGCCCATCTGGATCCCGGTCAGATCGAGGCGCTCGACCCTCGCCATCTGATCCCAGTTGCAGAGCTGGACCACGCCTTCGGCGTTGATCCCTTCGCCATCGCGACCGCCACTGCCGAGGCGATCCATGGTCTCGGCCGGCAGCGCGAGCTCGACGAGCTGCGGCAGCGACGTCTCGACCAGCTTGTCGATGCTGGCGTTGCCGAGCTGGTGCAGCGTCAGCCGCAACCGGCGCAGCCTGGTGAGGTGCGGCGAGTCCATCAGGATCGCGAACTGGTCGTCGTCGAGCCGGCAGTTCTCGAGCGTCAGCTCCTGCAGCGTCGACAACAGCGGGCTCTTCGCGAGCCACGTGATGTCCGCGTTGTCGAGCAGCGTGCCACTCACCACCAGCGAGCGCAGCCCCGGGACCGCGCCCAGCTTCGGCCGCGAACCGCGCCGCGGCCAGCGCATCATCACGCCGCTGATCGGTGCCGCCTCCATCGCCGCCGCGAGGTGCTTGCCGATCAGCGCGGCGTCGTCGAAGACGACCCAGTTGACCAGGCCGCGCTCGAAGGCGCCGTACGTCATGCCCTTGAAGGCCGGCAGCTCGCCGATCCACTCGTCGCGGTGCGCTTGCAGGAAGCCACGCTCGTCGAGCTCCATCCCGACGGCGCGCGCATCCCAGCGCGGCAGCTCGGCGCGCGCGACCTGACTGCGGATGAAGTTCGCCCGATCGGCGTCGCCGGCGGCGTCGTACGCGTCGGCGAGGACGTGACGGTTGACCGCGTCATCGGGCTCGTCGCGGATCGCCGACAGCAGCGCGGCGATCCGATCGCGCGAGCGCGTGCTCTTCTTGCCGTCTTCCTTGGCAGAAGCCTTGGCCGGCGCCTTCGCCCCGGTCGACTTGCCCTTGCCCGCACCACCGCCGGTGAGCGCGAGGATCTGATCGGCATCGCCCGGGCCGAGCGCGCGCGGCGTCTGCAGGCTCATGCCGAGCGCGCCCTTGTCCTGAGACATGCCCTTGCCGGACTCGAACTTGATCGACTTCCGCAAGGACGAGATGTCGGTCGCCGCGACGGTGTTCGGTGCCGCGACCCACGCCTGGGCCTTCTTGTCGAACTTCGGCGACTCGAGCACCGCGAGGAGCCAGAGCTGCTCGTCGGGCGGTCTGACCGTGACCATGAAGATGCGGCCGCCACCGGAGAGCGTGTTCTCGAAGACCTTCGCGGCTCCCTTGTAGCGCTCGACCGGCCACACGTCGCCGAGGTCGACGTTGGCCTCTTTCTCGAACACTGCCTTGCTGACAATGGCGAAGACGTCACCCATGAATGTCTTCCTCGTCTATCACGGCCGCGCGCCGCGATCTCTCGATCCGGTTCACTTCGTCTTGCTGAACTTGCGCAGCGTGCTGCGGAGGTCCGCCGCGAGGGTGACCGCGCGATCGGGCACCGCTCCGCGCGGGAGCTGCCCGACATGGCGGCTCCATCGCAGGTCGGACCCGCGGTCGGTCCAGAAGCTGGTGTGGAGCAACTCGCTCATCGGCGCGTGATCGTGACCGGCGAACGCGCGCTCGATCGCCTCGCCGAGCGCCTCGCCGGTCCGCGCGCCGCGGAGGATCATCCACACGTCGCTCAGATCCTTCGGCCGCCAGCGCTGCGGGCCGAGCTGTGCCATCACCTGGAGCTTGCGCCCGACCAGCATCTCCGGCGGGCACATCCACAACCCGACCTCGTTGCCGCCGAGGCGAAGCTGGTCGCGCACGGCATCGGGCCAGATCGGATAGTGGAACGTGGTGTCGATCGAGATCTCGCCGAACACGCCGTCGGCGCGACCGACCGCGAATAGCCGCATCCCCGGGTGCGGCGTCGCCGTCTGGATCTTGTCGACGCGAAACCGATCGGACTCGAACACGACGCCGTCGCCGACCTCGCGCGCCAGCGTCCTCGCGAACAGCGCACGCATCGCCGGCAGGTCGTACGGCAATCGGCACACCAGATCGACATCGCGCGCCGGCCGGCGGCTCTCCGGGAACCAGTGCCGGACCAGCATCCCGCCGCGCAGGGCGAAGGCGTCGGCGTCGGCCCCCTCGGCGATCCGGCGCACGAACCCGCCGAGGAGCCGATGCCTTGTCGGCTTGGCTGCGAAGGCCTGGCGGACCATGGGAGGACGAGAGTACCGTCACTGCCACCCGTGAGGACCTCGCGATGAGTCAATCCCTCGAGCTGGTGGAGGAGCCGGTCGGACCTGCCTTCGTGGCGGCGCCGAGCCGACTCGATGCCTCCGTCAACTTCGTGCGCCTCGCCGACGTCGGCCGCATCGAGGCCCGCTACGTGCGGCGCACCGACGATTACGTCGTCGTCTATCTGTCGTCGCAGACCGGTTGCCGCCAGGCGTGCCGGATGTGCCACCTGACGGCCACCGGCCAGACCAAGCTGCGCGACACCACCCGCGACGAGCTGCTCGAGCAGGCCGACCGCGTCCTCGACCACTACCGCACGCAGCCGCGCGCGCGGTCGGTGCACTTCAACTTCATGGCGCGCGGCGAGCCGATGCTCAACCACACGGTGCTGTGTGATTCGAGCGCGCTGTTCGATGGCCTGTGGCAGCGCGCCGATGCACTGTCGCTGCGGCCGCGCTTCCTGGTGTCGACGATCCTTCCCGTCGAGCACGGCGATCGGCCACTCGAGGACGTGTTCACGCGCTACCACCCCGAGATCTATTACTCGCTGTACTCGATGGCACCGGCGTTCCGCAAGCGCTGGCTGCCGAAGGCGCAGCCTGCCGATGTCGCGCTCGATCGGCTCGCGGCGTGGCAGCGCGCCACCTACAAGATCGTCAAGATCCACTACGCGTTCATCGCCGGCGAGAACGACAGCGAGCACGACGTCCAGGCGGTGTGCGACGCGATCGAAGCGCGCGGGCTGTACGCGCACATCAACATCGTTCGCTACAACCCGCCGAGCCCCGCGCACGGCGAGGAGCCGCCCGAAGCCGTGCTCGAGCGCAACGCGGCGATCTTTCGCGCCCGGTTGCCGAAGGCGCGCGTCCGCGTGATCCCGCGCGTCGGCTTCGACGTCCAGGCGTCGTGCGGGATGTTCACCTGACAGAGGTCACCGCGACCGCGATGCGCGAGACCTCGGTGGTCGCCGGGGAGCTGCCGCGCTCGCTCGACCAGACGGCCTTGCACGTCGCGAGCTGACGTGTGCCCTGGCAGGCCGCGGCGCCGGACGCGGGTGCGCCGCGCGCGTCGCGTGTCGCCGTGGCGTGCGCGCCGACTTCACGAGTTCCGCCAGCTCGCGGGCGTTCTGCACGGCGTGCTCGAGCGGGGCATTGCTGAAGATCACGTGGACCTCCTCGGTGCGCGCCGCGAGCGCGCGAATCCGCGCGGCCCACTCGACCAGCTCGTCCTCGGCGTACAGATACGTCCACTCGGTGGCGCGCGGCCCGCTGACCGCGCGGCCGCGAGACCGCTGTCGCCACCGCTCGGGGT
>JAEYYY010000269.1 GCA_023430775.1 Pseudomonadota bacterium
GCCGCGCGATGGGCGAGACCATCGCCGCGGCACTCGTCATCGGCTCGGCCCTCGGCCAGATCACCGCGAACCCGTTCGCGCCGGGCAACTCGATGCCGGCCGTGATCGCCAACGAGTGGGGCGAGGCCGATGATCTTCACAAGTCCGCGCTGATCGCGCTCGCCGTCGCGCTGTTCGTCCTCACGATCGTGGTCAACCTGACCGCGACCTGGATCGTGCAGCGAGGAAAGCGCGCATGAACGTCCCCGATCTGCGCGCGAAGCACGGCTGGCGCTCGACGAAGAGCGCGCTGATGACGGGGTTGATGGCGCTCGCCGTCGCGATCGTCGCGATCCCTCTGATCGCGGTCATCTACTCGGTCGTGTCGCGCGGCGCGGGTGCGGCGTTGTCGTCGTTCCCCGACTTCTTCACCGAGGACATCCCGGCGATCTCGCGCCGCGAAGGTCCCGGCATGGGCCCGGCGATCCTCGGCACGCTGCTGGTCACCGGAGGCGCCACGCTGATCGCCGTTCCCCTCGGCGTGCTCGGCGCGGTGTACCTGCACGAGTACGGAGGCGAGTCGAGGTTTGCCCGCACCGTGCGCTTCATGGCGATGGTGATGACCGGCGTGCCGTCGATCGTGATGGGCCTGTTCGTCTACGTGATGTGGACGATGCGGTTCGGTTACTCGGCATTCGGCGGCGCGCTCGCCCTCGCCTGCCTGATGCTGCCGGTCGTGATCGGCTCGACGGAGCAGATGCTCCGCCTGGTACCGGCGCAGCTGCGCGAGGCCTCCTATGCGCTGGGCGCTTCGAGGTCGCGCACGATCCTCACCGTCGTGCTTCCCGCGGCATTGCCCGGCATCGTCTCGGGCTCGCTGCTCGCGGTCGCGCGCGCCGCCGGCGAGACCGCACCGCTGCTGTTCACGGTCGGCGCCGCCAAGGCGTTCAACCCGCATCTCTTCACCGAGGCAAACACGGCGCTGTCGCTGCAGATCTTCAACAGCGACCTCGCGTTTCCCGCCGCCGAGAGCCGCGCCTGGGGTGCCGCGCTGACGCTGGTGGCGCTGACCTTCCTGATCACGCTCGCCGCCCGGGTGGTCACCGCCCGGTTTGCCTCGAAGAGGTGACAGATGCCCACGGAGGATGTCATGGCAGTCGCACGAATCCACGCTCGTCGCAGTCCTCGCATCGTCGTCGACCGACGCTCCGCACCCGCGATCGACGACACGCCGGTGGTGTTCGACATCGAGGACGCCGCCGTCTACTACGGCCGGTTCCGCGCCGTGCGCGATGTCTCGCTGAAGATCCACGAGAACCAGATCACCGCGTTCATCGGACCGTCGGGCTGCGGCAAGACCACGATGTTGCGCGCGCTCAACCGGATGCACGACACCACGCCGGGAGCGCGGGTCGCCGGCACGATCAACTATCACGGCGTGAATCTCTACGGCGCCGACGTCTCCGCCGTCGAGGTGCGGCGCCGGATCGGCATGGTGTTCCAGAAGCCGAACCCGTTCCCGAAGTCGATCCACGACAACATCGCGTTCGGTCCGCGGGTCAACGGTGTCCGCGACAAGCGCGAGCTCGACGAGATCGTCGAGAAGTCGCTGCGCGCCGCGGCGCTGTGGGACGAGGTCAAGGATCGGCTGCGCGCGTCGGCGCTCGGGCTGTCGGGTGGACAACAGCAGCGGCTGTGCATCGCGCGCACGATCGCGGTCGAGCCCGAGGTCGTGCTGATGGACGAGCCGTGCAGCGCACTCGATCCGATCGCCACGGCCCGGATCGAGGAGCTGATGCGCCAGCTCAAGAGCCGGTTCACGATCGTGATCGTCACCCACAACATGCAACAGGCCGCGCGCGTCTCGGACCGCACGGCGTTCTTCACCGCCGAGCTCGATGCCCGGACCGACCAGCGCACCGGCATCCTCGTCGAGTACGACGCGACCGCGAAGATGTTCGCTAACCCCGCGGATGAACGGACCGAAAACTACATCACCGGTCGGTTCGGCTAACCAGCAGACACCTTTCTGGCCACCCCGAGGCCACCTGGGCCGGGGTATCCTCCCACCCGATGTTGCGCCGTCTGGGGATGCTGCTGCTCGTCGGCTGCCAGTACACGCCACCCGGTGGCGAGGTGCCGACCGATGGCACCACCACCGTCGACGTCACGATCATTCCGGATACCCTGCCGGATCCGAACATCTGTCAGGACACCACCACGGCGTCGTGCCTCGGCAACGTGCTGCGCAAGTGCGAGACGGTCGGCCAGCTCCCGATCGACACGCCGTGCGCGATCTGCGCGGCCGGACCGCCGGCACATTGCGAGGCGCTGGTGCCGTCCGCGAACGGCGCCACCGTCGAGGATCTGGCGCCGGATGGCAACGTCGTCGACATCACGATCGGCAACGACACGCGCGCCGACACCAGCAGCGGCGAGATCCAAGGCGTTCGCCCCGGCGGCGAAGGCGTGCTCAACGGCATCGGGTTTCGGGTCGTCAACAACATCGCGGTCTGGCGGTTCCACTCGCTCGTCATCGACGGCGACATCGACTTCGTCGGCAATCGTCCGGCGGTGTTCGCCGCCAATCGCACGATCGCCGTCAACGACACGCTCGATCTGCGCGGCGACTGCCTGTTCCAGAGCGCCGGGCCCGGCGGCAGTCAGGGCGGCATCGCCGAGCAGGATGGCAGCGGCGGCGACGGCAGGGGCAAGCACGGCAACGGTGCGTCGAACAGCAACGCGAGCGGTGGCTCCGGTGCGGGTCACGGCGCCACCGGTTCGGGCGGTGCGTCGTCTTCCGGCAATGCCGGGACCACGGGCGGCAACACGTTCGGCGACGCGACGATCACGATGTTGCGCGGCGGTGCCGGCGGCGGTGGCGGTGGCGGCGAGACCACCACGGGTGGCATCGGTGGTGGTGGCGGTGGCGCGCTGCATCTGGTCGCCAACGATCGGATCACGTTCGGCCCCGGCGGCGGCGTCAACGCCGGTGGCTGCGGCGGCCAGCGCGCGCTGTTCCACGATGCGGCCGGCGGTGGCGGTGGCTCCGGCGGCACGATCCTCGTCGAGGCAATCGAGGTCAACCTGACGACCGGCATCCTCGCGGTCAACGGCGGCGGTGGCGGTGGTGGCGATGGCGGCGGCCAGGCGGGCCAGCGCGGTCAGCTGTCGCGCACCGCAGCGACCGGCGGCGGAGCGAACGGCACCACGGGCGGTGCCGGCGGTGCGGGTGGCGCACCGACGACGAACCTCTCCGGCGGTGCCGGTGCCTCGGGCAGCAGCAACCGCAACGGTGGCGGCGGCGGCGGTGGGGTCGGCCGGATCCGGGTCAACACCAGGAACGATCAGAACCTGATCGGCACCTGCGCGGTGTGCTCGCCCAACTTCGACGATCCGGGCACCACCACCACGCGCGGCCCCGCGACCATCATCACCGTCGATTAGAAGGTCAGGCGGGCGCCGAGACGCGCGTACGCCGGACCGTAGCGGCCGACCGTGCGGCGATAGTTCGGGTTGCGGCCGATCGGCTGCGAGGTCTCGTTGCCGTCGGAGTCGAGCGTCTTGAGGAAGATCAGATCCTCGTACGAGCCACCCGATACCGGGTTCGCGTTCTGCAGCGAGCCACCGGCGCCGTTCGGATCGATCTGCCGCACCGCCGGTGCGTAGGTGTTGTCGACGCTGAACGTGCCCTGGTTGTCGTAGATGTTGTAGAGGTCGAAGAACACCTCGAGCTTCATGTTGCGCTTGAGCGGCCGCGCGAACCCGAAGTGCATGTCGAGGCCGTGGTCGAAGCTGGACCGACCGATCGATCCGCGCGGCAGCAGGAACGACTGGTTGTCACCGTACAGGTAGTGCGCGCCGAGCGCGTTCTCCGGCGTGCCCGACAGCGCGCGGAAGCGAGCCCCGACGGTGAGCGATCCGACCTTCGCCTTCTCGAACGTGTAGTAGCCGTCGAGCTTGATGTAGTGCGGGCGATCCTGCGGCAGCGCACCGATGCGGTTCGCCAGCAACTCGACGAGGTCGTACTGCGTCGAGTTGTTCGGGATGATGACGTTGTCGTCGTACGAGATCAGACCGGGATAGTTTCCGCGCGTGCGCGAGAACGTGTACGACGCCTGCGTGTAGAGCTTGTTCTTGAACCGCTTCGACATCGTGATCTGCATCGCCGAGTAATCGCGGCGCGGCTTGTCGAAGATCCGGATGCCGCGGAACATCTCGAGCTGCTTCTCGAGGCGCTCGCGATCCGGGCCCTCGGGCATCGCGTCGATCCGGCGCTGCAGCTTGTCCTCCTCTTCCTTCGGGAACTGGCCCGGGTTCGAGATCACGTAGGTGTTCGCGCCATCGACGGAGACGTCCTCGATGACGCGACCGAACCGGCGATCCTGGATCGACACCCCGAGCTTGAAGTCATCCCAGAACTCGTACTCGGTGCCGGCGACGATCTCGTCGATGTACTGGCCCTTGAGGCCCGGCGCGACGAGCGAGCCGTTGACGCCCGACAGTTGCTGCAGCTGATCCGGTGCCTCGGTGGAGCCGGCGCAACCCTCGGCGTTGGGGGCTCCGATCGCGGGATCGAGCTCGCCGCACTGCGCGGGCGAGTACCGCTGGACGTAGAGGATCGGCGCGCCGAACGACAGGTTGTTCATCGCCAGCGGGATCGACTCGTAGAACCGACCCCAGTGGCCGTAGACCTTCGAGCGACCTTCCTTGGTCCAGTCGTAGAGCGCACCGATGCGCGGCGCGAACTGGCCCTTGAGCGCGAGCGCGTTCTTGCCGAACTTGTTGCCGGTCACCGGATCGGTGGTGCCCTGAAGGAACTCGGCGTAGCGCAGCCGCTGCTCCTCGTAGCGGAGGCCGACGTTGAACGTCAGGTTCGGGCGGATCTGCCACGAGTCCCGGATGTACGTCGCCCAGTTGAACGTCTGGCTGACGATGCCGGTGCCTTCGGTGCCCTTGTTGCCGAGGAAGTCGCAGTTGAAGGACACCTCGCCGCCGACGTCGGGATCCGGGTTCGGCGTCGAGCACATCTGATCGAAGCGACCGCCCTGGTTCTCCGGCGTCGTGATCTGGACCCAGCGCAGCACGTCGACGGCGGTGTCGACGTAGTTGACGAGATAGGCGTCACCCGACAGCGCCCGCGAGTTCTTCGACATGTTGTCTTCGAAGTCGATGCCGGCCTTGAGCTCGTGCGTGCCTGCCGCCTTGACGCGCTGGGTGACACCGAGCCGGCCGCTGCGGCGTTGCTCGAGGTCCTCGTAGACCGAGCCCGGACCGCCGATCACGTACGCCGAGCTGTCCATCGGGCAGTTGGTGATGAACGGGAAGTTGTCGCCGTTGCCGGTGGGACTATCGAAGCAGCCCTGCTGCGTCCGCATGCTCTCGCCGAAGTTCGGCGCGTAGGTGGACAGCGAGCCACCGACGAGCACCTGCTGCGACGTCCCGGTGAGCGCCTTGTCGATGCCGCTGCGCTCGAAGCTGTCGCGGTGAACACCGACGGTGGCCTCGACCTCGGTCTTGTCGTTGTTGAACTTCGACGTCCACTTGAACGACACGTCGGTGGTGATGCCGCGATCCTTCGCGCCGTACGAGGCCGGACCGAACAGCCCCGGCCGCTTCGACGTGAACGGCACGAAGTTGACGGCGAGCTGGCCCTGCTGCTGCGGGTTGAGCGCGTAGTTGAGCTTGGCGAGCGAGTTGTAGACCCGCGAGCTCGACGACCGGATCTCCGAGTCGATCTCCTCGGTGATGAAGAAGCCGGTCGTCGGATCGACGTCGGGTGCGCCGTCGGCAAAGCCGCCCTGCTGGACGAGCCGCCCATCGCAATCGGTGCGCGAGCCATCGGTAAGCGTGGTGCGGCAGTCGGTCTGGGTCTGCACCGAGCGCGTGTAATCGATGCGATTGAACGCCGGCGCGAAGCCGACGTAGAACCACAGCTTGTCCTTCTTGATCGGTCCACCGAGCTCGAAGCCGAGGTCGGCGCGATAGCCGACATCACCCGTGACCTCGATCGACGACGCGTTGCTCGGCGTCCGCACCGCCGGCGCCGTCAGCAGGCCCGGCTGCATGTAGCCGAAGATCGATCCCTTGAATTCGTTGCTGCCGCTCTTGGTGACGACGTTGACGATGCCGCCCGTCGCGCGACCGAACTCGGCGTTGTAGCCGCCGGTGATGACCTCCGTCTCCGAGATGAACTCGTTCGGGAGGTTCGTCGACAGACCACCGAACGCGGTGTCCGTCGTGTTGATGCCCTCGACGATGTACACGTTCTCGGCCGACGTCGCGCCGGACATCGAGATGCCGTAGATGTCGGCCTGCGAACCGGCCGACGACTCGAGCACGCCGCCGAACGTACGACCCGTCGGAATGTTCCGGGTGTAGTCGTCCGTGATCGTGACGCCCGTCTTCGTCGAGCCCTGATCGATGATCGGGGCCGAGCCGGTGATGACGATGGTCTCGCCCGCACCCGAGCCGACCGGCG
>JAEYYY010000519.1 GCA_023430775.1 Pseudomonadota bacterium
GTGCTGCACACGCGCAGCTACGACGAGCTCTACATCAGCCAGCCGGATCTGATCCGCGCGGTGCACCGCGATTACGTCGCGGCGGGCGCGGAGATCGTCGAGACCAACACGTTCGGCGCCAACCGGATGGCGCTCGCGCGGCACGGGCTCGTCGAGCAAGCCGGCGAGATCAACCGGCGCGCCGTGACACTCGCTCGCGAGGCCGCCGGGCAGCGCGCGTACGTCGCCGGAGCGGTCGGCCCCACCGGCGTCAAGTTCGGGGTGGCGAGCGCGTCGGAGCGCAAGCTCGCGCGGTTCGCCCTCGCCGAGCAGATCGATACGCTGGTGCTCGCCGGCGTCGACGCGATCAACCTCGAGACGTTCACCTCGATCCTCGAGCTCGAGACCGCGATCGCGGTGGCCAAGGAACGCGGGCCGCGCGTCCCCGTGTTCGCGATGATGGTGTTCGACGGCAACGCGAAGAGCGATGGCGGGCTCGGTCCCGCGGAGATCGCGGATCGCCTGATCGCCGCCGGCGCGGATGTCGTCGGTGGCAACTGCGGCATCGGCCCGGCGGAGCTCTATCAGGTGGCCGTCGGCATGGTCGGTCGCGGCAAGCCGGTGATCGCGCAACCCAACGCCGGCCTGCCCGCCTCCGTCGAGGGCCGCACGCTGTACGTCGCCAACCCCGAGCACTTCGGCGTGTTCGCGCGCCGCATGTTGAAGAGTGGCGTGCGCGTGATCGGCGGTTGCTGCGGCACCACGCCGGCGCACACGCGGTCGATGCTCGGTGCCGTCCGCATGCTGCGCGGCGAGAAGCTCGACGAGCGCGGGCCGAAGCCGGTGTTGGAGATCGACGGGGGACACCCCCGTACGCCCCCCGCCGCACCACCGGCGAAGACGCCGCTCGCCGAGCGCAGCCGGATGGGCGGGCGGCTCGCACGCGGCGAGTTCGTGGTGTCGGTCGAGCTCACCGCGCCGCCGTCGAGCGATCTGACCAGGACCAAGCAGCAGGTCGAGGAGCTGCTCGCCGCCGGGGCCGACATCGTCAACATCGCCGATGGTCCACGCGCGTCGGCACGGATGGCGAACATCGCGGTGTGCGCGCGGCTCGCGGCCGAGACCAAGGTCGAGCCGATCCTCCACGTCTGCGCGCGCGACAAGAGCTTCCTCGGGCTGGTCGCGCACCTGTTCGGCGCGCATGCGCTCGGTCTCAACAACCTGGTGATCATCACCGGCGATCCGCCGAAGATGGGCGACTACCCGTTCTCGACGCCGGTCTACGACGTCGACTCGGTCGGCCTGCTCCGGATCGCCGCCGGGCTCAACGCCGGTGTCGATCCCGCGGGCAAGCCGTGCGAGCCGACGAGCTTCGTGCTCGCCACAGGTGCCGAGCCCGGTGCCCACGATCGCGATCGCGAGCTGCGCCGGCTCGAGGACAAGAAGCACGCGGGCGCCGAGCTGGTGATGACCCAGCCGGTCTACGACCCGCGCACGCTCGAGCGCTTCCTCGACGATGCCAGGCCGCTCGGCCTGCCGGTGATGGTCGGCATCCTGCCGCTCGCGTCGCATCGCAATGCCGAGTTCCTCCACAACGAGGTGCCCGGCATGAGCATCCCCGCCGAGTTCCGCGAGCGGATGGCCAAGGTCGGTCAGGGGCCGGCCGCGCGTACCGAGGGCATCGCGATCGCGCGCGAGGCGCTGGCCGCGGTCAAGCATCGCGTGCAGGGCGTCTACGTGATGCCGCCGTTCAATCGCGTCGACTCGGCGCTCGCCGTGCTCGAGGTCGCCCGCGATCGCTGGAAGCCCTGACCGCGGGCCGGACCGACGTTCGCCTACACGGTCGCCACGAAGGTGGGCCCCGCTAGCCCGCTGATGCCCGACGGGCCCTTGAACCGACGCGTGCTTCGGTCCGACACTGATCGATGGGGGCCCATGCGTCACGTCTATTGGCTTGTCTTCATGCTGGTCGCTGCGTGCGGCGACGATCCGGAGATCGATTTCACGGCCACGGTCATGCCGGTCTCGACACCGGAGGACACGCCGGCCACGTTCGCGATCGAGGCGAACCTGCCGGCGAGCTTCCAGCTCACCACCGCGCCGACACACGGCACGGTCACCGGCGCGGGCACCGCGTGGACGTACACCCCGGAAGCGAACTACTTCGGCGCCGACACGCTGACGATCACGGCGACCGAAGGCGCGACGGTGATCGAGCTCCCGGTCGCGATCGCGGTCACTGCGGTCAACGACGCCCCCGTCGCCGAGCCCGACTCGTTCGCGACCAACGCCGATAACGCGCTGCCGATCGACGTCGCCTCGCTGCTCGCCAACGACACCGATCTCGAGGGCGACACGCTGACGATCACCGCGGCCTCCAGTGCCGTGAGCGGCGGCGTCGTGCTCGCCGGCGACACGATCACGTTCACGCCGACGACGGGCTTCGCCGGCACCGCGACGTTCGAGTACACGCTGTCCGACGGCACCGATACCGCCACCGGCATGGTCACGGTCGCCGTCGGCGTCGCCCAGGCGATCACCGCGACCGACGACACGGCGAGCACCGACGAGGACGTCGCGTTCTCGATCCCGATCGCGACCCTGCTCGCCAACGACATCGATCCCGACGGTCACACGCTGTCGATCTCCGAGCTCCAGAACGCGGTCAACTGCACCGTGGTCCAGGTCGGCACCGAGATCTCGGTGACCCCGGCGCCCGACGCCAACGGTACGGCGACGTTCGAGTACGTCGTCACCGACGGCGCGCTCACCGATATCGCCACGGTCACGATCACGATCAACCCGGTCGCCGATGCGCCGGTCGCCACCGCCGACGACGCGACCACCCCCGAGGACACGCCGATCCAGATCCCCGCCGCGACGCTGCTCGCGAACGACAGCGACGCGGACAACGACACGCTCACCGTCACCTCGGTCAGCGGCGCCGGCGCCACGCTGGCCAGCAACACGATCACGTTCGCCCCGGCCGCCGACTTCAACGGCAACGCGACGTTCCAGTACACGATCTCCGACGGTACCGGCGGCACCGCCACCGGCACCGTCACCGTCGCCGTCACCCCGGTCCCCGACGCGCCGGTCGCCAACCCCGATGCGATGACGATCGCGGAGGACGGCGTCGCCTCCGTCGACGTGCTGGCGAACGACACCGACGCCGACGGCGACACCATCATCGTCGCCTCGTTCACGCAGCCGGCGCACGGCGTCGTCAACATCACCGATGGAGTCGCGACCTACACGCCCGCCGGCAACTTCAACGGCGCCGACGCCTTCACCTACACGCTCGACGACGGCACCGGCGGCACGGCCACGGGCACCGTCTCGATCACGGTGACGCCGGTCAACGACGCGCCGGTCGCCGTCGACGATACGATCAACGTCGCCGAGGAGACGCCGACCGTGATCCCGGCGGCCGCGAACGACACCGATGTCGATGGCGACCAGCTCGTCGTCACTGTCACCACCCAGCCGCTGCACGGCACCGTCCAGCTCGTGAGCGGCGTCATCACGTACACGCCGGCGGTCAACTACGTCGGACCGGACGGCTTCGACTACACCATCAGCGACGGCAAGACCGGCACCGACGTCGGGCGCGTGACGATCAACGTCACCAACGTCAACGATGCGCCGGTCGCCAACGCCGACGTGCTCGGCACCGACGAGAACACCGTCGTCACCGGCAACGTCGTCGCCAACGACACCGATGTCGATGGCGACACCCTCACCGTCCAGTCCAACACCCAGGGCGCTCACGGCTCGGTCACCTTCAACGGCAACATCGCGACCTACACGCCGGACACCGACTTCAGCGGCGAGGACGCGTTCACCTACACGATCAGCGACGGCAAGGGCGGCACCGCCACCGGCAACGTCACGGTGTTCGTCGGCCTCGACAACGATCCCCCTGTCGCCGTCGACGATACCGTCACCGTCGCCGAGGAGACGCCGACCACGATCGACGTCCTCGCCAACGACAGCGACATCGATCTCAACCCGCTCCTCGTCTCCGCGGTCACCTCCGCGGCCCACGGCACCGTCAGCCTGGTGGGCGGCGTCGTCACCTATACGCCCGCCGACAACTACTTCGGCCCCGACGGCTTCGACTACGTCGTCAGCGACGGTCTCGGTGGCAGCGACATCGGCCACGTCACCATCACCGTCACCAACGTCAACGACGCGCCGGTCGCGGTCAACGACACGCTGACCACCAACGAGGACACGCTCGCGACGCTCAACGTCATCCTCAACGACACCGACATCGATGGCGACACGCTCGCGATCCAGTCGTCCACCCCGCCCGCGCACGGCACCGTCGTGTTCACCGCGACGGTCGCGCGCTACACGCCGGCCCTCAACTACAACGGCCCCGACTCGTTCACCTACACGGTCACCGACGGCAACGGCGGCACCTCCACCGCGACCGTCTCCATCACCGTCAACCCGGTCAACGACGCGCCGGTCGCCGGCGATGATGCGCGCACCGTCACCGAGGACACCGCCACGGTGTTCTCCACCCTGCTCGGCAACGACAACGATGTCGATGGCGACGCGCTCTCGATCACCGCGGTCGGCACCGCCGCTCACGGCACCCTCGCGCGCGACAACAACACGATCACGTACACGCCGGCGACCAACTACTTCGGTCCCGATGCGTTCGACTACACGATCAGTGATGGCAAGGGCGGCGTCGACATCGGCCGGGTCAACATCACGGTCACCAACGTCAACGACGCGCCGGTCGCGGTCAACGACGCCCTGTCGACGAACGAGGACACGCCGAAGTCGCTGAACGTCGTGACCAACGACACCGACGTCGACAACGACACGCTGACGCTCGACTCGATCACGCAACCGGCAACCGGCGGCAGCGTGAGCTCGACGGGGAACACCATCACGTTCACCCCCACCGCCAACTTCAACGGCTCGACGTCGTTCACCTACGTCGTGCGCGATCCCTCGAACGCGACCTCGACGGGCACCGTCAACGTCACGGTGCTCGCGGTCAACGACGCGCCGATCGCTGGAGACGACGCGATCACGACAAACGAGGACACCCCGGCGGTCGACGTCAACGTGCGCGTCAACGACAACGATGGCGACCCCGAGCTCGACCAGACGCTGACGATCACCGCCGTCACGCAGCCCGCCAATGGCGCGGCGACGACCAACGGCACGACCGTGACCTTCACGCCGGCGGCCAACTTCAATGGCGAGACGTCGTTCACCTATACGATCTCCGACGGAAACCTCACCGACACTGCGACGGTCACGGTCACCGTCAACCCGGTGAACGATCCGCCGGTAGCAGGCAACGACACGCTGCTCACCGATGAGGACACCGCGAAGACCATCAACGTCGTCACGGGCGCCCCGCCCGCCGGCGACACGGATGTGGACGGTGACGCGCTTACCGTCTCGGCGGTCACGCAGGGCAGCAAGGGCAGCGTGACGTTCAGCGGTCAAACCGTGACGTACACGCCGAACCTGAACGCGAATGGTTCGGACTCGTTCGTCTACACGATCTCCGATGGCAAGGGCGGGAGCGACACCGCGACGGTCTCGGTCACGATCACCCCCGAGAACGACCCGCCGAGCGCGACGAACGATGCGCTGACCACGAACGAGGACACGCCTGGCAACGTCAACCTGGCGGACAACGTCAGCGATCCGGACGGCCAGACGCTCACCATCACGGCGAGCAACGGCACCAACGGTTCGGTCAGCGTCACCGGCCTGTCCGCGACGTACACGCCGAACCCGAACTTCAACGGCAGCGATTCGTTCAGCTACACCGTGTCCGACGGTAACGGCGGCACCGCGAACGCGACGGTGACGGTGACTGTCACCTCCGTGCCCGACGATCCGATCGGCGCCGCCGACACGTTCACCACCAGCGAGGACACCGCGCTGGCGAACGCGAACGTCCTGACCAATGACTCGGACGCCGACACCGGCGACACGCTCACGGCCGTCGTGGTCACCGGTCCCGCGAATGCGGCCTCGTTCAGCCTCGCGGCGAATGGCGCCGTGACGTTCGTGCCCGCGGCGAACTTCAGCGGCTCGACGTCATTCGTCTACCGGGCCGTCGATCAGACGAACCGTTCCTCGGCGAATGTCACCGCGACGATCAACGTCACGGGAGTCAACGATCCGCCGATCGCGAACGCGTCGACGGAGATCGTGCTTGCCGGTGACACGAAGTCTTTCACGCTGACCGGCTCGGACGTCGAAGGTCAACCGCTGACATTCGCGGTGGTGAGCCCGCCCGCTGGCACGCTCGGCGCCCCCATCCAGCTGACGCCCACGAGCGCGTCGGTGACCTACACCGCGGGCTTCGGCGCGGAGTCGGATTCGTTCACGTTCCGCGTGAACGACGGCACCACCAATTCCACGGAGGTGACCGTCTCGATCACCATCGATGGTTGCGGCAACGGTGTCCCCGCTGGCGGCGAGGAGTGCGACGACGGTAACCAGACCGAGAACGACGGTTGCGAACCGAGTTGCACCTTCACGTGCGGGTCGAATGGCGTCGACATCATTCCGAGCGCCGTCGAGATAGACCAGGCAACCGGCAGCTGCTTCGCGCGTTACGACGATCTGCCGAGCGACTACGACCAGGCGATTACGGAGTGCCGCGCCATCGGTGGCCACCTCGCAACCGTGACCTCGCTCACCGAGCACGAGGCGGTGCTCAAGGTGGTCGAGACGACCGAAGCGTGGCTGGGTGCCGACGATCGCATCGAGGAGACCCAGTTCGAATGGATCACCGGCGAAGACTTCGACCTGTTCGACGGCTTCGAGAATCCGCCCACGGATGGCGACCTGAATGATTGCGTCGCCACGCGAGGGTCAGGCTGGTTTGACGCCGAATGCATCAAGCCGCTGCCGTACGTCTGCGAGTTCTTCGACGAGGTCACCGTCGGTAAGTGCGGTGACGGGATCACAGATCCCGGCGAGGAATGCGATGACGGGCGGGACGGCGATGGCGACGGCTGTGACGACAACTGCAAGTTCTCGTGTGCCTCGGGGAAGGGCGCGAAGGCGGTTGCGGTCGATACCGAGACCGATCAGTGCTTCGCGTTCTTCGCCAGCGACGGATCGTTCCAGGCAGCAAAGGAGCTCTGTGCCGAGAAGAATGGAGAGCTGGCGACGGGCGTGTCGTCGACCGAGCCGCAAGCCATGTTCAGGGCGATCCGACAGGCTGGAGTACCGGGCGGCGCCTGGGTTGCGGCCATCCGCGCCCCGGAGGGCTTCGTGTGGGACGACAGCTCGAACGAACTCGTGCAAGGCAACTTCCTCAACCAACAAGAGCCGGACGGCACCGGGGACTGCCTATTCGCCAACGTGCTCTCGTCCGACGGCCCACAGGGCTGGACCGACGAGAAGTGTGACGAGCCGAAGTCCGGCACGCTCTGCGAATACGAGCTCGATACGGAGATCGACTTCGAGGAGAACCTCCTCCAGCCGTTCGCGCCTGGAAGTGCCGCCGCGATCATGATCGAGAGCCTCAGCCGCCACGGCACGCTCGCGGAGCCCGGTCGCTAGCGTCTTCGCCCACTTCCGCATAAGGTCCAGCCGTGGCTTTGACCTACGACGAGGCGCGCGCCCTTCACGGCGAGTTCCCGGTGCTCGACCTCCACGCCGACACCGCGAAGCTGATGGACAAGCTCGGCTACGACCTCGCCGCGCGCCACGACCGGCCGATGCCAAGATCGATCAACGTGTTCGGCCACGTCGACATCCCGCGGCTTCGCGAGGGCGGCGTCGCCGGCCAGTTCTTCAGCTTCTGGACCACGCCGTATCCCCAGAAGGGCTGCACGCGCAGCGTCACGAGGCAGCTCGATGCCCTCGATCGCGCGATGGAGCAGCACCCCGACGACATCGGCTGGACGCGGACCGGTCGGGAGGTGCGCGCCGCAAAGGCCGCCGGCAAGATCGCCGCGCTGGGAGGGATCGAG
>JAEYYY010000538.1 GCA_023430775.1 Pseudomonadota bacterium
ATCCAGTACGGCACCGACGACATCCTGCCGCTACTGTCGGAGTGCGGCTTCCGCTGGGTGCGCTCGCTCGACTTCAACGAGCTCGCGCTCGAGATGATCGGCGATTACCAGCGCGACCGGCAGTTCCGGTTCCAGCACATCGCGCTCGCGTCGCCGAGCCCGCTACCCGGCTGGCTTTAGCTCGCGCAGCATCTCGCGCAACCAGGCGAGGCCGGGATCGCGATCGAGGCGAACGTGCCAGCGCATCGAGACGGTGAAGCCGGGCGGGGTGATCGGCGGCTCGCGGATCGTCAGCGGTAGCTGCTCCGCGAACCGCCTCGCCAGCCCACCGGGCGCGGTCCACGCGAGATCGGTGGTGGCGACGATCTGCGGTGCGACGAGGAAGTGGGTCAGGATCATCGCGATCGTGCGCCGGTGGCCCTTCTTGGCCAGCAGGTCGTCGAGCGGGCTGCCGGCGGTGCCGCGCGGCGCGACCAGCAGGTGGCGCAGCGACAGGTAGCGCGCGAGATCGAACGGCCCGCGTGCCGCCGGGCTGCCCTTGCGGACCACGCAGACGAAGTCCTCCTTCCACAGCGGCTCGGTGCGCACCCCGGCGGGCGCATCGCGGAACACGCCGACCGCGAGATCGAGGTCGGTGGCGAGGTGCTCGGTCATCCGCTCCGATTGTGCGGGCCGCAGATCGATCCGGAGCCCGGGCGCCTCGATCAACCGGTTCGCGAGGGCAGGGAACACGTGAAACGCGACCTGATCGGGCGCGACGATCGAGAACGCGCGCTGCGAGGTCGCCGGATCGAAGGCCGGCGCGGCCTGCAACACGGCCGCCGCGGCGGCGAGGGCATCGCGCACGGCTGGCCGCAGCTCGAGGGCGCGTGGCGTGGGCTGCATCCCGCGCTTGGTGCGCACCAGGAGATCGTCGCCGAGCAGCTCGCGCAACCGCTTGAGCGCGTGGCTGACCGCAGGCTGGGTGAGGCCGAGCTGCTTCGCGGCCACCGTCAGGTTCTGGGTCTCGAGCACGGCATCGAGGGAGGTCAGCAAGTTGAGGTCGATGCCGGCGAGCCGCATGACATGAACTTGACGAATATCCTGCATGAAGACAATCGATTTCGCTTATGACGATGTCGAGCGCATCTTGGTCGGCGTTCAACCAAGGAGCCGCACATGTTCGTCATCACGGGAGTCACGGGTCACACGGGTTCGGTCGCTGCATCCACGCTGCTCGCCGCCGGTAAGCCGGTTCGCGTCGTCGTGCGCGATGCCAAAAAGGGCGAGCCCTGGAAGGCGAAGGGAGCCGAGGTCGCGATCGCGGAGCTCACCGATCGCGCCGCCTTCGCCGCCGCGCTGCAGGGCGCCACCGGCGCGTACATCCTGCTGCCGCCGTTCGCGTGGAACGCCACCGGCATCCCCGCCGAGCGCGCCGCGCTGATCGACAGCATCACCGGCGCGGTCGCCGACGCGAAGCCAAACCATGTCGTGTTGCTGTCGTCGGTCGGCGCCGATCAGGCCTCGGGCACCGGCCCGGTCGCTCACCTCCACGCGCTCGAGACCAAGCTCGCCGCCACCGGCGTGCCGGCGACGTTCCTGCGCGCCGGCTTCTTCATGGATAACTGGGGCGCGATGGCCAAGGGCGCGGTCGACGGCGGTGCGCTGTACTACGGCTTCACGCCCGAGGTCGCGGTGCCGCAGGTCGCGACCGAGGACATCGGCAAGCAAGCCGCGAAGCTGCTCGTCGAGGGTGCGCCGAAGGGCACCCGCATCGTCCAGTTCTCGGGCCCTGCGGAGCTGACGCTCGGCGATACCGCCGCGGCGCTGTCGAAGGTCTCCGGCAAGCCGGTCGAGGCGGTGTCGGTGCCGCTCGAGGCGATGATCGGATCGCTGACCGGCATGGGTGCGTCGCGCGACGTCGCCGACCTCTACGCGGAGATGACGGGCGCGATCAACAGCGGGAAGATGAAGTTCCAGGGCGGGGACATCGTGCGCGGCGAGACCACGCTCGAGACCAAGCTGAAGTCGCTCCTCTAGCAAGTCGGCGAGATCGCGCGGGAAGATTTCGCGCATCCGGGCGGGCAGGCGGCCGAGCACCGCGCCCATGTCCTATCGACAATCTGCCAAGGCCACACCCTGGACGCTGGAGCAACTCGCACGCGAGGCCCGCGACTGCACACCATCGCAATCGCATCTTCTCGCGGACGGAGAGGTGACGAAACGACTCGAGATGGCGGTGGACGTTCACCAGGATCATGGTTCGTTCCTGATCATCTCTGCGGTGTGCTGGCTGCTCGTGATCGGCAGTGCAGTTGCGCTGTTCGGTGGCAAGCACGCGCGGCCAACCGCCGATGCCGTCACCTTCTTCGCACTGCTTACCTTCTTCACGCTCGTGGCAACGTTCGCGATGGTCCTGAGCTATGCCTGCGCCCGCGATCGTCGGGCCGCCGCGATCACTCGCGAGCTGGCGTGGGCCGAGGAACAGCCGTTCACCGTCGTTGGATATCGTGAGTGGCTGGTGGGTAGCCGGTCGATCTTGACGATCGTGACGCAGAGCGATGTCGACCGGACGATGTTCTCCAACGCGGTGCGAGCGATCGATCCGTTGATCGAGGCCCAGGCACTCGACGACTGCACGTTCACGCTGCACCTTCCGTCGCGGCGATACGGGACGACCCCGTTCGGCAACGTGCCGCTTCTCAAGGCCACGTTCGACTCGTGCTCCCGCTTCACGCCGAGATCGGTGTCTCGCGCGTCGCGATGGGCGGCACGGCCTAACGCAGCTCGCGGCGGACGATCGCGGCACCCTCGACGAGCGCGCGCAGCTTCTGGATCGCGCACGTGCGCGGCAGCTGCTTGAGGCCGCAATCGGTGGTCAGCGTGACGCGCTGGGCATCGATGTGCTTCAGCACCTTGCGGATCCGCTCGGCCACCTGCTCGGGGTGCTCGATCTCGAGCGTGCGGACATCGATCACGCCCGCGTGCACCTTCTTGTCGGAGGGCAGCTTGCGGAGCAGATCGGCGTCCTCCATCTCGCGGCAGGCGAAGTCGAGCACGTAGGCCTCGACCTTGGCCGCGAGGTAGTGCGGCAGGATCTCGCGGTAGCCGCCGGCGGTCATGCCCTCGAGCTTGTTGCCCCACGCGTTGCCCATGCAGAAGTGCCACGACCGCTCGACGCCCTGCGGGATGGCGTCCATCGTCCGGTTGACGATGTCGTTGACCCACTCGTAGTCCTTCTCGCCCGAGAGGTGCGGCATCCACGCGCCGAGATCCTCGAGCTGGACGTGCTTGCAGCCGGAGTCGACGACCTCGGCGATCTCGGCCTTGAACACGTCGGCGAGCGCCTTGGAGAGGTCGTAGCGGTTCTTCACCGGACCGCCGCGGAAGTGCGCGAGCGTGGAGAGCTGGACCGGGCCGGCGCCGATGCAGGCCTTGATCGGTTTCGTCGTGTGAGCCTGCGCCCAGCGATAGATCAGGGCCATCCGCACCGGACCGCGCTCGATCGGGCCATCGACCGCGACCCCGCCCGCCTCGTCGAGCGCCCACACGTCGCGGCCCTTGGCCTTCGCGCGCGCGGGGTGCGGCAACTTCTCCGACGAGAAGCCCTTGGTGCGCTCGAGCCAGTACCAGAGGAACGACCCGATCCCCATGTGGTAGTCGTCGAACCACATCTGGCCGTCGGTCAGGATGTCGAGCCCGGCATCCTCCTGATCCTTGATCACGACGCGGGTGGCATCGTGAAAGGCCTCGGCGTGCGCGGCGATCTTGAACGCCTCGAGCACGTCCTTGCCCGCGAGCTGATGCGTGAACCACAGCGGGCGCGGGTACGAACCCACCATCGTCGTCGGGAGGAGCTGCATGCGCGTGGAGTACCACAGGCATGCAGGCCCCCGATCGTCACATGCGTGTTACGGACAGCTCGCGGTCGTGCCGTTCAGGGTCGCATCCCCTTCATTTCCGCACGACACCACGCAATCGCCGACGCAGTTGGTGACGGTGCAGTTGCCGTCGGGACAGGTGACGTGGCACTGGGCGCTGCCGCCGCAATCGACCTCGCACGAGCTCGCCTGCGAGCACTCGACGTGACACTCGACGTTCTCGTCGCACACGATGTCCATCGGTCCGGTGTTGCCCTGGACGTGGCACTCGATCGCGCCCTCGTCGCAGGTGTGACCGCAGAACGCGTTGCCGGGGCACACGCAGTTGTTGTCACCGAGGCAGGTCTCGAGCGGCCCGGTCGGATCGCCCGGATCACCGGGATCGCCGGGGTCGCCCGGATCGCCGGGGTCGCCGGGGTCGCCGGGGTCGCCGGGGTCGGGATCGCGCGGATCGCTGCTACCGCCGGTACACGCGACCATGCAGGTGAAGAGCAAGACCAGGAATTTCTTCATCGGGGTTTGATACGGCCTGCGCTCGACAACACCGACATCACCCCGACATCAGCGCGCCACGTTCGGCCTGCCGGATGTTGCCGGAACAGCCGGCAGGGCCGTAGCGTCACGATCGACATGCGCGCGGTCGTCTTCGGCTTGCTGCTCCTCGCATCGCGCGAAGCCGCTGCCGACGAGCCCGACACGTTCATCGGCGTCGATTCGCTCGGCATGCTCGGGCTCGGTGTCGTGATCGACCACGAGGATTCCGATCCTGCCGCCAGCTACGACTACACGCTCCGGATCGGGCACGTGTTTCGAGCGACCGACCGCTGGCGGCCCGGTGGCTTCCTCGAGCTTCATAGCTTCGATCTCGAATCCTTCGACGCCGCGATCGGTCCGCAGCTCCAGTACCGGATCAGCACCGGTTACGACGGCCAGCTCGCGCTCCAGCTGCGCGGCGGCGTCGGCGTCGGCGGCGAGGGCACGCACGCACTCGCCGGCGTGCACCTCGGCACCGCGTACGTCGGCGCCAGCGTCACGACGCGGCGATCGTTCGACACCGGCGACATCGTGGTGTCGATGAACATCGAGATCCTCGCGCTCGTGCCGGTCGCGATCGGCATCGCCCTCGGCGCGAAGGATCAGTAGAGCTTGTGGAGGTGCGTGCCGCGGTAGTAGTGGCCGAGGATCTGCTTGTAGGTCTTGCCGGCGGTCGCCATGCCGATCGCACCCATCTGGCACATGCCCACGCCGTGACCGAAGCCGGCGCCGCGGAACGAGAACGTATCGCCGTCCTTCTTGATCTCGAACAGCGTCGACTTGAGGCCGCCGAGCATCCGCCGGATCTTGAGATCGCCGGTGACATCGGCGCTGCCCTTGTCACCGACGACGGTGAGCACGCCGATCCGCCCCGACACGCCGCGCTGCTTCGCGACCAGGTTCTTGACGCGGCCGAGCTCGGGTAGCTCGGCGGAGATCCGTGTCGTCAGCTCGGAGGCCGTCATCTTCTCCGTCCACCGGAACCGGCCTCGACCGAGCCGACCCGCCTTGTCGCACCAGGCGTCGGAGTCCTTGCCGTCGAGGAACGCGTCGAGGTTGGCGTCGGTGATCCTGGTCATCGTCGCCTTCGGATCGTCCATCCGGCCGCGCAGCGACGGATCGGGCTCGCCGCCCCAGATCGCGTCGTTGTCCTCCGAGTGCCCGCCGCACGACGCCGAGTAGCGAATGTCGACGAGGCCGCCGCCATCGCGCAGCAGCACCACGCCGCGCGTCGCCTCGACCGCCTTCGTCGTGCGCGGGTTCTCCTTGCCGGCACCGGCGTAGACCTGGCACTGCTGCGTGCTGCACAGCAGGAACGGATCGGTCGTGTTGCGGCGCCCGATCTTCTGGAGCAGCTCGGTGCGGGCAGCGATCGCCTGCGCCTCGAGCGCGGCCTGCGGCGCATCGGGATACATCTCCGCGGGCACCAGGCCTGCGAGCAGCTTGTCCTCGGGGACGGCATTCGCGACCAGCAGCTTGCCCTCGTGATCGAGCGTGACGTAGACCGCGCCCCAGTAGCGGCGATCCTCGCTGCCGGTCGTCAGCTGCGAGCCACCGGTGTTGGTGGGCACGTTCATCACGGTGATGGTCTCGGAGGCCTTGCGCGGCTTGAACCACAGCACCGAGCCGTTCTTGATCTGCGTGCCGCCCGCCTTGCCGACGATCGTGCCCGACGGCCGCCGCACCAGCTCCTGATGGACCGCGGTGCGCACGCCGAAGCGCTTCGCGTGCTCGGTGGCCCGCGCCGCGCCGCGCCCGGCGGGGACGGGATCGATCGCGATCCGGATCTCGCGGGTGTCGATCACCTCGCCATCGACGCCGAACACGGTGCCGATGTCGAAGCTCTTCGGATCGAAGCCGCGCTGCTTCCAGCGCGCCAGCGCCGCGGTGACGCCGGTGGTGTCCTCGGGCTGGAGCGTCTCGACGATCGTCCAGTCCTGGATCACCGCGGGCCTGGGCGACTCGGCGGTGATCGTCCACTCGTCGCCGCCGTCGGTATCGATCGCGGAGCCGCCGTTGCCGTCGGGCCAGACGACGATGCCGCCCTTCGCGCGCAGCTTGACCTCGCGCTTGTTGCCCATGATCTCGACGGTGATCAGCGGGACGCCGGTATCGGTGAACGTGAACCGCGTCGAGTACAGGATGCGGAGCTTGTCGGTCGCCGAGGTCTCGTCCGCACCGGCGCTGGCCGGAAGCAACGCGAGCAGGGGCACGAGCGCGATCGGAAAGAGCCTCATGACCGAGGCTAGGCAGCCCCCGCAAGCCGGAGCAACATTTCGGCAGATCCGCCGGGCCGAGTTCGGCAATGATTTCGATCGCCTCGATCATTTCGTGCAACAACTTCCCCATGCCTCTGCCGGCAGATGTCCTCGCGCTGCGCGACCGGCTTCCCGTCAAGCCCGAGGCGGTGACCTTGACCGGGCGGATCGTCGTGCTGCGACCGCTCGTCGACCACGACTTCGAGGCGCTGCACGCGGTGTCCAGTGGCGAGCCGTTCACGCTCGGCGCGCGCAGCATCGGCGCGTACGACCCCGACGAGCAGATCTGGAAGTGGATGTTCGGTGGCCGGTTCGACACCGCCGCCGCGCTCGGCGCATACCTCGCGGCCTTCGCCGCCAACCCCGACGTCCGCACGCTGACCGTCTGCGATCGCGCGACCAGCGCGCCGATCGGCGTTGCCTCGCTGATGGCCAACCGTCCGGCCGATCTCAAGATCGAGCTCGGCTCGATCTGGTACGGCCCGATCGCGCAGGGCACGGGCGCGTCGCGCGAGGCCACGCTGCTGATGTGCGCGCACCTGTTCGGCCTCGGCTATCGTCGGGTCGAGTGGAAGTGCGACGCGCGCAACGAAAGGTCGCGGCGCGCGGCGCTGTCGTACGGCTTCACGTTCGAGGGCATCCAGGAGCAGCACATGATCGTCAAGGGCGATAACCGCGACACCGCGTGGTTCCGCATGCTGGCGAGCGAGTGGCCCGCGATCCGCGCGCGCTGGGAGGCGACATGATCGAGCGCGATCGGATCGCCCTGCGCGAGGATCTGTCGCTTCGCCTCGCGGTGGTCTCGGATACCCACTCGGTGCCGCAGCCGGGCACCCACGACCAGCTGCGCGCGCTCGCGCCCGACGCGATCCTGCACGCCGGCGACATCGGCGATCTGACGGTGCTCGACGGGTTGCGCGAGATCGCGCCGCTCTACGCGATCCGCGGCAACATCGACGGCCACCGCGACGACATCCCCGATCACCGCGTCATCGATCTCGTCGTCGGCGAGCGGTCGCTGCTGCGGATCTTCCTCGTCCACATCGCGGTCGCCGGCCCGCGGCTGCAGGGCCACGTCGCGAAGCTCGCGCACCGGGAGCAGGCCAGGCTCGTGGTCTGCGGTCACTCGCACGTGCCGTTCGTCGGCGAGGACCGCGGGCTGACGATCTTCAACCCTGGCTCGTGCGGCCCGCGCCGGTTCTCGCTGCCGATCGTGTTCGGCACCATCGAGATCGAGGCCGGCAAGCTGCGCTTCGGTCACCTCGAGGCGGCGACCGGCAAGGCGTGGACGCCCTGACCGCCCTGTTGAGGCGATAGCTGACAGACCGCTGTCACGTTCGCGGGTACAACTCGGCGTATGGCGAAGCACGATCACCACGGCATCGATTACATCGAGCTCACCGTCACCGATGTCGCGGCCGCGAAACAGTTCTACGGCGCGGCCTTCGACTGGAGCTTCACCGACTACGGGCCCGACTACGCCGGGATCCAGGGCGAGGGCCGCGAGCCCGGTGGACTGACCAAGGGCACGCCGGTGCGCGGCGGGCCGCTGGTGGTGCTGTACTCGAAGAACCTCGACGACACGCTGAAGCGGGTCCGCGAGGCGGGCGGGAAGATCGTGAAAGACCCGTTCGAATTTCCCGGTGGCCGGCGGTTCCAGTTCCTCGACCCGGCGGGTAACGAGCTGGGCGTGTGGTCCGAGAAATAGCCACCGCGACAATCGTTCGCAGGCGGGCGGGAATACGCGGCGGGCAACCACCTGTCGGTCGTCAGGGACCAACAGCACAGGAGAAACCCAGATGCGAAAGAGCATGATCGCGATCGCGCTCCTCGCGGCCACCGTGAGCGCAAACCAGATCGCAACCGCCGATGCGAGCGACCCGAAGTCGCCGTCGACACAGTCACCGAGCCGGAATCAGGCGCAGGCCCCGGCCAGGAACCAGGACGAGGTTCACGTCACCGTGCGCGCCGGCCGAGGCCGCCTCGGACTGGGCGCCATTCAGATCAGCTCCGAGCTGCGCAAGCACCTCGGGGCACCCGCCGATCGCGGAGTGCTGATCGATCAGGTTCGCCCCGACAGCCCGGCGGCGAAGGCCGGCCTGCAGGTCGGCGACGTGATCACCGATGTCGATGGCAAGCCGTGCAAGACGGTCGACGACATCGTCCAGGCGATGGCCGACAACAAGAAGGGCGACACGGTCGCGATCGGCGTCGCGCGCGGCAGCACGCACGTCGATCTGCGCGCCACGCTCGAGGACGATCCGCTGCCGTGGAACACCAGCTCGTTCGACACCCGGATGTGGAAGGGCTTCGGCGATCCGTTCGACATGGGCTCGATGTTCGGCAACGACGAGATCCGCCGCGCGTTCGACGAGATGCGCAAGCGCATCGAGCAGCTCGAGCGCGGCCGCAAGCCGATCAAGTCGCAGCCGGGTACGACGCGCACCTAGCGCCTGGTCGCGCGCGCCAGCCACGTTACCGCGCGACACCGGATCGGTGGTCGCGGCAGGCGGCGTGCGAGCTCGGCGCGCAGCGCGTCGTGATCGTCGGGCAACTCGTAGCCGGCGGCGAGGCACGACCACACCTCGTCGAGATCGCCGTCGAGGTCGAGCGGCCAGCGCTCCCACGGCGGCACGTCCCAGCCGGCGAACAGCGCCTGCCAGCCGGCCTCGCTGCGCGCGCGCGGATCGCCGACGACGGGCGCGCGCGCGCCGATCAGCTCGAGGAAGATCGGAAACGCATCGTCGGGTGCCGGATCCGCCACCGGACCGCCGCCGAGCATCGCGAGAAAGACGCCAGCGGGCGCGAGCACGCGATCGAGCTCGGCCACCACGCGGTCGAGATCGGCGAGCAGCATGAACGCGAGGTGACAGGTGACGACGTCGAACGCGCCGGTGGCGAACGGCAACGCGCGCGCATCGCCGCACACGGCAGCGGGGTTCGCGCCGAGTGCGAGCTCGTCGCGGGATAGATCGATCCCGACCGCGCCGGGGATGCGAGCGAGCAGCGCGCCGTCACCGCACGCGAGATCGAGCACCCTCGCACCAGCGGGCACGCACGCGGCGAGGCGATCGTAACTGCCGCTGCGGGCGAAGCCGCGCGACGTCAAGCCGGGGCGCGCCGCGTGGACGGCGAGGACTCGATCAGTCACCGCGACAGGCGAAGTAGTACTCGCAGTCCGCGAGATCCTCGCCGCTCATGCCGCTGATCTGCGCGATCCAGCGCGCGTGGTCGCGCCAGCCGCGCTCGAGGAACGCGTTGACGAGCTCCTCGCGCTTGCTATCGCCGTCGCGCTGGCGACCGAGCCAGGCCATCACCTGGTTCGGATCGTTCGAGCAGCCGGCCGCGATGCCGGCGCTCATGTTCTCGCGATCGACGCGGTCGACCTGCACGTCGTGCATCATGAACTGAGACATCTTGCCGCGAACCTCGTCGGCGACGGTCTGCTGCGTCCAGCTCGGGATGTGCTTCGCCATCGCCTCGGCGAACACCTGCCAGTAGTTGCGGTTCGCCGCTTCCCAGCGCTGTAGATCCTCGAGCGTCTTGTGACGCAGGCTGTGCCACACGTGCTCGGCATCCTGCTTCGCGTACCACGCGGGAAGCGCGGCTTCGAACGCGAGCGCGATCGCGCCCGAGCCCTTCGCGAACATCATGCCCGCGGTGCCCGGCGTCGACGTCGTCACCGCGCGACAGCTCGAGCAGGTCACGTTGACCGTATCGCACCAGCTCGGACGCTTGAGCGGCGCGCCGCACTGCTGGCAGGCGAGCGGCGCATCGGCTTCCTTCATCGCCACGGCCTGCAACGCCCGCGCGGCCTCGGCCTCGCCGTAGACGATGATCGTCTCGGTGATGCGCTCGACCTCGCGCTCGAACGCGGCCTTCTGCGACAGCATGTGCGCGCGATAGATCGAGGCGGCGCGATCGTCGGCGTACTCGACGTTGTCCATCTCGCCGTCGAGCTTGCTCCACGCCTCGTCGATCTTGTCGTCGAGGCCCTGGAGGCGCGCCTTGAGCGCGTTGGAGACGCCGCCGACACCGGTGCCTTGCAGCACGTCGATCGCGATCACTTCCTTGTAGGCCGCGTTGGCCTCCGTCTCGATCTCCCTGATGCGCGTGCGGATCTTGTCCGCGAACGTGTTCCAGCGGGTCTGGAACGGGGCGAGCTCCGGCGGCATCGGTGGGGCAGGGTTCATCTCGGTTCTCCTAGGTCTTCAAGGCGGCGGCGCCGCAGAAGCCACACACGAGGTCTCCCTCGACGGTGAGGCGCGGTCCGCCGCATTCGTTGCAGCGCGCGACGAAGCCGCCGGGCGGCCGTTGCCACGCCGGCGCCTTCGCGCTCGCGATGGCGAACGCGAACATGCTCTTCGGCCGCCACGTCGCCTGCTTCAGGTACGTCTCCTCGGTCTGCTTCCAGGTCGCCGTCGCGGCCTGGACGAGCCGCGGATCGCCGACCTCGTGCGCGAACTTCTCCGCGATCGCGTGAACGACCGCCGCGACTTCCTCGGGCAACGCACCGCGCGCGAGGTTCAGTTGCGCGCGCCGCGCGTTGCGCGTGGCAGCGTCGACGGGCTGCACGTTGTACTCGGCGAGGAGCCGGCCCCACGCGTCGTTCACCATGCCGGGTGGTTCCACCAGCAAGGCGACGTCGAACAGGCGCGCGAGCTCCTCGCTGAGCCGGACGAGCAGGTGCTGATCAGATGTCGATGTCACTGTCAGCGCCGCCGCCGCCGGCTGCCATGTACTGCTCGGTGTAGTGCGTCAGCAGATCGCCGTAGCGCGCCGCGATCCGGTAGTCGCTCATGAACTTCGCCGACCAGTACTGGCTGATGTTCGACCAGTCGAGCGCGTTCATGCCGAACTGCTGCGCGAGCATCGCGTTGACGTCGCGACCCTGCTGCGCCCACGCGCTCTGCGCGCCACCGATCTCGGCGTAGCGCTCGAGCGTGCACGGCTCGGCACCGACGGCGCCGCTGCCGTCGTTGAGGTTGCCGGAGACACCGGCGTTCGCCGCCGCCGTCGCGCCGTACTGACCCTGGCCGGCCTGACCGAAATACTTTCCGTACTCGGTGAGCAGCGCCATCGTCGCGTTCATGTCGCCGGTCGCCTGACCGCTCATCCGGCGGTTCCACTCGGCCGACACGCGCTCCCACTTCGCCTGATCCATGCCCGCCTGCTGGAGGATCTGGCCCCACTTGCCCATGTCGCCGCCGATCGACGCCGCCTTCGCCTGCGTCGTCGCGTAGAGCTGGAGGTCGACGCCCTCGACCGGCGCGAAGATCTCCTGGTTCTGCGAGGCCGCCGCGTTGAACTGCTCGCGCGTCGCCTGGGTGTTCGCCTGGAAAGCCGCCTGCATGAAGTCGTGGCTGTGACCGAAGTACTTGGTGAACGTGTCGCGCACCCGCTGCATGTGCGCGTAGTCGCGGAGGCCGAGCTCGCGGCACTTCGCATCGGCCGCCTCGTCGCCGCCCTGGTTGCCGGCGGTCTCGATCGCCTTCAAGCGATACCAGTAGCCCTGGTGGTCGTTCGGATCCCAGCCGCCCCAGTCATCGGCCTCTTCTTGATCTTCCTGCTCGTCCGCTTCCGGCTCCTCGTACTGCGGCTCCTGGTACTGCTGTTGCGGCTCGGGTTGTGCGTTCTGACCCGTCATCGACGCAACCTTGTTCTTCATCTTGTCGAACAGACCCATGGCTAGCTCTTTCCGGTCCAACCCGGTTGGACCTCATCCGTGCGGTCACCGCTCGGCGACACGTTGTTCCCGCGACCACGGTACCGCGATCGGTCTGACCGTCATCGGGAGTGACGGCGAATTCAGCGATCGAGCTCGCTCGCGGAGAAATCAGGACGCGGTCACTTGTCGTCGTCGGGAAACTCGGTCTCGATCAGATCGAACATCCAGTCCGGAACGCTCGCGCCGGTGGCGCGCCCCGGCGTCACCACGCGCGACCTGCGCGACCGATCGGGCGGCGAGTGATCGTCGATCAGCTGGCGGATCCATTCCTTCGGCGTCGGTGCGGTCAGCCCCGGCATCACGGTGCGCGGCCCGGTCTTGCGCTGCGTGCGGGGAGGCGGTGGCGTCGGCCGGCGATTGCGCGGCGTGAACTGTGGTAGCGGCGGCACCGGGATCACGGTGCGCGGCGGCGGTGGCGTGCCGGGATTCGTCGGCGGTCGCGCACCGCGTGGTGGCGGCGGCGGTGGCGCGGGCACCGCACGCGGACCGGGCGGTGGCGGCATCATGCCCGGCGCCGGCAGGGGTGGCGTCGGCGTGCGCGGCCGCGGTGGCTGGACGCCGAGCTGCTGGTGCAACCGTGCGCGCGTCTCCGACCAGCCGGGGAGGCGAGCGAGCTGCGTGTAGATCATCGGCACGTAGTCGGCGAGCGTCGCTTCCTTCGGCAGCTTCTGCTTCTTGCTCGGCGCGAACAGCGACGCCAGTCGCCCCTTGCCACCCGAGTGCACGGCGACGTCGCCCTTGATCGTCCAGCCGGCCGCCGTCAGCTCGCGCTCGAACTGCGCGCGACTCGGCACCGGCACCGGATCGCTACCGAGGTCGTCGCCGAGATCGGCGCGCATCGCCCCGAGCACGTCGCAGATCACCTGCGCGGCCACCAGCTCGTTGGTGCCATCGTCGCCCATCGGCACCAGCGGGAACGCCAGCACCACGGTGCCCGGTGCTTGATCGATCGGTAGCGCCGCGTGCACGCAGCTGGTGCCGCAGCGACCGCTGTCGTAGTGAAACGCGTGCTGGATGCCGTTGGCGAGGCCATCGAGGACCGCGCCGCGCGTCGACGCGAGCTGCCCTTCGAGGCCACTGACGCCCTCACGCAACGCCGCCGGATACGGTCCGCGCAGCACGCCGTACAGGAACAGCGGATCGTCGGCGCCCGGCGTGTCGGGCTGCTTCTCCACCACCTGGACGTCGAACACGTAGAGCTCGGTGGCGCGGATCACCTGCCACGGTCGCTTCTTCTCGTGCGCCTCGAGCTGTGCGCGGG
>JAEYYY010000549.1 GCA_023430775.1 Pseudomonadota bacterium
ATCTCGCGGCGGGCGAGCGGATCGAGCTCGCGGCGGGCTCGGGCATCGACGCGGCAGGCGAGGGCGGTCGCGGTGGCGACCAGCACGGGCTGTTCAACGGCGATGCCGGCGGCGGTGGTGGTGGCTCGGGCGGCATGATCGTCTTCGAGGCGCCGATGGTGACGTCCGCGGGAACGCTCGCCGCGAACGGCGGTGGTGGCGGCGAAGGTTCGGGCAACGGCAGCGATGGCGACGATGGCGATCGCGGCGTGTTCGGCACCGCGCGCGCGAACGGCGGATCCGGATCATCGTCGACGGGCAGCGACGGCGGCAGTGGTGGAGCGAAGGGCGATCACGCCGGAAGTCCCGCGAACAACCCGCAGGCAGGCGGCGGTGGAGGCGGTGGCGGTGGCGCGGGATTCATTCGCATCCTCGCGCCGGCGCGCGATCTCAACGCCGCGATCTCGCCGGATCCGAGCTAGTCCGAACCGAGCGAAGCCCGCCGATGCGAGCCGCAGGCGAGCACCGGCGGATCAGCGAAGCGAGGGGCGGACGGGAAAAGATCTAGTCGCGATCCAGTCGAGGATCGCGGTCGCCTTCTTCACCGTCAGCGCCTTCTCCTCGGCCCAGTGATCTCCGCCCGTGATCACATCCCACACGACCTCCTGCTTGCAGCGATCGAAGCGCGCACGCAGATCGACCGCGAGGCGGTGCAACGGGTTCTTGGTGCCGACCAGGAAGTACGCGCGCTGGGCGTACGGCGTGCAGCCATCCTCGTCGCTGTCCATGCCGCCGCCGTGGATCACGAAGCCGGCGTAGGTGTCCTTCCAGGCGCGCGCGTGCATGCCGATGAACGTCGCGCCGCCACTCCAGCCGGCGAGGCCGATCCTGGTGCGATCGATCTTCGTGTTGTCGGCGACCGCGTCGATCATCTTCGCGACGAAGCCGAGGTCACCTCGCCATTGCCACCAGCTGTCCTTGCAGCCGTCGGCGACCGGACATTGCAGCGACAGCAGCACCCAGCCGCGCGCGCGCGTCGCCGCCCGCCAGCGCGCCGCGGCCGCCGAGGCCTTCTCGCGATCGCCGTGCAGCACCACCAGCAGCGGCGCTCCACCGTCGGGGATCGCCTTCGGCACGTCGAGCGTGCAGCCCGGGCACGGCGGAGCGGGATCCGCATGAACGGATGGCGAACCGGAGATTGCCATCACGATCAGAGCGATGCCGAGGCGCACGACTCGGGCAAACGCGCGAATCGCACCGGTTGTTTCCACGCGCTGATGTAGCCCTTCTGATCACCTGGTGATGTAGAGCGCGCCGCGATCAAAATCCGGGTTCTCCGACGAGAAATCGCCCGTCAAGCTTTCCTTCATGAGGTGGCAGCAGTTCGCCATTGTCCTCGCCGCGTGCAGCTCGAAGCCGTCGTCGCAACCGATGGTGACGCCGGTGGCGCCGGCGACCAGCAAGGCCGCGGTCAGTGCGGTTGCACCCGAGCGCTCCACCTCGCCACTCGCGTGCGCCGATGCCGCGCTCCGCGTCGAGCGCGGTGTCGCCGGGGACTGGATCTGCGGCTCGGACCTGAAGCGACCGCTGGTGGCGATCGAGCTCGGCGATCAGTGGACCCCGCGAATGTTCGCCGGCACCGCGGAGGCGGTCCCGGAGTTTCGCGCGCAGTACCTGAGCCTCGCGAGCGAGCGCGATGCCGCCGGCAAGCCGCTGCCTCCGAACGACGCGTTGCTCGAGCTCTACGGCATCGTGCCGCTGCTGTCGACGGCGCGCGCCCGGCTCGCCGATGACAAGCGGCACCGGTGCCACGCGCAGATCGACTCGACACCGATCGGCACGATCGACAAGCCACTCGGCCAGGATCACGGCGCCGTCGTCGCCGCGCAGGATCAGCAGCGGCGCTGGCTCGCCGCCGGGATCGCGAAAGCGAACAAGCTGAACAAGCCGGTCGATCCGAAGCTCGAGGCCCGGTGGAAGGCGCTCGACGAGCAGCATCGCGGGATCGTCGCGGCGCAGCGCCACCTGGTGTGCGAGGGCTTGCTGCGCGACAAGGATGCCGACGGCACGCTGACGTGGCGGACCGGCGTGGCTCTGGAGATGTTCCAGCGTCGCAACTTCCTGCTGCCGAACAACCGGCTCGACGACGAGACGCGAGCCGCGCTGGCGACCGATAGCCGCGAGCTCGACTACCGGCTCGCGCTTCGCATCCTGCGCGAACGCGTCGTCGATGCCACGGGCTTGATCGAGGATGGCACCGCCGGCGCCGGGCCCGCACCGGTGCTCGGGCGGATGCTCGATCCGGAGGCGATGCGCACGGCGCGCGGCCACGACACGCCGCTGCCCGACGCCGCACCCGATCTGGTCAACGCCGCCACCGAGGCCGCGGCCAAGCAACTCGGCTGGACCGGTCCCGCCGAGACGCTGGCGTTTCTCGAGCGTCATCACGCAGCGCGGGTCGCGCTCGAGTTGCCGGCGGCGCCGAGCTATCACGCGACCCACATGGAGCTGACCGCGGTGATCGATCGCGGCGACGTCTACTACGATCCCGATCCGATCCCGCGCATCGTCGAGCATCGACCGAACCTCGTCGTCTACGCGATGCACGAGGGCAAGAAGGTGCCGCTGCTGCGGTGGCCGACGACGATCGGCGGCTGGGCCGACGTGCTGCTCCCCGGTGGCGGCGTGGTCCAGAAGTGGAAGGAGTCCGACGTCGGGCCGCGCGTGTGGCGCGATGTCTATGCCGCGCCGACCTGGCTGCCGCCGAAGTCGACGCCGGATCGCGATCTGGTGAAGAACCTCTACAACGGCCGCTGGGAGCTCAAGCGCTCGATCATGGGACCGGGACCGCGCGCGGCGTTCGGCATGGTGCTGCTACCTCACTACGCGCTGAGGACGCTGGCGGATGGCAGCGAGCGCGTCGCTGACAACGGCATCGGCACGCACGGCTCGGCGAGCGTGACCTCGATCGTCAACGGCACGAGCCACGGTTGTCATCGCCTCTACAACCAGCTCGCGGTGCGGCTTGGAAACTTCCTGATCGCCCACCGCTCTCACGTCGTGAAAGGCCAGCAGAAGGAGTACTGGCGACGCCGCGTCCAGTACCGCGGATCGTTCCTGGCGAAGATCGATACCCGCGGCTTCTTGTACGAGCTGACTCCACCTGTGGTCATCGAGGTGACGCGCGGAGCGATCCGCAGCTCCCGCAAGACACCTCCATTATCTTCCGCGCCTGCGCGTCCGTGAGGCGGTCCTGGCCGAAAACCCTACCCGATTCATAACCTTATCTAACGGGGCGCTAGCGCACAGGTTCCCCGGGTGCGCGTATCCTGTGGTTCGTGGAGCTCGCGCTCGGCCACACGATCGCCGACCGCTACCGGATCGAGGAGCGCCTCGGTAGCGGTGCGATGGGCATCGTCTATCGCGCGCGCCACATCAAGCTCGCGCGGTCGTTCGCGATCAAGGTCCTGCATCCGCCGCTGACCGCGAACGCGAAGCTGCGCAAACGCTTCCAGCGCGAAGCCGAGACGGCGTCGACGCTGCGCCACCGCAACGTCGTCGGCGTCGTCGACATCGGCGAGACCGACAACCTCGTCTACCTGGTGATGGAGCTCGCCGAGGGCTTGCCGCTGTCGGCGCTGATGCACGAGGCGCCGCTGCCGCCGGTGCGCGTGATCGAGTACGTGCGGCAGCTGCTCGATGGCCTGCAGCACGCGCACGACGCCGGCCTGATCCATCGCGACTTCAAGCCGGAGAACGTGATCGTCGAGCGCGATCATGCGGGCAACGTGACGCTGCGGATCATCGACTTCGGCATCGCGATGCTGCGCGACGGCGCCCGTGAAGCAGAGCGCGAGCGGCTCACCACCGACGGCATCGTCCTCGGCACGCCGCACTACATGGCGCCCGAGCACGCGTCGGGCGATCACGTCGATCACCGCATCGATCTGTTCGCGCTCGGCGTGATCTGCTTCGAGATGCTGGCGGGCAAGATGCCGTTCGATGGCGATGGCGTCGACGTCGCGCGTTCGAACCTGATGTTCGACCCGCCGGCGATGAACGAGCGGGTGCCGTATCTCAACGTCGATCCGTTGCTCGAGGCGTTCACGCGCAAGCTGATGGCGCGCGATCGCGATCAGCGGTTCTCGAGCGCGAAGGCCGCGCGCGCCGTCATCGAGCTGATCGCAAGCGATCGCCACGCCGCCGCGATCGAGCTCGGCATCGCGCCGCGACCGGTCCCCGAGAGCATGCCGCCGCCGCTATCGACCGCGGCGCGCAACATGCTGGCGATGCCCGCGATGGGCCGCGCGCGTCCGGTGCCGAACACGCTCGAGCCCGGCGTGATGGCGACGCTGACGCCGCGCACCGAGGCGCCGGTGCGCCCGCGGCGCAAGATCTGGATCGCCACTGCGGTCACCACGGTGATGGTGACGGGCATGGTCGCGTTCGCGATGACCCGCGTCGACGAGCCGCTGCAGATCGCCGAGCTGTCCGCGCCCGCGACGCCGGTGTCGGATCCGAAGCCCGCGCCGACTCCCGCGCTCGAGCCACCGCCGCCACCGCCACCGGTGATCGTCGACGAGCCGCCGCCGGTTCCGGTTCGCCCGGTGACGCCGCGTCCCCGCGTCGCGCCGAAGCTCGCCACGCAGGCGCCGCGCTCGACGCAGGAGACTCCGAGCGCGACGCCGTCGGCGGCGGATGTCGCGGCGCTGTACGGCGCCGTCGGTCGCGCGCTCGGCCATCTCCAGCAGAGCAAGGGCAGCGACGCCACGATCGATCTGTGGCCGCGGTTCCGCCACATCCGGATCAACGACGCCATCGCGACCGCCGAGAGCCGCACCGAGACCCACCGCGCGCTCCAGCAGCTCCAGCGCGACGTCGACGCCCGGCGCTGAGATGCGCTAGCTTCACGGCGTGTTGCGCGCGCTGCTGATCGCCTCGCTCGTCGCGTGCGGTCCGCCACCACCGCCGACGCCGCCACCGATCCAGAACACCAGCGAGCGCGGCAGCGATCGCGATGGCGATGGCATGCGCGACGAGGTCGACAAGTGCCCGGACTCGGCCGAGGACTACGATCAATTCGAGGACGTCGACGGCTGCCCCGAGCCCGACAACGATCGCGACGGCATCCTCGATCGCGACGACGAGTGTCCCAACGTCGCCGAGGATCGCGATGGCGATGCCGACGAGGACGGCTGCCCGGAGCGCTCCGGCGCGTCGGATCGCGATGGCGACGGCCTCGGCGATGACATCGACAACTGTCCCGACGAGCCCGAGGACTTCGATCAGTTCGAGGACTCCGACGGCTGCCCGGATCCCGACAACGACAAGGACGGCATCCTCGACGTCGACGATCTGTGTCCCAACGATCCGGAGGACAAGGACGGCTTCGAGGACTCCGACGGCTGCCCGGATCCCGACAACGACAAGGACGGCATCCTCGATGTCGCCGACAAGTGCCCCAACGAGCCCGAGACCAGGAACGGTCGTCAAGATGACGACGGCTGCCCGGACCGCTGACGCGGAACCGCGGTCGAGACCCCGATTCGCTGCGGCACGATGTCGCGGTGATCGCACCGCCCCGTGGCAGGCGCGCGCAGGACGACGTGCCGCAGCGGGTTTCTCGACGAGAACTGCGATAAGGGCATCCGATCAACCGACGACAACCTCGACCAAGCGCGACAGGACGCCGCGCCTCGATCAACATCAAACCGACCACGCAACCTTGCGCAATGACGCTGGAACGTGGTGCAAGAGGGCGTCAGTCCACGTGTGACTGCACCACAAAAACCTATGCCGCGTTTCACATTTCCCGAATGGACCGAGACGCTCAAGAAGTGGATCAACTTGTTGGTCCTCGGAGCACCGGTCTATCTCGTCGCGCTCGTCGCATACGGCGTGACTCCCGAGGCGCTGCGGATCGGGTATCAGCCCGAACAGCCGGTGCCGTACAGCCACGCGCTTCATGCGGGTGAGCTCGGCATGGACTGCCGCTACTGCCACTCGACGGTCGAGCGTGCAGGCGAAGCGGCGATCCCGCCGGCGCAGACCTGCATGAACTGCCACTCGACGGTGAAGAAGGACTCCGATGTCCTGTTTCCCGTTCGCGCGGCGTACGGCGAGGACCGCCCCATCAAGTGGACGCGCGTCACCGACGTCCCCGACTACGTGTACTTCAACCACGAGGCCCACGTGAACGCGACCATCGGCTGCGAGAGCTGCCACGGTCGCGTCGATCAGATGGTGAAGGTCTTCCAGGCCCAGCCGCTGACGATGGAGTGGTGCCTCGCCTGCCACAACGATCCCGCCCCGCACCTCCGCCCGACGGAGCACCTCACCACGATGGGCTACGAAGCGCCCGAAGGTGAAGGCGCTCGGTTGATGAAAGAGAAGAACGTGCGTCCACCCACCAACTGCTCGACCTGCCATCGCTGAGGAGCCGACGATGTCCGCAGAAGAACACGAGCATCTAGATCACTCTCACCCCGAGCACGGGGACAACTACGATCGCGCGTACGGCGAGCCTGCGACGGGGGACACCTCCGAAGCCCCGGGGCCGATCGTTCACGGCTTCTGGAAGTCGCTCCGCGAGATGGAGGGCAAGGTCACGCTCGACACGAGCGGGAACGAGCTGCCTCCGGTTCCGCAGGTCTTCGACCCGCTCCACCGCCGCAACTTCATGCAGCTGATGGGCGCCTCGATGGCGCTCGCCGGCGTCGGCGCTTGCCGCTACGAGAAGGAAGAGATCGTCCCGCTGTCGCGCCGTCCCGAGCACCAGGTGCCGGGCGCGACGCAGACGTACGCCACCGCGTACGATCTCGGCGGCGTCGGTCACGCCCTGATCGCCACCTCGTTCGAGGGCCGGCCGATCAAGATCGACGGCAACACCGAGCACCCGTTCGCGAGCGGCCCGATCGTTCCGGCGGGCGGCGCCACCCAGACGCGCCACGCCGGCGCGCACATCTTCGCGCAGGCGGCGATCCTTCACCTCTACGATCCGGATCGCTCGACGGGCCCGTCCACCAAGGGTGGCGGCAGCACGATCGACGCGGTTCGCAACGCGATCGCCGAGATCCGCAAGATCGCCCCGGCGGGTGTTCGCGTGCTGTCGGAAGGCACGTCGTCGCCCACGATCCGTGAATTGCAGCGCGAGCTGGTCGGCAAGGGCTACGGCTGGCACGAGTACGAGCCGATCTCGTGGGACAACGAGCGGCTCGGTACCAAGATCGCCTTCGGTCGCTCGCTGCGTCCGATCGCCAAGCTCGACCGCGCGGAGACGATCGTCACGCTCGACTGCGACGTGTTCGTCGAGCACCCGGCGTCGATGCGCTACAGCCGCGACTTCGCGCGGTCGCGTCGCCTCGGCGGCACGCTCGGCCTCGGCAAGATGAACCGGCTGTGGTCGATCGAGAGCACGCTGTCGCACACCGGCGCGATGGCCGATCATCGGCTCGCGCTGCGCAGCGATCACGGGCTTCCGCTCGCGCTCGCGCTCGATGCGGCGCTTGGTGGTGGCAGCGTCGCCGACGCGGCGTTCCTCAAGGAGGGTCGCGTCAAGAAGTTCCTCGATGTCCTGATCGAGGAGCTGCAGGCGAACAAGGGCAAGGCCGTGGTGATCGCGGGCCGCCGGCAGCCGCCGGAGGTCCACGCGCTCGTCGCGCGCATCAACGAGAAGCTCGGTGCGGTCGGCCAGACGCTCGACTACGTCGAGGATCCGGATCTCGATCGCCCCAGCCACCTCGCCTCGATCACCGCGCTCGCCCGCGACATGCAGGCCGGCCGCGTCGAGGCGCTGCTCATCCTCGGTGGTAACCCGGTCTACGACGCGCCCGTCGATCTCGATTTCGGTGCGTCGCTCGGCAAGGTCCGCCACTCCGTTCACCTCTCCGAGTACGTCGACGAGACGTCTCAGAAGTGCACGTGGCACGTGCCGCGCGCCCACTTCCTCGAGGCGTGGGGCGACTGCCGGACGTGGGATGGCACGATCTCGATCGCGCAGCCGCTGATCGCTCCGATCTATGGCGCGCTGTCGAGCATCCAGCTCCTCGCGATGCTGAACGATAGCGAGCGTCCCGCCGACGAGATCATCCAGGCGGCGCACGCCAAGCTCGGCGTCGGCGGCAACTGGAAGCAGCACGTGCACGACGGCTTCGTGGCCGCGGCTCAGCCGCCGGCCCCGCCCGTCGCCACGGTCGGCGCGATTCCGCCGCCGCAGCAGCTCACGCCGGTCCAGCGCGGTGGCAGCGATCCGAACGAGATCGAGGTCACCTACCACTACTCGGCGTTCTCCTACGACGGTCGCTTCGCGAACAACGCGTGGCTCCAGGAGACCCCGGACTTCCTCACCAAGGTCGTGTGGGACAACTACGCGCTCGTCGGCCCGGCGACCGCGAAGAAGCTCAACATCGAGAACGACCAGATGATCACCGTCAAGGTCGGTGATAAGGACGTCGAGCTCGCTTGCTACGTCATCCCCGGCCAGGCGCGGACGTCGATCGCGCTCGTGCTCGGTGGTGGCCGGACGGCAGCTGGTCGCGTCGGTGGTGGCACCGGTGCGAGCCGCACCGTCGGCTGGAACACCTACAAGGTTCGCACCTCCACGGCGTTCGACATCGCGCAAGCGGCGTCGGTCAGCGGCGGTTCGAGCTACGCGCTCGCCAGCACGCAGGAGCACTGGGATATCCGCACCGGCCTCAAGCCTTCGGTGAACACGGAAGGTCTCCAGGAGCGTCTGCCCGAGCTCGTCAAGGAGGTCACCTCGGCCACGCTCGCCCGCGACAAGACGTGGATCGCGCAGCACGAGGACCCGAGCTACTGGAACGACGACAAGCTCAACGAGCCCGGCAAGCGGCGCGGCCTCTCGCTGTTCCGCGAGAAGGAGTACACGGGCCACAAGTGGGCGATGGCGATCGACCTGTCGACCTGCACGGGTTGCAACTCGTGCATGGTCGCCTGCCAGAACGAGAACAACGTTCCGGTCGTCGGCCGCACCGAGGTGATGCAGAACCGCGAGATGCACTGGATCCGGATCGACCGCTACTTCGGCGGCACCCCGGAGGAGCCGGTCGTCTATCACCAGCCGCTGCCGTGCCAGCAGTGCGAGAACGCGCCGTGCGAGCAGGTCTGCCCGGTCGGCGCCACCGTGCACTCGGATGAAGGTCTGAACGATCAGGCCTACAACCGCTGCATCGGCACGCGCTACTGCGCGAACAACTGCCCGTACAAGGTTCGCCGCTTCAACTTCCTCGACTGGAACAAGGAGTGGCGCGACGCGCGCAACAAGCTGCGCCGCCTCCTGTTCAACCCGGAGGTCACGGTGCGGATGCGCGGCGTGATGGAGAAGTGCACGTTCTGCGTGCAGCGGATCCAGAACGCGAAGATCCACGCGAAGGCGGTGCGCCGCACCGAGCGTCCGGGCGAGGTCAATGCACCGCTGCCCGATGGCGACATCGTGACGGCGTGCCAGCAGGCGTGCCCGACCGAGGCGATCGTGTTCGGCGACCTGTCCGATCCGAACAGCCGCGTGTCACGCCTGCACGCCGACCAGCGTCACTACGACTTGCTCCCCGAGGTCTATACCAAGCCGCGCAACAAGTACCTCGCGCGCGTCAAGAACCCCCATCCCAAGCTCGCTCCGGCCCCGAAGGGTGACGAGCACGGAAAGGGAGGGCACTAAGCCATGAGTGAAGCAGCGCATGAAATGGACGAGCCCGGCAAGGCACGCGAAGCGTTCCGGTCGGTCACTCGCGACATCGCATGGGTCGCCGAAGCTCCCAAGCCGCACAAGCTGTGGCTCGGCGCGCTCGGCATCTCGTCGCTGATGTTGCTGATCGGTCTCTACAGCATCTACGTGCTGGTCACGACCGGCATCGGTGTGTGGGGTAACTCCAACACCGTCGGCTGGGCGTGGGACATCACCAACTTCGTCTGGTGGATCGGTATCGGCCACGCCGGCACGCTGATCTCCGCCGTCCTCTATCTGACCCGTCAGACCTGGCGCGTGTCGATCAACCGCGCCGCCGAGGCGATGACGATCTTCGCCGTCATGTGCGCGGGCCTGTTCCCGCTGCTGCACACCGGTCGCCCGTGGTTCGCGTGGTGGATGATCCCGCACCCGAACGACATGAACATGTGGCCGCAGTTCCGCAGCCCGCTGATGTGGGACGTGTTCGCGGTGTCGACGTACATGACGACGTCGATCCTGTTCTGGTACATGGGCCTCGTTCCCGACCTGGCGACGTTCCGCGATCGCTGCGCGGCGAAGGGTCAGAAGCTCAAGGCCATCATCTACGGCATCTTCTCGCTCGGCTGGCGCGGCTCGGCTCGCAACTGGCACCGCTACGAGCGCGCGTACCTGATCCTCGCGGGTCTCGCCACGCCGCTGGTGTTCTCGGTGCACTCGGTCGTGTCGTTCGACTTCGCGACGTCACAGCTGCCCGGCTGGCACACCACGATCTTCCCGCCGTACTTCGTCGCCGGCGCGATCTTCTCCGGCTTCGCGATGGTGCTGACGCTGATGCTGCCGCTGCGGCATCTGTTCAACCTCCAGCACATCATCAAGGAGTCGCACATCGAGGCGATGTGCAAGATCCTGCTGGCGACCGGCATGATGGTCGGTCTCGCCTACGCGACCGAGCTCTTCATCGCCTGGTACTCGGGCAACATCTACGAACAGTTCGCGTTCAGCAACCGCGCGCTCGGCCCGTTCTGGTGGAGCTACTTCGCGATGGTCGGCTGCAACGTGCTCGTGCCGCAGCTGTTCTGGTCGCAGAAGGTGCGCCGCTCGCCGGTGCTGATCTTCGTCCTCTGCATCTTCGTCAACATCGGCATGTGGTTCGAGCGCTTCGTCATCATCGCGACGTCGCTCGCCCGCTCGTTCTTGCCGTCGAACTGGAGCTACTACGAGCCCACGCGGTGGGACGTCGGCCTGTTCGTCGGCACGCTCGGTCTGTTCTTCACGCTCTTCCTCTTGTTCTTCCGTTACCTGCCGGTGGTGGCCATCAGCGAGGTCAAGGGCGCGATGCCCGAAGCCCACGCGGGTCATGGCAAGGCCCACGGAAAGGAGCACTGAGTCATGGCCCACGATCATGACAAGAACGAAGAGCCTGTCGTCGTCAATGGCGACGGCGAGCTCTACGGCATCCTCGCCGAGTACGACACCCCCGGTGAGCTGGTCGCCGCCGCCCGCAAGGTGCGCGACGCCGGCTACACCGACTTCGACTGCTTCAGCCCGTTCCCGGTGCACGGCATCGACGAGGCGATGGGGATCAAGCGGACGATCCTGCCGCTCCTCATCTTCGGCGGTGGCTTCACCGGCACCATCGGCGGCTTGCTGCTGCAGTGGTGGTGCAACGCGTACAACTGGCCGTGGAACATCTCCGGTAAGCCGGAGTGGTCGATCCCGGCGAACGTGCCGATCGCGTTCGAGACCACGATCTTGCTCTCGGTCTTCACGTCGTTCTTCGGCATGTGGATCCTGAACAAGCTGCCGCAGGTCTGGCACCCGTTCTTCCGCCTCGAGCGGTTCGGCCGGGTCACCGACGACGCCTTCCTCCTCGGCATCGAGGCCAAGGATCAGCGCTTCGATCTGGAGAAGACGACGCAGCTCCTCAAGGACGCGGGCGCGCTCGAGGTCGAGCGCTGCTACTACGAGACCGATCCGAAGCGGAAGAACATGCCGAAGTGGGTGACGGCACTGATCGTGTCGTCCACCGCGTTCGCGCTGATCCCGTTCGCGATCGCCGCGAAGGCGCGCAACTCGCACTCCGACTCGCCGCACATCCACATCTTCCCGGACATGGACTTCCAGCCGAAGTTCAAGGCCGACGCCGCGTCGGACATCTTCGCCGATGGTCGTGCGAACCGCGGCGAGATCGCCGGCACGGTGGCGCGCGGCACGCTCGACGCCGACGAGCTGTTCTACAAGGGCAAGGAGAACGGCGACTGGACGCAGGGCTTCCCGAAGAACATCGAGGTCACGCTCGACTTCGTGAAGCGCGGCCAGAACCGCTACAACATCTACTGCGCGCCGTGCCACGGCTACGATGGCCGCGGTGAAGGTCCGATCCGCCAGCGCCTGAAGGCCGGCGGCCTCGACTGGGCGGTGCGCAACCTGGTCGCCCCACCGTGGGAGCCGGGTGGTCACGTGGTGCGGATGCCGAACGGCCAGCTGTTCAACACGATCAGCAACGGCTACGCGACGATGTCGGGCTACGCGCAGCAGATTCCGCCGCGCGACCGCTGGGCGATCGTCAGCTACGTGCGCGCCCTCGAGCGCTCCGCCAACTCGCTGCAGAACGACGTCCCGCAGGCTGACCTGCGCGACATGCCGGCGCCGCAAGCGCCGGCGATCGCTCCGCCAGGATCTGGTTCTGGCTCCGATGCCGGAGGTGCACAATGAGCGTTCTCACCAAGTCCCTGCACCCCGAAGAGAAATACAAGGCGGGGAAGCTCGGCTCGCAGATGGCCAAGGCCGGTCTCGGCATCGCGGTCGTCTTCCTCGGCATCTCGCTCGTGTTGACGATCGCGGGCAGCGCAGATCCGAACAGCGGCCACCACAGCAAGTGGGCGCGGTTCTTCCACGCCTACGTGATCGGGTGGTCGTACATCTTCTCGATCTGCGTCGGCATGCTGTGGCTGGTGATGCTGCACCACCTGGTGCGCGGTCGCTGGGCCACGGCGGTGCGCCGGATCGCGGAGGCGATGAGCTGCGCGTTCCCGGTGGTGTTCATCGCCGGTCTCGGCTTCATCATCCCGCTGCTCGCCGGCTACCAGGACCTCTACTACTGGGCGCACCCGGATGCGCACGATGCGGTCCTCAACCACCACCTGCACCACAAGCTCGGCTGGCTGTCGCCCGGCTTCTTCGCCGCTCGCTACGTGATCTACGGGATCGTGTTCTCGGCGATGGCCGGCTACTTCGCGAAGAAGTCGCGCGAGCAGGACGAGAGCGGTGACCCCAAGATCTCCGAGACGCTGCGCATCGCGTCGGGTCCGGCGATGATCGTGTTCTCGCTCGTGACCTGCGCGATCGCGTTCGACGTCCTGATGTCGATGGCGCCGAAGTGGTTCTCGACCATCTATGGCGTCAACTTCTGGGGCAGCGCGTGCGTCGGCGGGTTCGCCGCACTCGCGCTGATGGTGCTCGGCATCCAGCGCACCGGCCGCCTGACGCGGTCGATCGGCCCGGACCACTACCACGACATCGGCAAGTGGATGTTCGCCTTCACGTTCTTCTGGGCCTATACGGCTTTCTCGCAGTTCATGCTGCAGTGGTACGGCAACATGCCGGAGGAGACGCACTGGTACAAATACCGATTGTTCGGTGAGTGGCAGTGGGTGAGCATCGCGATGCTCGTCGGGTTCTGGGCGTTCCCGTTCGTCTTCTTGCTGTCTCGCTGGACGAAACGCATCGTGCCGTCACTCGTGTTCTTCGCTGTCTGGCAGCTGGTGTTCCACTGGCTCGATCTCTACTGGAACGTGATGCCGTCGTACGACTGGCTCGAGGTCGGGCAGGGCACGGCGGTGATCAACGCCGGTCCGCTGAACGGCAACATCGCCACCCATCACGTCGGGTTCTCGCCCGTCGACATCACCGTGTGGATCGGTCTTGTCGGCGTGCTGATCTTCGGCATCGGTCGTCAGCTCAAGGGCAATCTGATCCCGACCAAGGATCCGACCCTCGGTCTGTCGCTCTCCCACGAGGTCATGTGATGTCTGGACCCAAGCGAACCGCAGACAAGATCAACACGATCGGCATCGTGGTCGTCGGCATCTGTAGCGCCGTGCTCGTGTACGTCACGATCGTCGCGCTGCAGGCGTTCTACATGAACGACACGTCGGAGATTCAGACGATGGCCGACTACGGCGGTCAGGACACGCAGGCCAAGGCGATCCGCGCCGAGCAGACCGGCAACATCACGCGGAGCTCGACGCCGAATGCCCCGCCGAAGTCGGTGGCCGAGGTCCAGACGTACCGGATCCCGATCAACGCGGCGATGCAGAAGATCGTCGACGACTCGAAGAAGGATCCGGCGCTGCTGGTGCCGGCGTTCGGCGCGGCGAAGTGCCGCACTGTGCTCCCCGACTTCGGTCGTCCGAAAGCCGACGACAAGCCGCCGTGCCCGGGTTGGGGGCAGCCCGACAACGCACCGGCGCCTGCGCCGACGCCCGCACCGACAGGTGCTGGCTCTGGCGACGTGCCGGCGACGCCGACGGGTGGTACTGGTCCCGGTGGCGGAGCCCTGCCGAATCGCCCGGCAGGCACTCGCGACAATCCCGGCACGGCCGGCCAAGGCAGCGCGGGAGCTCCCGCCAAGCCGTAACGCATGATCATGTCTCGCAACGTCGCCCTCGCACTGATTGCCGGAGCCCTCGCGGTCGCCCAGACCGCGGGAGCCGAGCCGGTCGATCACGGGCCGTCGGCGGGCGAGACGATCATGCCGCCGCCGCCCACCTTCAAGGGCACCGCGGCCACGGTGACCGAGCACCTCGGTGCGAGGCTGCCGCTCGATGCGAAGTTCACGACCACCGAGGGCAAGCAGGTCACGCTGCGCGAGGTGGTCACCGGCGATCTGCCGGTCATCCTGACGTTCAACTACGCCGACTGCCCGATGCTGTGCAGCCAGCAGCTCAACGGGCTGACGGCGGCGATGCCGGGGGCGCTGAAGCGTGGCCCGGTCGCGGGCTCCGAGAACGAGCTCGCGTTCGCGCTCGGCGAGCACTACCGGATCGTCACGATCTCGCTCGAGCCGAACGAGTCGCTGCTCAAGCTCGGCCGCATGCGCGGTCGCTATCTCGAGCGCGTCGCCGAGCTGTCGAAGGAGACCGACAAGGACGTGCTCGCGAAGCGCGCGAGCGGCTGGACGTTCCTCACGGGTGAGGCTGCGGAGATCAAGCGCGTCGCCGACGCGGTTGGCTTCGGCTACGCGTACCTCGAGGATCGCGGCGAGTGGGCGCACCCCGCGGCGTTCATCTTCGTCTCCACGGCGGGCGCGATCACGCGCTACGTCTACGGCATCCAGGTCGAGGACCGCGTGCTCGCGGAGTCGATCTACAAGGCAGGTCTCGCCGAGCCGGCGACGGCCACCGGGTTCATGCTTCGTTGCTATCACTGGGACCCCAGCGCGTCGGATCACTCGCGTGTTGGTGTTCTCGCGCTGCGGATCGGGGCGGCAAGTGCCATCGCGCTTCTCGCAGGTTTCGGGATTCTCCAAATCATCCACCGGCGTCGTCACAAGACCGGGGAGGTGACATGAAGTCGTTCTATCGGTACGCAGCCCTGATCATCGTCACGGGGTCGCTGACGCTGGGGGTCGCTTTCGCGATCTTCGGCTCGCCGTCGGCCGTGGCACAACCGACACCCGCCCCGACGGGAGCTCCGGCTCCGGCCGGTGAACCCGCTCCGGCTCCTGCCGGTGGCAGCGCGGCGGCAGCGCCGCTCAAGTTCTGGGAGATCGCGGCGAACCATCCGATCGACGAGGACGGCAACTTCTGGATGCCGAAGTCGGTCAACCTCGAGGCCGACTCGACCGACCAGATGTACTACGGCGTGCTCGCGCTCTCGGCGGTGTTCTTCTTCGGCATCACGATCGCCGTCATCTACCTGGTCTGGAAGTACCGCCATCGTCCGGGGCACAAGGCGCAGCCGTCGCCGGCGCACCACGACGCGATGGAGATCACGTGGACCGTGATCCCGACGATCATCACCGTGTTCCTGTTCTATTACGGCTGGCGCACGTACATCAAAGTCGTCACGCCGCCGACCAAGGCGATCGAGGTCCAGGTGATCGCGTCGAAGTGGAACTGGAGCTTCACGCACCCGAACGGCGGCCAGGACTCCGATCTGCACGTGCCGGTCAACCAGCCAATCCGTCTCGTCATGACGTCGACCGACGTGCTGCACGCGTTCTACGCGCCGGCGATGCGCGTCAAGCAGGACATCATCCCGCGTCGCTACACGTACGCGTGGTTCTTCCCGACCAAGCCCGGCACCTACCGCCTGACCTGCGCCGAGTACTGCGGCACCTATCACTCGCAGATGGCGTGCAAGGACCAGGACAAGGACACCGGCAAGTGCAACCGCCGCGCGGTCGTCGTCGTGCACAAGACGATGGAGGACTACCTCAAGTACCTCGAGGACGTGAAACCGGCAGATCCGAATGCCCGTCCCGAGGACATCGGCAAGGTCGTCTACAACAAGAAGGGCTGCGTGAACTGCCACACCGTCGACGGTTCGGCGCGCATCGGCCCGACCTTCAAGGGCTCGTTCGGAACCGAGCGCGCGACCGACAGAGGCTCGGTGACGGTCGACGAGAACTACATCCGCGAATCGATCCTGACTCCCAATGCCAAGACCGCGAGTGGCTTCGCGGCCGGCACCATGCCGTCCTTCGAAGGACAGCTGAAGGAAATCGAGATCGAAGGACTCATCGCCTACATCAAGTCCCTCGGGAACTAAGGGGGAGACGCCATGGCCACCAGAACTGAACGCAACGACGGGCCGATCAACGAGCCCGACTATCTGAGCCTCCACAAGGGCAAGCCCCTCGGTACGCGCATCAAGGGCTGGCTCGTCACGCTCGATCACAAGCGGATCGGCGTGATGTACCTGACGGGCATCCTGATCTCGCTGCTGGTCGGCGGTGCCTTCGCACTGCTCGTCCGCACCGAGCTGTGGTCGGCGGGCAAGACGATCGTCGACCCCGACACCTACAACAAGTTCTTCACGCTGCACGGCGCGGTGATGGTGTTCCTCGTCATCATCCCCGGCATTCCCGCTGCGCTCGGCAACATCATCATGCCGATCCAGCTAGGTGCGCCCGACGTCGCGTTCCCCAAGCTCAACCTGGCGTCGTTCTATCTGTGGATCAGCGGCGCGCTGTTCCTCGTGATCGCGATTCCGTTCGGTGGTCTCGACACCGGCTGGACGCTCTACACGCCGTACTCGCTGCAATCACCGACACCGGTCTTGCTGTCCGTGATCGGCGTGTTCTTGCTCGGCTTCTCGTCGATCTTCACGGGGCTCAACTTCCTCGTCACGATCCACAAGTTCCGGCCGCAGGGCATGACGTGGTTCCAGATGCCGCTCAACATCTGGGCGATCTACGCGACCGCGATCATGCAGGTGCTCGCGACGCCGGTGCTCGGTATCACCGTCGGTCTGCTCGCCGTCGAGCGCTTCGCGCACATCGGCATCTTCGACCCGAACATGGGTGGCGACCCGGTGCTGTTC
>JAEYYY010000567.1 GCA_023430775.1 Pseudomonadota bacterium
CTCGATCCCGCGGTGCTTGCACCGAGCGTCGATCGCTTGATCAGCTACGGCGACCGCGCCCTCGCCGGTCCGCGCTCGTCCGCGCGGGTGCCAGCCAAGCTCGCCGCCGGCTTGACGCTGTCACCTCAGCGCACCGAGCGCTTCACGGCGCCGCGCATCCTCGACAAGCGCTCGCTGTCGCGCACGTTCACCAAGGACTGCGCGCGCGTCCCCGACATGCCCGGCTTCATCGTGGTGTACGTCGATCCCGACGAGTGGACGTTCCGCACCTACGAGAACATCCTCCCGCTCGATCGCCTGATCTCGGCTCCCGACCTCGCGCTGGCCGATCACGTCGAGCTCGCCCACGAGGTGCATCGCTTCACGCTGCGCGGCGAGCTACCCGCGTTCGACGACCTGCCGCTCTACACCGAGCCGCTCAACAAGGGCACGCGCGGCGGCAAGCGATACATCTTCCATGCGGCGGCGCTCGCCGAGTCCCTGACGCGCGCGATCAAGACCGCACTGCCCGACCTGCCCGGCTTCTCGCACGTCAACCCGGTGTTTCGCTGCAATCGCTTCGAGCCCGGCGACGAGCCATTCCAGCCTCACCTCGACACGCCCTATCACGACGCCGCGCGCGACCAGATCTCGCAGTTCACGCTGCTGATCTATCTCACCGGCGGATCGGCCTCACCCGCGCTGCAGATCGAGAACCTCGCGATCGACACGATCGAGGCGATGCAGTGCTTCGTGTTCCACCAGGCGTACGAGCACGCGGGCGCCGCCTACGCGGACACCCGGAAGGTGTTCCTTCGCAGCGAGCTGATCTTCGAGGGCGTCGAGGTCGCGTCTGATCCACGGATCGCCGCGTTGTTCTCGAAGGCCTGCTACCTCACCGGCGAGAGCATTCGCGATGCCGAGCTCGCCCGCGATGCCGACCGCGCGTACAACGCCGTCGCGGCCGCGCACTGGAGCCGCGTGTTGCCGCCGCCGGCGGAGCCGTATCTCCACAAGCAGTTCGCCGGCATCCACTGGCTCGCCAACGGCTACGACTTCTGGTTCCCTCGCGCGCTGCCACTCGCCGACTGCGCCGCGATCACGCTGCTCGATTACTTCAACTGCCAGCTCGATGGCGCCGCGTTTCGCACCCTGGCGCGCTCCGAGGTCGTCCGCGACATCGATCCCGAAGGGTTCGTCGCCGCGCTCCCGCAACCGCAGCTCCTGCCGGCGCTCGACAAGGACGCGCTGTTCCTGCCAGCGGAGCGCCTCGGGTCGTGCTGCCCGGGACATGCCAGCCTGACGTGGATCGCGACGCGCTCCGACGAGGTCGTCGAGCTCTATCTCCGCGCCCAGACGTTCTGCCGCGCGCGGATCGATCCTGCGCCGATCGTGATGCTGGGGCAGCAGGTGCTCCTCGATCCATCGCGGTTCCAGATCGCCGGCAACCAGATCCACGTGCTGTCGAGCGAGCGGCTCGCGCCCGTCAACTTCGCCGCCTGCTGGAACTGTCTGTCGAGCCCACGCAACTACGTCGACATCGATTGCCGGCTCGACGTGCTGCAACCGCTGGTGCCGCCGATCTTGTGGGAGGCCACGCCGGCAACCCACCATCTGATGTTCGACTTCTTCCGCAACGGTTGGGTCGATCAGCGCAGTTACCAGCTCGCGATCCCGAAGATCCGGATCGACGACTTCGAGACCGTCGACGAGAACGACGACCCGTGGCTCGATGCGAGCCGGAGCGTCCCGATCGACGACCGGCACCTGCCGCGCGCGGTCCAGTATCCGTTCTGGGCGCACTACATGCGCACGGCACTGATCCGCGAGCTCTACAAGGATCGTCCCGCTCGCTAGCCGAGCGCCAGCTCGAGGATGTCGATCGTCTTCCCTCGCTTCCGGTTGAAGATCAGCCGCTTTCCATCGGCGGAGATGAACGGGCGCGCGTCCTCCTCGCCCTTCGCCGGCGAGGTCAGCTTCTCCTTCGGGCCGCCGGGCTTGATCCGGTAGATCGCGAAGTCGCCGGTATCCATGCCGGCGAAGTAGATCCAGCCATCCGGCCCGAACATCGGCCAGCCATCGCGGATCTGCGGCGTCGCCGTCAGGTTCTTCTCGTCGCCGTCGACGAGGATCACGTCGTCCATGGTCGTATCGTTGCGCAGCATCACGATGCGCTTGCCATCCGGCGCGTAGCGCGCGCAGGTCTCGCTCTGCGGCGTCGTCGTCAGCCTGCGCTGCGTCCCGGTGGCGACCTCGATCTCGAACACGTCGAACGCGCCGTCGCGCAGCGAGTTGTAGAGCAGCGTCTTGCCGTCGGGGCTCCAGTACGGATGGAGGTCGCGGTCCGGATGATCGGTCAGCCGTCGCGGCTCGCTACCGTCGCGCGCGCTGACATAGATCTCCTCGTTGCCGTCGCGATCGCTGACGAACGCGATGCGCTGACCATCGGGGCTCCAGTCCGGCAGGTTGTTGTTGCCCTGCGTGGTCAACGCGCGCGAGGTGTTCGACGCGAGGTCGAGCACGTAGACCTGCCAGCTGCCCGTGCGATTCGATTGATAGAGGATCTCGCGACCGTCTCTCGACAGCCTCGGATAGGCGTTCTCGACGTCATCCTCGTGCAACACCACGCGCGGCCCGACCGCTAGCGACACTGGCACCGATGACCCGCAGGCGAACAGGAGAAGGAAAGCGATCCGCATGATCAGAACCGCAGGGGCTTTCGCTCGACGACGAGCTGCGTCTGCTTGCCATCGCGCAGCACCGTCACCGACAGCTTGGTGCCGGCGACCCCGCGGATCCGCGACACCGCACCATCCATGCCCGTCGTCGTCACCGGGATACCGTCGATGGCGACGATGTGATCGCCCGCGACGATGCCCGCCGCCTCGGCACCGCTCGCCGGCACCACCAGCTCGACGAGTAGCGCCTCGCCATCGACCGACAGCTTGACGCCGATGCCGACCAGCTCGATCTTCGGTTGCTCGCCCTCGGCGAGTGGGGCGAGCGGAATCTCGAGCGGCCCGAGCGAGCCCCCATCGGCGGCGACCAGGCCGGCCTCCAGCTTCGGATGATGATTGCCGGCACCGATCGAGATCGTGAACGGTCCGGGCGGGATGCCCGTCAGCTCGAACGTGCCGTCGGTGCGCGTCACGGTGCCGGCGTTCACCGGCAAGGCACTCGCCCCGCCGCCACCGCCCTCGCGCTGCACGCGCGCGTACGGGATCGGCTCGCGCGTCTTGGCATCGAACACCCGACCGGCGAGCGTGGCGCCGCGCGATAGCTCGATGGCGACGTCGGTGGCGCCCGCCGAGGCCTTGACCGGTGCGCTCGGCGCCCAGCCGCTCGACGACACCAGCAGCTCGTAATCACCCTTCGGCACGCGCACCGAGAACTTGCCGGTCGGATCGATCACCGTGCGCGTGTGCACGAGCTCGCGAATCAACCCTTCGCGCCTGGTGACCAGCAGCGTGAACGCGGCGATCGGCTTGTCATCGGGATCGTGCACCGAGCCGGCGAGCTGGAGCCCGCGGTCGATCGCCAGCATCAGGTTCTGCGTCCCCGCCGGCACCTTCTCCTTGCGCGCGGTCGCGTGATCGTCGACCTCCGCGATCAGCGTGTACGGAATCCTGTCGAGCTCGTCGAGCGTGAAGCTGCCGTCGGCCTCGCTGGTCGCGAACACCGTCGCGCGCGGCGTCTCGTCGCCCTTGGCCACCGCGGGCACCGCCGTCACCAGCACGCCCGCGATCGGCTGTCCTGCGGTGTCGACCGTCTTGCCCTTGATCGTCGAGTCGCGCGCGGGCGCGTCGCCGATCACGATCTTCATCTCGTGCGTGGTCATCGCGTTGCCATCGAGGATCGACCAGCCGCGCTGCTTGCCCTTGCTCGCCTCGAACACGCCGAAGTCGGGTGCGTTGAACGTGAACTGCCCCTTCGAGTCCGTGGTCCATTCGGTCGCCAGCTTGATCAGCGTCTGCTCGCCCGCCGGATCCGCGAGCTTGACCTTCGCGCCCGCGACCGGTGCACCCTGTGCGTCGACGACGACACCCCGGTAATCGAGCGCGGGGAACACGAACAACGTGATGCCGCGGACCGCCTGCTTCTTCAGCAGCATGATCCGCACCGGCGAGTGGGAGAGCTCCGGTGCGTACGGCAAGAAGCCCGAGGCGACGATCGTGGTCAGCGAGTACGCGCCCGGCTGCTCCGCTCCCAGCTCGAACACCCCCTTGTCCTTGCTCCGCACCGAGACCGCACCCGCGGGCGACAGGAACGTCAGCTCCGCGCCGCTCACACCCTCTCCGGTCGACCAGTTGATCACGCGACCACCGATCGCTCCACCTTCCGCGATCGGATCGACGACGACGCGCCCCTGTCCTGGCAACGGATCGTCGACCACGATCGCGGGCTCGCCCTGCCCCGCCGGCTGCCCCGACACCTTCGGCAGGAGCGCGCTGCCTCTGGTCGATGTCGATGCCGCCACCTCCTCGGGTTCCGGTTGCGAGCGGAACCGCGAGTAGCCGAAGACACCTGCGCCGATCAACAGCAGCAGGATGAGGATCGAGAGCGTTGCGGTCTTGGCCTTCACGACGACAGCTCCTTGCATCACGGGAATCAACACGCGCCAGCGGGGCGATCGCGCATCGAGCGCCGACCGCAGCCGATCGAGGCCGGTCTTGAGCCGCCATCGCACCGTCGCGGCGGGGATGCCGAGCTCGCGTGCGAGCTGCGCGGCGGTCTTGCCATCGAGATAGCGCCCGATCACGACCTTGCGGTACGGCTCGTCGAGCTCGACCAGCGCGCTCGCCAGCTTCTCGAGCATCCGCGCGCGATCGATCGCGTCGGGCGGTGCTTCGGCCGCAGCCGGCGCGAGCTCGATCGCTTGCTCGCGGGCCTGCCGGCGCGTGCGACCACGCCGATCCATCCGCCAGCGATTGAGCAGCACGGTGACGAGCCACGGCTTGACCGGCCGCTCGGCATCGGGCGGCCGGGAGATCGCGGTGACCGCGGTGTCCTGGATCAGATCGTCGGCATCCGAGTCACCGTGCGCGAGCGAGCGAGCCAGCGCCTGGAGGCCGGCCAGCTCGTTCATCACGGTTTCGGGGGTCACACGGGAAGCATGCCGCGGACCACGAAAGTGTTGGCGACCTCAGCGCCGGCGCCGGATCAGCAACCATCCGAGGGCCCACAGCAGGCTGGACGGCTCGCCGCCGGCAGCGCAGCAACCGCCTGCCGCCGCGGGATCATCGGGGTCACCACCGGGACCCGCGTCGCCACCCTGCCCCGGCCCGGCGTCGTCGCCCGGCTCGGGATCCGGCGGCAGCGCCGCGCACGGATCGGCGTCCGGATCGCCGTTCCAGGTCAGCGGCGTCGCGATCGCGTAGAGGTTGTGCAGCAGCATGTAGTCGAGGCCGTGATAGCGGATGCCCTCGCAGCCGTTCGGGCCGACGTACGCCTGCGACTTGCCGCGGATGAAGCGGTTGTGCGTGGTGAAGCCGTGCGGTGCCGGCCCTGCGGGTCCCGGGCACGCGGGCTCGCCATCCGCGGGCAGCTCGTCGAGCATCTCGCGGATCCGCGGGTTGATCCCCGGCGACGTCGCGCAGAACCCGTCGTTGTCGGGGTGCAGCACGCGATGCATCGCTGGATACAGCGGCCAGTCCTGGGTCGCCGACAGCTCGGCCAGCACCTGCGCCGTCTCGAGGCCGTAGCCATCGCCGACCGCCATGATCGACAGCGCCATGTGGAGGTTGTCCTCGTCGTTGTAGGTCGGGTTCGAGGTGCTGCGCAGCGTGTTCCAGATCGTCGACCACAGCGAGGCCGTGGTCGGCGCGAACGCACCGTCGGTGACGTACGCCGCCGCCAGGGTCTCGCCGTACGAGAAGCCAATCGCGTTCTCGCCGCGATTGACCGCGCGCCCGCCGCACGCCGGGTTGCGAATGATCCAGTCGCCCTTCGCGAAGTGCTGGGTGATCCGCGTCGCTTGCTCGATCGCCCAGCCGCGCAGCGCCTTGCCCTGCACGGTGACGCCGTCGGGCACCAGCGCGACGACGAGCGCGAGCCCGTGTTGCACGTGATAGACCTGGTCCTGACTCTCTTCCTTGTTGGTCAGCGTCGGATCGATGAAGTCCGACTGGATCGTCGAGATGCCCGGGAAGTGGGTGTGGAAGTTCTCGGGCACGTCGTCGCGCAGGAAGAAGCCGTTGCGCGACGGCGCCTGCGAGCATGGCGTGGGGAATGCCAGGTCCGCCTGATCGTCGAGGCGATCGAGCGCGAGCAGCGCGTGATAGAGCTCGTCGCGCGTCCGGGTCAGCCGGTCCGGATCGCCTCCCTCCGCACCTGGATAGCGATTCGGATGCGACAGCATGAAGTGCTCGGTGGCGAGCACGCCGAGATAGAAGCCGAGCGCGATCGTGCCGTCGCCCCACTTCATGAGGCCGATGTTGTCCATCCGCTCGGGGCACGGCTGGCTCTCGCCCTGGCCCGCACCGACGACGGTGAACTCGGTCACCAGGCGATCGCGAAGCCGGTGGTACTTCGCGAGATTCTCGGAGGTGGTGTCCGCGGCGGTGGCGGCGAGATCGCCGACCAGTGCACCCACGAACGCGAGCGTCGCGACAGAGCGCTGCATGCCGCCGTTCTGCCCGTTCGCGTCGCGATCGCGCAATCACGCTCTCGCGCTGCCACGAGATGGTTACAGGCGGTGACCGCGATCGCGCCGAACCCGTTCGGAACTGCGACACGCACGTTACGATTCGAAGACACGATCACGATCGATACAGCGCGAGCGCGGGACGCGAGGACGGCACGGCCGCGAGCCACGGCACGTCGAGATCGAAGCCGACCGTGCCCACGGCGATGCTCCGGCGACGCGCCAGCGCGGCCACTCGATCGAGCACGCGCGCGAGCATCGCTCCATTACACGGCGCGTGCATGAACACCGCGGAGCCATCGAGCTCGAGGTCGACGAAGCTGCCGTGCACCAGCTCGACGCCCGCGCGTAGCTCGTCTCGGGTCTGCCTCGCACGCGCGATCAGCTGGTCCTGGATCTCGATCCCGATCGCCTTCGCGCCGCACAGCAGGTGGACGAGGAACACCACGCGACCGAGCCCGGCTCCGAGATCGATCACCGTGTCGGCAGGACCGAGCGCGAGGTCGCGAGCGAACGCCAGGATCTCGCCGGCGCCGCACGGCAGGTACGGCACCGCGCCCGCCGGGAGAGCGACATCGGGCGGCGGCGGATCGATCGCGAGCAGCTGGTCGACGAACGGATCGAGATCGAGCGCTGGCACCGAGCGCAGCAAGCGGTCGAGCGCCGCGCCGCGTAGCTCTCCCGCCACGAGCTGCGCCCGCGAATCGCGAGCGAGCCGATCGAGCGCAGCGTCCACGCGCGGAAGCTACGCGTCAGATCGCCATCACCGCGTGAAAACGTCCGCCGATCGCCCAACCCGCCGGAATCACGAGCTCGGCGCACTACGCCGGAACGCGACGAACGCTTCCCAACCCCGTCTGGACCTGTGAGCGACGAATGCACCACCGCCAGCTGCCATCCGACCTCGCGAAGACGCGAAAGTTCAAGCCTCCTCCCGAAGCCGTCACCACACCGTTCGTGCGCATCGAGGATGCCACCGTACCGTTCGAGCCGTACGCGAGCGTCGAGATCGATGTCTCCGAGGTCGAGCGTGTCGAGCTCGATCTCTCGAAGGTCGCGCCGATCGACGACACGTTACCGTTCGCGCTCGACTCGGGCCCGATCGCGAAGCTCGAGACCAGCGAGCCCTACGAGCTGATCGAGATGCGGCTGTCGCTCCCCGCCGTGGCGGAACCGCTCGTGCCGCGCCCCCGCTCGGGTACCGCGCCGATGGGCGGGAGCAGGATCAGACTCGCGCTCGTGATCGCGCTGGTGATGATCTGCGCGTTTGCATTCGGGTTTGGCGTGGTGTTCGCGTTGTAAGCTTCTGAGGGACAGTCTCCACTTGTGCCACTTAGGGCACGCAACCGTTCGAGATCGCTTCCGCGCTCGGGGACAGACTCCACTTGTCGACGGAGACGAGATCGCCGCTGGCTTGCGGAGGTAACACGCCCCCACCCGACGCAATTCAACACTGTCCCCGTTGGGATGCCTGATTTCGGCAAGTTGCGATAGCGAAGTGGCACAAGTGGAGACTGTCCCTCGTTGGCCGTTTAGACTGGTGGGTAAGCGTCCTGCCGACGCGTCAGCCAGGCCGTGCAGCATCAAGAGCTCGTTCTCGATCGCCCCGGGCAGTCGTTTCACTTCGACGCGCCCGACGGTCGTCCTGCCTCGACACCGGCTCCGAGCCTGGTGGTGCTGTGCGCCGGGCTGCGCGTCGAGGCAACGACCGGCGAGTGCCGCGTCGACCCGGTCGACACCGTGCTCGAGGGCGACGCGTATCGCGGCAGCCATTCGATCCGGGTCGCGAACGCCGAGGGCATCGTGGCTCGCGGCCGCTACCTGATGGCCAGGCCGGAAGGCGAGCGCGAATGGATCGAGGTCACCGCGGTCGCCGGCACCACGCTGTCCCTGAAGCATCCGCTGATCCATCGCTACGCCGGCGCCGCCACGATCGTCGGGTGTCGGATCTCGATCGCCGCCGATCCCGCGTGGGTGTCGAGGCGCGACAACCTCAGCGACACCGGCCGACATCGCGGGCTCGCCGGCTACATGCTGCGATGGACGTACACCGTCGACGGGATCGAGATGACCGGCGTCAGCTTCGCGGACCTGGTGACCCTGCCGTCGGCGGAGCTGGTGACGCCGCAAGATGTCGATGCGCGCAACCCCGGCTTCATCGCCGGGCTGCCGAGCGAGCATCGGGCGAACCAGGGCGCCGACTTCATCGCCGAGGCGTTTCGCGCGGTCCGGCTCGAAGCCGTCGGCGACTCCCACGCGCAGCGCAAGATCCGCGACACCCGGATCCTGCGCGAGCTGGTCAACGCGCGGACCCAGGTGATCCGGCTCGAGCACGAGGTCATCCACGGCGAGAAGCGCGCCGAAGAGCTCGCGATCGCGGAGAAGCGCTACCGATCGCGCTACGCCCAGCTGGTCAAGCAAGCTCCCACCGAGGTCGAGCCCTCCGATCCCGCGAAGCTCGGGAGATCGTCGAGCGCTCAGGTGGCCAAGGGGAGCGAGCCCGGGACGCCGCGGCGGATCCCGAAGTTGACCGAGCACTGACCTCCGATCCGCGTCATCATCGACGCGTGCGGATGCTGTTCGTCATGCTCGTGCTCGCGATCGCCCTGCCCGCGCGCGCCGATCAGTGGGTCTCTCCGACCACCAAGACGCTGACATCCCCGAACAAGAAGTGGGTCGCGGTGATCACGCCTGCCGACGGCTCGAAGTCGCCGCTGGCCCGCGCGTCGATCGGTCCGGTCGGCGGCCCGGCGACGACGTTCGAGCTCCAGACCCGGTGGGCGCCCGTCGACTCCGTGCTGCTCGACGACGGCACGCTGCTCACGCTCGATCAGTGGCACCGCCTCGGGCACGGCGACGTCGCTCACCTCTACGAGCGCGACGGCAAGCTGCGCTGGAAGAAGACGCTGGTCCAGCTCGTCGGTCAATCGGTGGTCGATGCCGCGGATCACTCGGTGTCGTCGATCTGGTGGCGCAAGACGCCGCTCGAGTGGTCGTTCGCGAAGGACGGCAAGAGCGGCTTCGCGACGCTGTTCGACGAGAACAAGGTGCAGATCGCGTTCAAGGACGGCACCGCCACGGTGGTGATGGTCACCAACATCCCCGACGATCCCGAGCGCCAGCTCAATCGCGCGCGCTCGCTGGCCAGGCAGGACGGCCAGGCCTCGGCGGCGCTCCGGCTGCTCGAGGCGATGCTCGCGAAGGATCCCGAGAACTACGACGCGGTCCACCTCTACCTCGATGTCGCCCAGCGCGTGAACGACCACGCGCTCGCCGTCGCCATGCTCGACCGCGTGTCGCCGAAGTGGAAGAAGAAGGACGCCGGGTACAGCCTCGCGAACGTCGCGGTCGCGTGGGCGACCAGCCTCGTCGCGGTCAATCGCGTCGCCGATGCCGAGCGCGTGCTGCGGCAGGGTGCGGCGGCGGCACCGGCGTATCCGAATCCGGTGCTCGCGCTCGCGAAGCTCCTCTACGACGGCAAGCGCGAGGCCGATGCCGACGCCGCGATCGACGCGTTCCTCGCGTTCCGGCTGAAGGAGACCTACGTCGACTTCTACTCGTTCAACACCGTCGCCGACTTCTATCGCCAGCGGAAGCAACTGGCCAAGGCGCTCGCCGTGTGTCTCAAGGGCTACAAGAAGACCGAGGTCACGAACCAGTTCCTGTACGAGAGCCTCGCCCAGATCTACGAGGAGCTCGGCAAGCTCGACAAGGCGATCGAGGTCAACCAGCAGCTCCTCGCGCACTTCAAGAAGCAGGGCTCCTCCTTCGACTCCTACCTCAGGTCGACGCAGGACAACCTCGCTCGCCTGCGCGCGGCGAAGAGACGCTAGCCTTCGAGCATCTCGTTCATCGTCGGCTCGTCGATGATCGTGACGCCGAGCGACGTGGCCTTGGTCAGCTTGCTCGCGCCGACGCCGGCTCCCGTGATCAGGTAGTGCGTGTTCGCCGACACCGAGCCGGTGACCTTGGCACCCGCGGCCTCGAGCATCGCCGCGATATCGGAGCGCTGCTGTGACAGCGTGCCGGTGATGACGACGACCTTGCCGGCGAACCCCTCGTCGAGATCCGGCTTGCGCTCGGCCACCTTCTCCTTCGCCTCCTCGGTGACCGGCTTCTTCATCGCCGCCTTGGGCTTGCCCGGCGAGCCGATCAGCGAGAACAGCACCGTCTCGGTGAGCACCGGGATGCCGAGCCGCTCCGCATCCGCCTTCTTCGAGCCGGCGTCGGCCATCGCGAACACGTAGTCGGTCTTCTTCGACACCGAGCTCGTGCACCGCGCACCGAGGCTCGCGAGCTTCGCCTCGACGTCCTTGCGCTCCATCCCGGTCACCGTGCCGGTGAGCACCACGGTCTTGCCGCTCACGGATAGCTTGGTCGAGGCACGCGCCTTCGGTGCCGGCACGTCGGCCTTCGCGGTGGCCTTGGGCTTGGTCTTGGTCTTGGTCTTCGTCTTGACGGCTTTCGACATGATTCCCCCGCGCCAGCTTAAATCAGGAGGCGTATCCTCGGGGCATGAAGTCCCTCGTCGATCGCCTCGCGTCGTACGCGGAGTACCACCGCGACAAGCGCAACATCGCCACCCACTTCGTCGGCATCCCGATGATCCTCGTCGGGACCCAGGGCGCCCTCGCGAAGATCGGCATCGGCCCGCTGAACCTCGCCGTCGGTGCCACCGCGCTCGCCACCAAATACTACCGGGCGCTCGACCCGACGTACGGGGCGGCGATGGGTGCGGTGCTCGGATCCACCGCGGCGATCGGGTCGATCATCGGCTCGATGCCACTCCCGATCTGGGCCGGCACCACGGCCACGCTGTTCGTCGGCGGCTGGGCGCTGCAGTTCCTCGGGCACTACTTCGAGGGTCGCAAGCCAGCGTTCCTCGACGACATCAAGGGCCTGCTCGACGGCCCGCTGTTCCTGGTCGCCGAGGTCGCGTTCGCGCTGGGGCTATCCCCGGAGCTCAAGGACGAGGTCGAGCGCCGCGCCGGTCCGACGCGCTGGGGCAAGGTCGCAGCCGAAGCCGCTCCGAACCTCGCCACCGCACAGGCCTAGTACGTACTCTCGACCACGTCGGCATCCGGGCCGCGCACCGTGATCGTGAACAGCCGATCGAACTCGGTCTCGTCGATCGGGTCGACGTCGGTGCCGGTGAACGCCTTGACGGTCTGCGGCACGGTGTTCGAGTGGCCGACGATCAGCGCCGCGCCGACATTCGCCGCGCGCACCATGGTCTCGAGCTGCTCGCCATAGGTCAGCGCGTTGTTGCCGACCTCGTGCACGGTGACCGCGATGCCGGCGGCATCCGCGGTGGGCTTGCCGGTCAGCTGCGTGCGGATGAACTGGCTCGCCAGCACGAGCCCGATGTTGTCGTCGGCGAGCTCCGCGGCGAGCGCCTGCGCTCGGATCGTGCCGGCATCGTCGAGCGGTGGATCCGTGGCGGTCGAGCCGGTCTCGGCGTGGCGCACCACGAAGACGGTGAACGGCGCGGCCTCGCCGATGTCTGGAAGAGGTCCATCGGGCATCGGAGCGGATTCGCCGCCGCCGCAGGCGACCACCGCGATCGAGAACAGCGCACGCACGCAGACCTCGTAACACGCGCTGCGGTCGTCGCAGAGTGTCGCAGTCACCCTACGGTGCGTCGGAGTCGAGGAACAGGTCGTCGTTGTCGTCCTCGAACCCGATGGTCTGCGGCTGGACGCAGCTCGCATCGAACGTCACCTCGTGCGCGGCCTCGACGGTCGACGCGGTCCACGGCACGTCGAAGGCGATCGCCGTGTTGTTGTCGTTGCCGCTCGCCTCGGTCCACACCTGCTCCGCCCACTCGTGCATCAGCTGCGGGTCGTAGATCGAGAACGGCAGCTTGGTCGTCATCTCGCCGCTCAGGCCGGCGACCGGGAACGGCTGATCCTCGGGGCCGTTCCAGGCGTCGAGGATCGGCGAGAAGATCCACACCGGCGTCCCGGCAGGCGCGGGCACGTCGACGCCCTTCGGCCACACCCAGTGCTGGCCGTGGTCGTCGACCGCCGACAGGTTGCCGCCGTACTCGTACTTGCCGTCGCCGAGGAAGTCGGCGATCCGCGCGCTGCCGATCATCTTGCTGCGCGCCCACGCCGGCGTGAACAGCGAGCGGCGCAGCAGGCCGCCGACATCGATCACGCCCGCACCGAAGATCGCGCAGCCCGCACCTTCCATGCGGCGCGCGCGGAACGAGCCGTTGTAGTGCTCGTACGCCTTGCGTGCGGTGTACTCGTCGACGAAGTCCTTCAGCCGCTTGCACATCTGCTTGTTCACCGTGAACGAGATCCGCGACAGCATGCCGGAGCGCTGGCGCATCGCGATGTCGGCGATCGTCTCCTCGTTGTCGCCGATGTCCGGCATGTGATCGAGCGCGCCGGCGGTGTCGCGCAGCAGCAGGCCGGCGCCGTCGGTGACCGCGTCGAAGTCGTTGCCGTCGACGTTGGTCTGGCCGGTCAGCGGGATCGAGTACTCGCCGCAATCGAGCTCGAGGTTGACGTGGCCGATCGAGTGCGCCATCGCGACCACGTGCTGCTCGACCAGCTCGGCGCCGAGCGTGCGGGAGTCTTGAACGGTGCCGAGCAGCTTGTTCGGGCTCGACCAGTCGAGCGCCACCGGCGGCGGCAGCGCGAAGATCGTGAGCCGCCCCGCCGGCTCCGAGCAGGTGCCGGGCGGCAGTGGGTCTTCTCCCGGCGGATCGTCGCCGACAGTTTCGGCCACGGGATCCGCGCAGGCAGCGACGGCAAACAGCGTCAGCATCAGCGTCTTCATGCGCGCCGCAGTCATCACGAGACGTGCCATCCAGAACCCGTCGAAATCACCGCGACCGAGGGTGGCGACTCGAGGAGCCGTCGCTAATGCGGCGGTCATCCATAGGATCGGACGTGGCGGAGATTATCGGGTGACCGATCCATGCGAGCCTCGTCGCGCATGCATCGCCTCGTGATCCTGCTCGCCGCCTGTGGCTCGTCTGCACCGCCGCCTGCCGCACCACCGCCGCCGGTCGTCACGCCGGATGCACCACCGGCACCGCCACCGGATACCGGGCCGCCGGCCGCGGTGACGAATGCACCCGCGTTCGTGTTCCGCTATCACACGAGCGATCGCTCGGAGACCTGGACCCTGCAACACGCCGAGGGCAGCGCGCTGCTCGTGGTCGAAAGCAGCAAGGGCACGCAGCGCTACGCCGGCAGCGCGACCGGCGATGCCACGCTCGCCCTCGACGTCTCCACCGGCACCGCGAAGATGCAGCTCGAGTGCAAGCACGAGAAGATGGCGGTCAGCGCGAAGTGCAACGACACCAAGGCCAAGCCGATCGACGTGCTCAACTGCTACCACCCCGACTTCAAGTCGCCGATGTCGTTCGCACCGGCACCGGGCATCGAGTACGTCGTCGAGCCCGGCTGCACGGGGTTCCGGCTGCGCAGCTAATCGAGCTCGATCAGATCGGCGGGATGGACCTCGGGCTGCGGGGGAGCCTCGTCGAGCTGCTCGGGCCAGCTCGCGATCCGGACGGCGAACGGGGCGGCCAGGATCTTCGCCGGTTCGGCGGCGATCACCTCGAGGTCGCGGCGCACCGCGCTCCACCTCTTGCGCGTCGCCTCCGTGTGGGTGGTGTCGCGCGCCTCGTGATCGGCGTGGATCACACCGGCCGCGGCGAGCGCCGCGATGTGCGCGAGCACGCCGGCGCGCAGCGCATCGCGATCGGCGAACGTCGCACGCGCGGCCTCGAGCACCGCCTCGGCGACGGCGCCGGGATTGCCGGCACGACCACGTGCGGCGAGCTCGCGGACGCGGTCGCCGAGCGCCGGCAAGTTGTTCGCGTAGCTCGCGATCGTCTGGGCGAACACCTTGCGCGTCGGTGCGCCGATCGAGGTGTCATCGGCGAGCGCGTGATCGAGGCGCAGCTTCATGAAGCGCGCGATCGCGTCGTCGATCTGCGTCAGCGCCGCGGCCAGGTAGGCATCGCGTGCCTCGAGCTCGGCCAGCGTGGTGGCGGGCGGCGTGCCGTTGACGATGGCCTCGGTGTAGGCGGCGGGCTCGAGCGCCGACAGCGCGGCGAGCGAATGAACCTGATCGAGGACCGGCACGGCTCAATCCTGCCAGTAGAACAGCAGCGTGCGCACGTCGAGCGGGTCGCGATGACCGAAGTAGTAGACGGGCATGCCGGTGACGATCACCGAGGCCGCTTCGTCGTCGATCCAGCGAAACCCGGCCTCCTCGAGGGTGGCCAGCGCGTGTGGCGGTATCGTCGCTTGATAGCCGCCGATCACGAACGGGCCGAGCGTGCTGATCAGCACCACGCCGCGCGTGGTCTCGACCTGGTGATAGCTGCTCGATCCGGTGCCCTCGGCCTCGGCTCCGGTCTGCGGCTCGCCCGGCGCGAGGCCCGCCTTCGCGAGCGCAGCGATCGCGCGACCGAGCTGTGCCTCGACATCGAGCTGCGGCCCGAGGTCGGCGCACGCCTGTTCGACGAGCCAGTGCGGATCGCAGTACGCCTCACCGGGATAGGTGCGAACGATCGCGCGCCGGACGTCCTCGGCGAGCCCCGGCACCTCGATGCGCGGGCGATCGAGCGCGGCCCACAGCTCGCATATGTCGCGACCGCGGCGATGCAGCACGTACGCCGCCCACAGCCGCGCTTCGATCGTCGGTCCGGTGACCACGTGGTCGAGCAGATGATCGTCGTCGGGAACCCCGAGCCCGAGCATCAGCTCCACCGCCTCGTGGGCAACGCCGAGATCGCCATCGGCCAGCGCTGACGTGAGGTCCGCGCGATCGCGGGCCTGCATCCGGTTGACGAATGCTCGATCCTGCGGACGCTCGACGCTCAGCTGCGCCTCGACCGCGCCGCGCCCGTGCCGCTCGACGAGGAGATCGAGCGCCTCGCGACCGATCCGCGAGCGGTGTCCCCACTGGCTCGACGCGATCGTCGACAGCTCGGAAGCCGCGGACAGATCACCGAGCCGCGCCCGCGCGAGCAAGATCTGCTCGTAGACGCCGTACCGCTGTTCGGGGCCCTGCGTCTGTAGCCACGGCAGCAACTCGACGCGATCGCCGAGGACATCGAGCAGCGCGATCCGGACCTCGGAGATGTCGTCCGGATCCTGGATCCGGTCGCACAGCGCCGCCAGCCGCGGCGGCGGCACGCGGCCACGCAACGCCAGTGCGCACGGCCGGCGACGCCACCACGGATTGGCTTGCTCGATCACGTAGCGCGCGAGCGTATCGGCATCGATAGCTGCGAGCTTCGCGTCGTCGTGCTTGCCGGCCTCGGGAATCGCGGCATCGATCGCGGACACCGCCGCACTGTAGCGTCAGAGATCGATCCGGCGCACCGCGAACGGCAGGTTCGGATCGACCGGCGGCATCGCGAACAGCCGGCCGAGCTGCCCCTCGGTGACCCACGCCGAGCCGCGAGCGACGACCACGCCGGTCGGCATGTCGAGCCCCTCGGCGATCGGCGTCGCGGTCTCGGTGGCCAGCTCGATCCGGGTCAGCCGGCCGGCGCCCTCGATCACCAGGAGCGCCCCATCGTCGAGCGCTCGCATGCCATCGGGGCCTTGGAGCGTGACGGCCACCTGCGCGATCGACTCGTCCGGCGCGATCGCGAACAGCTCGCCGGTATCGAGCTTGTTGACGTACAGCGTGTCGCCGGCGAACGCGATGCCATCGAGCCCGAAGGCGCCTTGCGAGTCGGGCACGAAGCGCTCGTCCTGGAGGTGTGTCGCGAGCTCGGTGGCACCGGGATCGAGGCGCAGGATCGCGCCGCTGAACGAGTCGGTCGCGTACAGCGCGCCCGTGCCGTCGAACGCGAGGTCGTTGCAGAATTGCGTCGGAGCCAGCGGGAAGGTGTCGAGCGGCGCGCCGGCGAGCGTGAAGCTGCGCACCTCGGTCGGTCGCTGGAACGTGGTGTCGACCGAGCACAGCCACAGCTCGTCACCCTCGACGTGCACGCCGGTGACGCCGGTGACGCCGTGCTGGCCCGAGGCGATCACGGTGCGCGACTCGGTGGCACCGGGATCGAACGCGACCACCTCGCCGGTGACGAGGCTGCCGACGAACAGCGTGCCGTCGGCGGCCGCGCTCAGGCTCTCCGGGTAGTAGGCCTGGCCGGGGAGCGCGAGCAGGTCCGGCTCGGGGGTGGCGGCATCGTCGGCGCAGGCGAGCAGCGAGGAAGCGAGGAGCAGACTGGTGTGGATTTGCATGCCCGGCAAGCTGTGCGTCGCGAGGATGTCCAGCAATGCATGTTGCTGAAGTACAATGTTGCATGGCATGCAACTCCCAGATCTCAACCTGCTGATCGCGCTCGATGCGCTGCTTCAGGAGGTCAGCGTGTCGCGCGCCGCATCTCGGGTCGGGCTGTCGACACCGGCGATGAGCCACGCGCTCGCGCGCCTCCGCAAGCAGGTCGGCGATCCGCTCCTGGTGCGCGCCGGCCAGCGCATGGTGCTGACGCCGCGGGCCGCGGATCTCCAGGCGCGCGTCCACGCGCTCGCCAGCGAGGCGCTCGCCGTGCTCGCCCCGGCGCCGGCGCAGGATCTGAAGACGCTCGCCCGCACGTTTCGCATCCACACCACCGATCAGCTGATGACCGTGATCGGCCCGGGGCTCGATCGCCGCCTGCGCGCCGAAGCACCCGGCGTGGTCCTCCACGTCATGCCGCCGCATCGCGACGAGCCCACGCAGCTGCGCGACGGCACGATCGATCTGGCCGTCGGCGTCTACGACTACGCGCCGTACTCCGATCTGCCGAGCGACCTTCGCATCCAGCAACTGTTCGCCGACCACTACGTGTGCGTCGTTCGCGAGGGCCATCCGACCGTCGGCAACTCGTTGACGCTGCAGCAGTACGCCGAGCTCGAGCACGTCCAGGTCGCGGTGCGCGGACCGCCGGGCGGCTACGTCGACGAGCTGCTCGCGGAGCATGGCCTGACCCGCCGGATCGCCCGCGCCCTGCCCTACTTCCTCGCCGCGCTCGAGCTGGTCTCGGAGACCGACTACGTGATCACGCTGTCGGCGACGCTGGTGAAGCGGCTCGCGCAGAAGCTACCGATCAAGGTGGTGCAGCCGCCGCGCTCGCTCGGCCTCGAGCCGTACCAGATCGCGCAGCTCTGGCATCCGCGCAACGATCGCGACCCGGCCCATCGCTGGCTGCGCGAGGCGATCGCCGAGGCCGCGCGAAAGGCGACTCGTCGCAGTTGATGTCGCGCATGTTCAGATCCTCAGGCGCCGCGATTCGCCGAGGTCGGGGATCCACAGCCGCTCCGGCGCGACGTGGTGCGCGTCCCACCAGGCGCGCAGCTTCGCGACCGGCTCGCCGACGGCCTCATCGGTGAGCCGGAACGTGCCCCAGTGCATCGCAAAGAGGTTCTTCGCCCCGAGCGCCTCGAAGCCCTGCGCGGCCTCGACGGGATCGACGTGCTGCGTGCTCATGAACCAGCGCGGCGAGTAGCCACCGATCGGCAGCATCGCCCAGTCGATGCCGGGACACCGCGAGCCGATCTCGGCGAAGTGCTCGCCCCACGCCGTGTCACCCGAGTGATACGCGACGCCCTCCGGCCCGCGGATCACGAAGCCACCCCACAACGCGTCGTTGCGATTCCACGGCATCCGCATCGACCAGTGCCGCGCCGGCACGAACGTCAGCTCGAGCGTCTCGAGCTGATGACTCTCCCACCAGTCGAGCTCGACGACGTTCGGCTTGCCGAGCCTGGTGAGCCGCGCGCCGTTCCCGACACCCGTCACGTAGACGGCGTCGCCCGGCAACTGCGCGAGCGTCGGCATGTCCATGTGGTCGCGGTGATCGTGGGTGACGAGGACGATGTCGATCGGCGGCATCGCCGCGAGCTCGATGCCCGGCGGGCTCAACCGGCGCACCGCACCGCTGATCGATCGCGACCAGATCGGATCGGTGACCAGCAACTTGCCGCCGAGTCGCAGCGCGTACGTCGCATGGCCGATCCACACCGCACAGGCCTCCGGCTTCACCAGCGCTTGCGCTCCTCCATTCACCAGCTGCGGCCGGACCGCATCGAGCGCCTCGAAGTCGTCTGGTCGCGGATCCTTTCTCCCGAGCTTCCAGCGCAGGATGTCGCCGGGGCCGCGGCCCGGCTGGGTGGCGCGATCGTCGAAACGGCCCATGTCTCGCAGCTATAGCAGCTCGCAGTTGCCAAGTGCGCGCGACCGAGTACACCTGACGGCCCTCGGAAGGAGCTCGGTATGGCGGCCCCGGTGATGATGGCGATCGACGTCGTGCTCGGCGCGATGATCGGTCCGCCTGGATGTGCAGCAGAGATGGTGATCGAACGCGCGGAGGCCGGCGAATGGACGCCGGTCATCCTCGATCTCGCACTGTATTGCGCGCTGTCGTCGCTGCGCCCCGGCGACACCGTCGATCACGCGAGGCTCGCGCGGCTATTGCGCCACGCCGAGCTGGCGCCGACGATGAGCCGCGACGCCGGCACGCCACTCGAGCCACCCTCCCTCGACGAGATCGAGCACTGGCGCTCGATCGCGCTCGCGCACGACAGCAACTGATCTGGCACGGGCCCCATGACGATCACGATCACCGACGAGCTACTCGCGGAGGTTCGCTACCTCAACGCATCTTCGCGCGGCGGCACCACCGTCGAGCGGCTGCCGATCGTGCGCGGCGCCGTCGGGTTCGCCCGGCCGGTCGCGCCCGAGCTCGACGCGATCGTCGCGTGCAGCGATCTGCAGGGCATCGTGCGCGGCCTCGACGATCGCAGCGAGCTGCTCGGCATCGCCATCGCCGACACGCTCGAGGAGCTCGCCCACGATCGCGTGATCCCGCCGCTCGCGCGCTGCGGCGCGATCCTCGCCGGCGATCTCTACAGCGTGCCCGAGGCCAACGAGCGCGGCGGCTACGGTGATGTCTCCGAGGTGTGGGCCGCGTTCGCCGCGCGCTTCGCGTGGGTCGCGGGCGTCGCCGGGAATCACGATGACGTCTCCGACGTCGGCGGCGACAACGTCCACCTGCTCGATGGCGATCGCGTCGAGGTCGATGGCTTGCGCATCGGCGGCGTCGGCGGCATCATCGGCAACAAGAAGAAGCTCGGCCGCCGCGACGAGACCGAGTTCCTGTCCCTCCTCGACCGCGCGATCGGCGACGGCGCCGACCTCGTCGTCACCCACGAAGGCGCGCGCGGCATCAGCGGCAGCAAGCAACCCGGCAAGGTCGCGATCCGCGACACGCTCGAGGCCGGCGGCGTCCCGCTCGCGATCTGCGGCCACAACCACTGGTCCGACCCGATCGCGGCGATCGAGGGCGGCCACGTCCTCAACGTCGACACTCGCTGCGTCGTGCTGATGATCCGGCGCGATGCGTGTTAGCTCTGGCGAAGCAACGTCTTCTGGACCTTGCCCATCGCGTTGCGCGGCAGAGCATCGATCACGTGCACTGCGCGCGGCCGCTTGTGCGGCGACAGCAGGCCGGCGACGTGATTCTCGATCGCCTTGGCGTCGACTGGATTCCGCGCGACGACGAACGCGACGATGCGCTCGCCGAGGTCCGGATCGGGCTCGCCGATCACGGCGGCCTCGGCGATGTCGGGGTGCTCGAGCAGCGCGGCTTCGACCTCTCCCGCTCCGACCTTGAAGCCGCCGCACTTGATGATGTCGGTCGAGCGCCGGCCGACGATCCGGATCTGGCCGTCGACGCGCTGTGCCAGGTCACCGGTGAAGAACCAGCCGTCGACGAGCACGGCGCGCGTCGCGTCGTCGCGATCGAGATAACCCGCGAACACGTTCGGGCCACGCACGCAGACCTCACCGATCGCTTCCGGATCGTCGGCGAGCTCGTGGCGGTCGTCGTCGACCAGCCGCAGCTCGAGCCCGGCGAGCGGCGGACCGACGAACCCGGCGCGGCGATCGCCGTCGTGACGGGTCGAGCAGATGATCAGGGTCTCGGTCAGCCCGTAGCGCTCGATCGGACGCTGCCCGGTGAGCCGCTCGATGCGCTGGTGCTCGCGCGCCGGCAGTGGCGCCGAGCCGCTGACGAGCAGCCTCGCCTTGCGCAGCGACTCGGCGATCGCGGGCGTGCTCTCCGCTGCCTCGCACAGCCGGTGATACATCGTCGGAACCGCGAACAGCATCGTCGATCCGCCTGACCCTGCACCGACGGCACGCGCCAGCTCGTCGGGGACGAACTTGCCGAGCCAGCGCAGCGCACCGCCACGGCGGATCGCCCCGAACAGGCCGAGCACCAGGCCGTGGACGTGAAACAGCGGCAGCGCGTGCACCACGGTGTCGTCGGCGGTCCACGCCCACGCATCGGCGAGCATGTCGAGATCGCTGGCGATGTTGCGATCGGTGATCACGGCGCCCTTCGGCGCACCGGTGGTCCCCGAGGTGTACAGCACGAGCGCGGCCGTCCCCGCGATCGGTCGAACCGGCAGCTGCCCGCCTCCCGCGATCTCGATCGGCACCGTCTCCGCGCGACTCGCCACCGGCGCGGGATCGGCCGCCACGCACAGCCGCGGCGAGGCATCACCGAGCACGTGGGCGAGCTCGCGATCGCCGAGCTTCGGATCGAGCGGCACCGACACGTACCCCGCCGCCGCGTGCGCGACCAGGGCCACCATCGTCTCGAGCGCCGGTTGCGTCCACACGCCGATTCGATCCCCGGGCGTCGAGCCACGCCGCGCGAGCATCGCCACATGGCCGGCACATGCGGCGGCGAGCTCGAGCTGCGTCAGCTCGCGATCCATCCGGACAGCGAGCTTGTCGGTCGGTGCGTGGAGGCACGGAAACAGCGCGTCCATACGGCCGACTGTATCAGCCGCCGATCACCTCGCCGCCGAGCACCGGCAACGAGATACCGGTGATGTAGCTGGAGTCGGCGTTCGACGCCAGGAACACGTAGGCCGGCGCGAGCTCCTCGGGTTGCGCCGGGCGACCGATCGGCGTCTTCTCGCCGAACTTCGAGACCTCTTCCTTCGTCGCGCCTTCATCCGCCGGGTTGAGCGGTGTCCACACCGGACCGGGCGACACCGCGTTGACGCGGATGCCCTTCTCGATCAGCTGCTGCGCGAGCACCTTGGTGAACTGGTTGATCGCACCCTTGCTCGCCGCGTAGTCGGGCAACCGCTCCGACGGCGTGAACGAGTTGATCGAGCTGGTCGCGATGATCGCCGAGCCGGGCGGCATGTGCGGCACCGCGGCCTGCGCCAGATACATGTACGCGAACACGTTGACCGCGAACGTGCGCTGGACCTCCTCGACCGTGAGCTCCTCGAGGTCCTTGCGGTTCTGGTGCGCCGCGTTCGACACCAGGATGTCGAGCCCGCCGAGCTCGTCGACGGTGCGCTCGACGAGCTCCTTGCAGAAGCTCGCCTCCGCGAGATCGCCGGGGATGCACACGCAGCGCCGTCCCTCGGCCTCGATCTGACGCCGGATCTCCTGCGCGTCCTTCTCTTCCTCGGGCAGGTAATTGATCACGACGTCCGCGCCCTCGCGCGCGTAGATCAGCGCGACCGCGCGCCCGATGCCCGAGTCGCCGCCGGTGATCAGCGCCTTCTTGCCCTTCAGCTTGCCGGCGGGCCGGTACGCGTTGGCCTCGTAGCGCGGTCTCGGTTCGAGCTCCGCCTCGAGGCCGGGCTTGTCGAGCTTCTCGGCCGGAAACGGCGGTCGGGGTTCTTCGCGGACACCAGGACGCGGCTGTTGATTCGCCATGCCTCGATCGCGTGCAAACCGCTCGCCCTCGGCGGTTTTCTCAGGGATTCGATGCACAATCCGTCGTCGTGCCGTTCACCGCAGCTCATCCGATGGCGGTCCTTCCGCTGATCGGTCGTCTGCGTCTCGACACCACCTGCCTCGTGATCGGCACGATGGCTCCGGACTTCGAGTACTTCGCGCGGGTCAAGCAGGCGAGCGCGATCAGCCACACCTGGCTCGGTCTCGTCGCGTGGAACCTGCCTGTCACGCTGCTGCTCGCGATCGCGTTTCATCACCTGATCAAGTGGCCGCTGGTGCTGGTCACGCCGCGACCGATCGCGCGCCGCGCTGCCGTGTTTGCGACCCGGCCGTGGGGCACGTGGTCGCTCGGCTTCGTCGCGAGCTGCGCGGTCTCGGCGGTGCTCGGTGCGACCACCCACATGCTGTGGGACGGCCTGACGCACTCCGATGGCTGGATCGTCAAGCACGCGACCGTGTTGCGCACGATGGTCGACGTCCCACTGTTGCCGCGCGACATGGCGCTGCACCGCGTGCTCCAGCACGCGAGCACCGTGATCGGCCTCGCGACCTGCCTCGCGTTCGCGGCGTACGCGCTTCGCAAGGCAGCACCGATCGAGCTTCCGCCGCGTCCACGCATCTGGCCGCGGCTCGCGCTCGTGGTCCTGGTGGCAGCCGGCATGGCGGCCGCGACGCTCCGCCTGCGTCGCCTCGACGACATCGGCAACGTCGTGGTCGTGCTGATCTCCGGCGCGCTCGGAGGGCTCTTGCTGTCGAGCCTCGTCCTGCGGCGGACGGCCTCCCGCGCGCGACCGGGTTGATCAGGCGCGCTTCGCGGCGGTCAGCAGATCGTGATCCTCGAGCAGCTCGCGCGGCGTGGCGCGCGACGCCGCGGCCGCACCCTCGATGATCCCGAGCGAGTAGCAGACGTCCGGCGTGCGCACCGACTCCGGCAACGCGCGAAGCCCGATCACTTCGTCCATCGTCAGATCGGTGGCGCCTCGCAGCACTTCCACTGCCTTGGTCAACATCGCACGCAGCGGTTCGTCGGACATGCGGCCACCTTACACGGTAACGTGCCGGCGATGACGATCCGACCGCTCGATCGCAAGGCCGATCGCGAGGCCGTCGAGGCGATCGACACCTCGTTCGAGACCGCGACCGTGTTCGAGATCGCGACCAGGGCGCGGGGCCTCGATCTCGTCGAGCGGCGCCTCGAGAAGCCCCTGATCAAGCGCTACTCGATCGCCGAGGTGTTCGCCCACTGGGCGCGCTGGGATCACGGCTGGGTCGCCGACGATGACGGCATCCGAGGGTTCGCCACCGTCGAGCACGAACCCTGGCACGGCCGGCTGATCCTGTGGTTCCTCTACATCGAGCCGGCGGGGCGCCGGCGCGGCGTCGGCCGCGCGCTGCTCGAGCGCGTCGAAGCGCACGGTCGAGACATCGGCGCCACCCACATCTGGCTCGAGACCAGCAACGTCAACGTGCCCGGCGTCGCGGCGTACGAGCGGCTCGGGTACTCGCTGTGCGGTGCGGACACCCGCTACTACGGCGCGTACATGCCGGGCGAGACCGCGATCTATCTGGCGAAGTCACTCTAGTTGCAGCCGATCGCTGCGGTGTCGGCGACGATCTCGTCGATGAACAACTTCGCGGAGCTCTGCGCCGGCGTCGCGTAGTGAACGCCGACATCGAGGTTCGTGTAGCCGCCTTGCACCGCGGTATCGAGCCCACTGGCGCCGGCCACCGGCACGCCATCGACATCGATCAGGAACGAACCGTTGGTGCTCGCGATCGCGATGTGGATCTCGACGCACACCCAGCGGTCGCGCGGAAACTCGAAGTCCGCCGCGACGTCCTGGCCCTCGACGACCGCGTGGATCTCGCCGGGTGTCAGCAGCACGTTCGCGCTCGGGAACGGATCGTTCATGTTCCCGGTGACCATGATCGACAGCTGATCGGAGATCGTCGTCGTGCCGGTCATCCACACGTACTCGCGAACATGGAGCTCGCCACCCGCGAGCGACGGCAACACCACGTTCAACCCCCAGCGCGCGGCCTTGAACTCGTTGTCGCCTCCGATGTTGATCTTCAGCGACGCCGAGCCCTGTGCGCCGCGCTCGGTCGTCCGCGCCGCGCTCGCGCCCTCGCCCTCGAGCACCTCGTAGTCCCACTCGACGTCGGGCGCCTCGAAGCCCTCGCACAGCAGCACGCCCGGGTGCGTGGTCGCGCACCCGTTCTGGAGTGGCTGCGGCTCGGCGTCGGCCGGCGGACCATCTTGCTGGGCAACGCCGTCGGTCGGCGGTGGCTCGGTCGCTCCGAATCCGATCCGCCCGCACCCGGCGAGCGCGATCAGGAACAGTCGCGACAGCATCCTGCCGATCATCGCGCAGGAGGCGCCTCTCAACCAAGAGATAGTCGGCGGCGGCGCTTCCGGCGCGGGGCAACCATGGTGTCTGCCAGGCAAGTCGGGCAGTAACGCTCGGGACCTTCGTAGCCACAGGCTCGGCACCGCAAGGTAGGCGGCCCGGTCTCCATCTCCCGCACCGGTTCGCGCGCCTGCTTCTCTGCTCGCTGCTCCTGCTCGATTCGCTGCGGGTCGCCGAAGATCCGGTTCCACAGCCACACCATCGACATGCGATCGGGATAACCACCACCGATGGACCAGCCAGCGGGCCGTTCGGGCAGGCGCTACTTCCGTGCCAGCAGGTAGCTGCGCTGACTGGGATGCTCGACGCCGGGATACGGCGCGCGATCGAGCCGCGCCTCGAGCGTGAAGCCCGCGGCGATCAGCGCCTGGCTCACCGCCTCGGGCGAATGCATCACGAAGTCGAGGCTCGTGGCGGCTCCGAACAGCTCCTCGACATGCACCACCTCGTCACCGATGTGAAACGCGAGCGCGACCAGCCCGCCCGGCGCGAGCACGCGATGGATCTCGCGAAACGGATCCGCGAGCTCTCCCGATCGCAGATGGACGATCGCGTAGAACGCCACGATCCCGGCGACCGAGCCATCCTCGTACGGCAGCGCGTGCATGTCGCCGACGCGAAACGCGAGCTCGGGAAACGCCGCCCTCGCCTGCTCGATCATGGCCGGCGCCAGATCGATCCCTTCGACCGTCGCCCCGCGATCGGCGAGAAACCTCGCCACGTGCCCCGGCCCGCAACCGAGATCGATGACGAGCCCGTTGCAGCGCTCGACAAACGCCACGAGGAACGCGCGATCGAGCGGCTTGCCGGCAAGCTCGCCGCTGATCTGCTCCCGATAGCCGCGCGCGATCGAGGCATACCCGGCACGCAGCTGGTCCGCGCGCGGGTCGGTCATTGATCGCCGTCGATCACGAGCACCAACGCATTGCCGGCCGCCTTCCGCTTCGAGGTGCTTTGCTTGCCGGCAAGCGTGACCCACTTCTCGAGCACTGCGATGCCGGCCAGTACCTCGTCACGGCACATGTACGCATCCTCGTCGTCGTCAGCATCGGGATCGAAGGTCGAGTGCGGCAGCGTCTGTAGCTTCTCGCGCCACGGCGTGGCGAGCTCGGCTTTCCACGCGGCGAGCGCGGCCGGCTCGACGAGCGTGATCACTGGCCAACCGAAATCGACCTTGGGCTTCTTGCGTGGGAAAGCGAGGTTCGCCTTTCCCCACTGCTTCGCGATCGTCTTCATCCCGAGTGCCTTGAACGCGGGGTTCCAGAATCCGTCATGCTCCGAGGCGGGCATGAAGTTTGCTTCCATCAGCGCGGGCTTCAGCGGCTCGGCATACGCGTGGAGCACGAGCTGGGTCACGCGCTCGACATACGCGGTGGTGGGAAGCTTGCCGGCCGCGAGCGCATCGAGCCCCTGGGTGGCGGCTTCGAGCCCTTCCTCCTCGTCGCCATCCCCCAGCGTCATCACCAGGTCGGACCAGATCGGCCTCTTGGCCAGCACCTTGTGGACCGCCGTGAAGGTGAGCGCCGATGTCGCGAGGAGCGCATCGAGCTTGGCAGGCGACAATGCGAATGCCTCGACAAACCGTTCCGCCATCGCGCGAGTGTATAAACGGTGGCGATGAAGATCGACATCGGGATCGACGAGGCGAAGCGCAAGGAGATCGCGGGCGGCCTGTCGCGCGTGCTCGCCGACACGTACACGCTCTATCTCAAGACGCACAACTTTCACTGGAACGTCACCGGCAAGATGTTCCAGACGCTGCACCTGATGTTCGAGACCCAGTACAACGAGCTCGCGCTCGCCGTCGATCTCGTCGCGGAGCGCATCCGTGCGCTCGGCGTGCCGGCACCGGGTACGTACAAGCAGTTCTCCCAGCTGTCGTCGATCAAGGAAGACGATGGCGTGCCGAAGGCGGAGGACATGGTCGCGAAGCTCGTCGAAGGCCACGAGACCGTCGCTCGCACCGCGCGCGAGGTGTTCAAGGCGGCCGAGAGCGCGAACGATCAGCCCACCTGCGATCTGCTCACGCAGCGCATGCAGACCCACGAGAAGACCGCGTGGATGCTGCGCAGCCTGCTCGAATAGTCAGGCGAGGCCGTCGAGCATGGTCTCGAGCTGCGCGTAACCGGTCTGGAGCAGGAACGTCCGCGCCCGGCCGTAGCTCTTCGCGCCCGCGAGATGAAACCGCGGTTCGCCCGAGGCGAGGTCGGCCGGATCGAGCTTCGGCGTCGCCAGACAGTCGGTGACGTTCGCGAGCCGGCGCGCGATGCCGCCGGTCCCTTCGCTCGCCGGTGCGATGTCGAGCGCGAGCTCCGACAGCATCGAGAGATCCGGGCGATAGCCACACAGCGAGACGATGATGTCCGACTCGGCGACGCGGCCACCCGAGAGCAGCACGCGCGTCGGCTCGATGACCTCGACGCGAGCGCGACGCTCGACCCGCAACCACGCCGGCGGCTTCGCGGCCAGGGCGTTCGCGCCGGCGCAGATCCGCGCGCGCTCCGGTAGCGGATCGCTGGCGACCTCGACGCAGGGCCTCAGGTTGGGTGCCCGGACCGCCCACACGACGCGCGTGAACGGCGCCTCGACCGCGACCGAGGCGAGCACGTGGATCGCGTTCGCCGCCGAATGGCCGTGGCCGACGAGCACGATCTTGCGCCCCGCGAGCTCGTCGCGCCGCGCGTACAGCTCTCCGAGCGTGGTGATGATGCGCAGCACCGCGGAGCGCTCGTGCTGCGCGATCAGCGGCGTGGGCAGACCGACGCCCGACGCGTCGATCACCGCATCCGCTTCGAGCTCGCGCTCACCGGCCGGTGTCTCGACGAGGATCCGGAAGCTGCGCTCGCCGCGAACTGGATGACCGACCAGCTCGCCGCGACTCATGCCGAGCCGCGACACCGACAGCACGCGGTGGCCGGTCTGGATCCGGCCGACCAGTGGCTCGCTGCTCGCGAGTGGCACGAGGACCTGATCGGCAAACTCCGCGCCCGTCAGCAGGGCCTCCGGTGCCGGCAGCGACACCAGGTCGGCCGCCCCGGGCGGCACGTTCATCACGAGCGGAGAGAAGAACTTGGTCGGGCCCCACAGCCGCAACGCCGCACCGACCTCGTCGCGCTCGAGCACGGTGACATCGAAGCCGCGGCGCACGCCGCCGAGGGCAGCTGCGAGCCCGATCGGGCCCGCTCCGATCACGACGAGCTTCATTACTTCTTGCGCGCGACGGTGTTCAGGGTCTGAGCCCAGTGCGCGATCGTGCCACCGCCGCGGATCACCGCCGCGACGTTGAGCGCCTCGGCGAGCTCCTCGGGGGTGCAACCGGCATCGGTGCACGCGGAGGCGTACGAATCGATGCAGTACGGCTCCTGGATCGCGTTCGCCACCGCGTACGCGATCAGCTTCTTGGTCTTGCCGTCGAGCACACCGGGCTCCATCGTCGCCGAGTACCACTTCAGGAAGTGCTCGAACAGCTGCGGGTTGGTCTTGGCGATGTCGCCGAACCGGGCGAGGTCTTCGGACAGGTAGTAGCTGGGCATCGAACTCTCCTCAGTGCGTTGCGGTCGGTGCGCACGCCGCCAGCTCGGCGGCGGCTGGATGCTTCGGATCGATCGGGCGCAGGTCGCAGCCGTTCATCTCTTCGCCGATCACGAGCGGCCCGAACGCGAGCTCGATCGGCAGCGTCCAGCGCGCGCTCTTTGCCTCCGGCGGCGCGGGCGGCGGATAGATCCAGTGCTTCATCGCGACCTGCGCGTGACAGCAGAACACCGCGCGCCCCGTGCCGCCTTGCGACTTGACGCTCCAGCCCGCGCGGCGGGCGAGCTCCGGCGTATCGTCGAACACCGCGCGCACGCCACCGATCTCGCGCCGCAGATCGATGCCGACGTGATCGAGGAACGGCTTCGCCGGGCGAGGATGCTCGACGAGCTGATCCTCCTCGGCGATCGGGATCGACGAGAAGATCAGGTTGATGCCGCCGGCGTACGCGAGCTTGATGTAGCCGTCGCGCGCGTTCTCCTGCCGGCCACCGAGCGCGGCGAGTGGCAACGCGGCGGTGTCCTCGACCTTGATGTGGAGGTGGATCGAGTCGGCGCGGCGCACCGCCTGGAACCACGGGAACGCGGGATCGAGCAGCGCGCGCACCTCGGCAAGCGCGACCTCGCCGAGCAGGCCGAGCGACCGCGCGGTGGCGAGCGGCTCGCTCCATCGCGCCACGTCCATGATCTCCGGCGTGCTCGGCTGCGGCCGGTGTCCCGCCCGCGCATAGCGGTGGCGTTCGCCGCCGGGCAGGCTCGCGACGCCGGTGGTCCACACGCCGGTGCGCACCGGCTCGACGAACACGGCGGCGATGCCGGCCGCTTCCATCTGCCGCGCCCACGCCTCGTGATCGTAGGTGACGCGGCGAATCTCGATCCTGGCCTCGCCTTCGGGCAGCTCGATCAGCGCGTAGTGGACCGCCGGATCGCCATCGTGATCCGGCTTGCCGGTGACGCCGCAGTTGACCGCGAACCGGCCGCCGCGCAGGTGGCGCACGAACGGCAACCCGGAGTGCGTGCACACGAAGCCGCGGACGTCGAACGCGTCGAGCCAGGCCTCGAGGCGGAGGTCGTCGAGCTCGACCTCGTACAAGAACTCGCTCGTGTAGCCGGGGCTGCCATGGCAGAGCAGCACGCGGCCGCCCTCGAGCTCGACGATCTTCGAGTCGGGCCAGGTCGCCAGGTACGCGCGCTCGTCGTCGCCGAGCTGCGACGTCGCGAGCTGGAACGCCTCGCACGAGATCGCCTCGTCGTCGGGAGAGCTATAGCCGCAGCCGCACGACTCGGAGCCGGCGACCGCCTGCTGCTCGTGGTTGCCGGCGACGGTGATGGCGAAGCCGTCGCGGATCATCGCGATCACCTCGTTGCTGTGCGCGCAGCATCCGATCGCGTCGCCGAGGAAGGCCGTGAGCTCGGCGCCGGTGCGCTCGGCGTCGTCGAGACAGGCGCGCAGCGCCGGCAGGTTGCCGTATGCACCACCCATCGCCGCGAGCTTCACCGGACGCATCGCCGCGGATAGAAGCACGACCTCTTGCCTCGGTCAGCTGGTGTGCCCGTGTTTACCGGCGGGTTACGGAAAGATCGGCTGGCCGACCGGCGCTCCCGGAGGCGGAGCGATCACCGGCGTGCCGTGGTTCCAGAACCGCGTCAGCATCAACCAGCCGAGCCACAGCGGATCGCCCTGCCGGCGGTTGGTCAGCACGATGACGCCGAGCTTTCGCGACGGCACCCACAGCATCACGTTCTTGAACCCGCTGGTCGTGCCGGTGTGGAACACGACGCGCTCGCCCTGCTCCTCGCCGACGCGCCAGCCCATGCCGTACGACAGGCCGGGCGTGTCGGTGGGATGCCGCGGCGTGGTCATCTCGACGAGGCGCTTGTGGTCGATGATCCGATCCTTGTCGAGCGCGTCGAGGAAGTGCGCGAGGTCGGCGGCCGACGAGTACACGCCGCCGTCGCCGACCACCGCGGTGGACGGGCTCTGATCGCTATCGGTGACCGCGCCGTCGGCGGTGCAGCTGTAGCCGAACGCGCGATTGGTGATCGGGCTGTCCTTCTTGTACACGGTCGACGCGGTCATGCCCGCCGGCGTGAAGATGTGCTTCTTCACGAAGTCGCCGTAGCTCTGCTTGCTGACCTTCTCGATGATCAGCGCGAGCAGCGCGTAGCCGGTGTTGTTGTAGCGGTGGCGCTTGATCGGCTCGACCTGGGTCTTGGTCTGAGCGACCAGCTTCAGGACGTCGCGATCGAGGACCTGATCCTTGGACCCCTTCGGCAGCAACCGCTCGTACTCGGGCAGCCCGGAGGTGTGGGTCAGCAGGTGGCGGATCGTGATCTTCGGCGCGAGCTCGCGAAGCTCGGGCAGGTACTTGCCGACCGGATCGTCGAACGACAGCTTCTTCTGGTCGGCGAGGATGCCGACGGCGAGCGAGGTGAACGGCTTGGTCACCGACGCGAGCCGGTAGTTGGTCTGCGTCGAGGTCTTCTCGTGGGTCGCCAGGTTGGCGAGGCCGAACGAGCGGTCGTAGATGATGGTGCCGTCCTTGACCACCGCGACGGTGGCGCCCGGCATGCCGCCGTCGTACTGACCGAACAGCACGTCGGCAGGATCGTTCGGACACGACCCGACCAGGACGCTGAACAGTCCGGCAAGAAACGCCAGCGACGGCACGAACGAGAGCATAGCGCGGCTGTCAAGAAAGTCCGCAGTTCTGCTGGCGCGGGGCCTGCACCGCTCCCACGCCATGGCCCGGGCATGGATCGGCACGAGCGGGTGGGTCTACCCGGGATGGCGAGAGCACCTGTACGCCGATACCCCGGCCCGGCGCTGGCTCGAGGTGGCCTCGCGCACGTTCGACACGCTCGAGATCACCGGCTCGTTCTACACGCAGATCAAACCGGCGACCTACGAGCGCTGGCGGGCCGAGACTCCGGACGGCTTCCGGTTCGCGCTCAAGGGCCACCGGTTCGTCACCCACTACAAGCGCCTGCGCGACTGCGCCGACTCGGTGATCCGGTTGCGCGATCAGGCTGCCGGGCTCGGCGACAAGCTCGCGGCGGTGGTCTGGCAGTTGCCCGCCAACTTCCAGGCGGACCTCGCGCGTCTCGAGGACTTCAGCCGCGCGCTCGAGAGCTGGACCGGCGTCGCTCATGCGCTCGAGCTGCGGCATCGCTCGTGGTTCACCGCCGAGGTGGCCGCGATGCTGCGTCAGGCCGGGATCGGCGTCTGCCTGAGCGACGCGCCGGACTTTCCGCTGTGGAACGAGGTGACCTCGAAGCTGGTCTACGTGCGGCTGCACGGCCACACGCGAAAGTACGCGTCGAGCTACAGCCGGGCCTCGCTCGAGAAGTGGGCGGCGGAGATCGAGACCTGGATCGCCGGTGGTCGCGACGTCCACGTCTACTTCGACAACGACGCCGAAGGCCACGCGGTCCGCAACGCGCTCACGCTGCGCGCGATCCTCGATGGAGCGCGGTTACCGGTGCCGCCGCCCGTCGGTCACTACGAATGGAAGCGCCGCATCGCCCCTCGCGCGGCGCCGCGGTGGGGTTCGCGTCAGGGTCGCTGACCTTCGCGCCAGCCGCACCGGCAGTACTCGACGCGTCGCCACGGCGCGAGGAACTGGCGCGGCAGCTCGACCCCGCAGCGCGGACACAGCGTCAGCCCCGCCCAGAACATCCACACGATCACGGCGACGACCCCGATCATCAGCCACACGAACCACATCAGAAGCTCCTCCAGAACAGCCGATCGATCGCGACCGGGTTGTCCTTGCGTAGCGCGATGTAGAGGAACAGGAAGCAGTAGAGGAGCGCGAGCTCCCCACCGTTGCTGACAGGAAAGAACTTCTCGTCGAACGCGCCCTTCCAGTGGAACTGGATGTACGCGACGGACATCGTGCCCGACGCGAGGATCGCGAACGGACGGGTCAGCAGCCCGAGCGCGATCGCGATGCCGCCGATCAGCTCGATCATGCCGCCGAACCACATCTGCGATCCGATGTCGGGCCCCGGCCGCGTGGTCAGCACGCCGAGGATCTTCTGCGCACCGTGACAGGCGAACATCAGCCCCGACAGGATCCGCAAGGCGACGAAGGCGATGGTCTCGAAGGGCTTGAAGTCCACTCGCGATCGGTAGCGCGAAATTCCCGGACCGTCACGCCAGCGTGGCCGCTTCACGTTCATGGTCGCGCGTCGTGGAGACGCGAAGCACGTCGCGGTCGCGGCGAACGTCGGCGTCACGGCGAGCCAGCCGTCCATGGCTGGGGCTTCGCGCGCAGACCCGGCGCGTTGGTGAACGGCGCCCTGCCTGGTCACCCGCTAGCTACTCCAGCCGCCAGTCGTCGATCGGGGACAGGATCCACCCCTTCAACCAGGCGAAATTCATCGCGTCCTGGACCGAAACGGCAAATCGAATCGAGGCACGGCCGGTGCACTCCCTCGCGCATGCGCGCGATCCTCCTGCTCGTTGCTGTTTGCACTGCCTGCAGCACCGATCCCGCCGACGACAACTGGTGGGACGACGGCAAGGGGGATGGCTTCAGCGCCGACCGCAACATCGAGGTCGTGTTCAACGAGCCGTTCTGCGACGTCTGCACCGCGGCCGACAAGACGCTCCTGGTCCAGCGCTCGCCGATGACCAAGAAGATCGTCGCGCTGATCGACGGCGCGCAGACCACGATCGATATCGCGAACTTCACGTTCTCGGTCCGCGCGATCGAGGACGCCATCCTGCGCGCGCGCGATCGCGGCGTCACCGTGCGCGTCGCGATGGACGCCGGTCAACAGATGGGCGACACCGCCTCGACGCGCCTCAAGGCGGCAGGCGTCGACGTCCGGTTCGTCGCGGGTTCCGGAACTCCTGCGGGCCTCCAGCACGCGAAGTTCATGGTGGTCGACAAGCTGACGCTGGCGACCGGCAGCAACAACTGGTCGTCGACCGGCACCACGATCAACGAGGAGAGCACGATCGTCATCCAGAGCATCGCTGCCGATCCGCTGCTCGGTGGCTTCCGCTGCCACTTCGAGGCGATCTGGGCGAGCGATCACACCGCCGCCGGCAAGTGCTCCACCCAGGAAGCGTTCTTCACGCCGTCCTCGGCGCCGATCAAGATGCTCGAGGAGGAGCTCCGCCGGTCGACCACGTCGATCGACGTGCTGATGCACCACCTCGCGTTCGACGACCTGGTCAAGGAGCTCGCGAAAGCCGCCGAGCGCGGTGTCCGCGTGCGCGTGATCGTCAATGCGGCCGACCGCGCGGAGCACAAGGGTGCCGCCTGGGACCGGCTGATCAAGGCCGGCGGCCGCATCCGCTACAAGCAGACCAACGCCGACCTGTTCCAGATCATGCATCACAAGCTCGTCGTCATCGACGACCGGATCGTCGTCAACGGCTCCGGTAACTGGTCGGGCTCGGCGTTCTTCAAGAACTTCGAGAACTACGTGCGCTACCGCGATCCGCGGATCACTCGGCCCTATCGCGAGCTCTACGCGCGGCTGTGGATGTGGTCGCTGAGCGGCGAATCGCTCGATGCCGGCAAGACCGCCGCGCGCCAGCACGCCGACGAGACTCGCGTGTTCTTCGGCAACCTCCACGCGCACTACGCCGCCGACGCGGCCGGTGCCGCCCTCGACGATGGCAAGCCGATGAAGGCGGACGACGCCGGCAACATGATCCCGGTCGACATGGGCCCGACGCCGAGCGATGCCGCGCGGTTCGCGTTCGAGTACGGCCGCGACGAGGGCGAGATGGACTTCCTCGCCCTCACTCCGCACGCGTGCGACGACGCCGCCGCCGAGGCCGGTGACAACGCGAACATGATCCCCGAGCAGTTCGATCAGCTGCGCCTGGTCGCCGCCGATGTCACCAGGAGCTCGGCCGGCAGCTTCGTCGCGATCGCCGGCATGGAGTGGAGCACCAACTCGACCGGCAACCACGTCAACATCCTCGGCAGCAAGGAGCTGGCGAAGCTCGAGCGCGGTCGCTTCGATCTGCTCTACGACGAGTTCCTCCCCGGCCGCGAGCTCGAGGGCGAGCTGCCGATGCTGCAGTTCAACCACCCGCGGACGTTCCGCAACGACAACAACCCGTCGCTCGAGGGCAACTGGGATCAGGTGTTCGACGTCTCGCTGCGCGAGGTCCCCAAGGCCTCCGACCGCGCGCGCAAGTTCAACGACTTCGGGCTCGACGACTACGAGCCGATGAAGTCGGTGTTGCCGTCGTGGATCGCGGGCGACGTGATGCCGGATCGCGAGGTGGTCAAGGAGGGTCTCGCCGCGATCAACCGCGCGGCCGGTCCGTACCTGCGCCTCACCGAGGTGCTCGTCGGCCGCGGCAACGAGATCGCCGGCGAGCAGCACGTCAACTCGAGCATGACGACCAACTTCACCACCGGTGTCGTCGAACGCTTCACCCGCGTCCACAGCGACTGGGACTACTACTTGCTCAACGGCTTCAAGACCGCGCCCACCGCGCCGCACGACAACCACTTCGCGAACTGGGGCACCGGCCACTCGACGCGCACCGCGATCATCGCCAGCGAGCTCACCGAGGCCGCGCTCCTCGGGGCGATCGATCAGCGGCTCGCGTACGCCAGCGAGGACGAGCGGCTCGCGGTGCGGATGTACGCCGACGGTCGCGTGCCGATGGGCAGCAAGCTCGTCACCACCGCTTCGACCGCGACGATCGAGGTGTTCCTCTCCGACGACGATTACACCGGCGCCTACGACATCGTGGTGTGGTCCGGCGCGATCGGCGGCCGCGCGGTCACCGAGGTGCAGCGCAAGGACGCGCTCGCCGGCGGCACCTGGCACACCATCACGGTCGACCTCCCGGTCACCGGCGAGCAGTTCTTCTATCTCGAGGTCACCGAGCCGAGCCCCGATCGCAAGGCGTGGACCGCGCCGATCTGGATCGAACGGATCTGATCACATCTCGAAGGGCGCGATGACGCGGCCGTCGATGTCGGTGAAGCCGTACTCGGTCGCGAGCTCGCCAACGAGCAACGTCTTGCCGGTCTTCGTGTGGACGTTCGCATCGCTCGCCAGCGCGACGACCGCTCGGCCGAGGTAGCGCGGTGACTCGGTACGCGCGAGCGGCGGCACGGCTTTCCAGTGCTCCTCGTCGGTCTCGAACGCGGCGAGGATCAGCTCGGTGCGCATCCAGCCCGGCGACACCGCGAGCGAGGTCACGCCGTGTGGCTTCATCTCCTCGGCGACGCCGAACGCGACCCGACAGATCGCGTGCTTCGCGACGTCGTAGAGCAAGTTGCCCTTGATGTAGCGATCGCGATCCCAGAACGTGGTGGCGACGATCAGCCCGCGCTGCTGCTCGATGAACAGCGGCGCGGCGAGCTGGTTCGCGAGCAGGTGGTTCTTGACGCCGCGATCGAACATCGATGCCCAGCGATCGATCGGCTGCTCCCAGAACGGCGCCGCCAGCGACGCGTGCGAGAACGTCTCGTGATAGCCCCACGCGTTGTTGACCAGCAGATCGAGCTTGCCGTGCTCGCGCTCGACGCGTTCGAACAGCGCGCGCACCTGATCGGCGTCGGTGTGATCGCAGCGCACCGTGATGCCGCGGCCACCGGCGGCGGTGACGGCATCGGCGGTGTCGTCGATCGAACCGGGCATGCGCTCGAGGCCGACCTCGGCGAGATACGCGCCGTAGGTGGTCGCGGGCTGGGCGCGCGTGCTGCGCCCGGTGACGTAGACGGTGGCGCCGGCGGCACCGAGCTCGACGGCGATGCCGCGCCCCGCGCCGCGACTCGCGCCGGTGACCACCGCGACCTGTCCTCGCAACGTGCTCATGGCGCGAAGATCTTGCGAATACCGCGCAGCGCCGCGCGTGGATAGATCGTGCCGTGGCGCTCGTCGGGCATCGGCTCGTAGGTCCACGTCACCGGCGGTGCATAGCTCTCGAGCGCGCGGATCAGCATCGCGACGCCGTCGGCATCGCCCTCCGAGCTGTTCGCGATGTAGAGCGATTTCGGCCCGGCGCTCCACCACGCGAGCTTCGGGAACGCGTGCCGCACCAGGTGCTGCTCGTTCCACCACACGCTCGGATCGGCGGCGATGTAGTGATCGAACAGCGCCGGCTCGTCGACGAAGGTCTCGACGACGAACAGCCCCGCGAGTGACTCGCCGATGATCCCCGACTCCTTGGTGATCCGGTAGCGCTGCGCGATCGCCGGCTTGAGCTCGTCGCGCAGAAAGTCGCGGAACTTCTCGGTGCCGCCGGCCTTCGGTGCGGCCTTCTGCTCGTCGGGCACGGTGGTGATCGGCGCCAGGTCACGCCGCCGCTCGGTGTTCTGCACGCCGACCACGATCAACGGTCGGATCACCGCGTTCTTGATCGACACGTCGACGGCGCCGGCGACGTGCGGGAAGTCCTCGTTCATCCCACCGTCGGGCATGTAGAGCACCGGGAACGCGCCCTTCGCATAGTCCGGTGGCAGATAGACGTTCACCGTGCGCTTCTCGCCGAGGATCTTCGAATCGAGCGTGAACGTTTCGCCGAGCACGGCGCCGGCCGGTGACGCCGCGGCGGGAGGTGGACAGGCGACCGGCTTGGTACAGCCAGACAACACGACAGCGGCGACCAGCAGCTTCATGATACGGAGTGCAAACCGTGCGCGCGAAGCGAGCAAAGAACAAGCCGGCGCGATCGAAAGCAGCGCCGAAGAAGACATCCCCGAAGGTCGCCGACGGTGACGCGGAGATCGGCCGCGGCCTGCTCGCTCAGGCGATCGAAGCCTCCGACGACGAGCTCGCGCATCAGGTCTACGCGGACTGGCTCGAGGAGCGCGGCCATCCCTTCGCCCAGGTGATCCGCCTCCAGCGCGCGGGCAAGGACGAAGATGCGAACGCGCTGATCGGCCGTCACCAGAAGGCGTGGCTCGAGCCGATCGCGAAGTGGTGCACCGACCCGGTGTTCGAGCGCGGCATGCTGCGGCGGCTGTACGGTCGGTCCGGCGAGTACGCGCAGAAGGCCACGCAGGCGGCGCTCCTCGCTGCGGCCACCACGTTCGGCGTTCGCGACACCATGCTGCGCGGCCCGTGCAAGCGGCTCGGCACCGCGGAGACGCTCGCGTGGACCTCGAAGCTGTGGTGGTGGGACTGCCAGCTCTCCGACGAGGACATCGCGACATTGGCCCGGTCACCACACCTCCACCGGTTGTCATCGCTGACGCTCGAGAAGGTCGCGTGCACCAACGCCGGACTCGAAGCCCTCGCGCGGGCCGAGCTGCCGCGGCTTCATCACCTCGCCCTGCCCGCGCCGGTGTGGCTCGGGAAGTTCGATTCCGACGGCATCCTGACCCTGCTCGAGGCGCTGCCGATCACGTCGCTCGTGCTCTCGGGAGCCAACACGATCGACATCCAGAACGTCGTCGCTTCTCCCGTCGCGCGTCATCTGAAGCAGTTCTCGGCAGCGACCAGGCACGTGCGAGCGATCGCGTCGAGCCGCCACCTCATCGCGATGAGGTCGCTGCGGCTGTCGTCGATCGAACATGTCGACGATGCGGACGTCGCGCCGCTGCTCGATAACGCGGCGCTCGCCCGGCTGACCTCGGTCCGCTTGACCCTGTGGAACCCCAGTCCGCACATTCGCAAGCCGAGCCCCGCCATGGTCGAACGCCTGCGGGCGCGGTTCGGTGACGGACTGATCTACGAGAGCTCCGGATACCCGTTGGATCACTGAGGCATCTCGCCCCGCATCGCGCTGCTCGTCACGCAGGCGTTGCTGAATGTTCGCGCCGGCGACCGCGTTGGATAGAGTGGAACAACGCATGTGCCGGATGCTCGGAATGGTTGCAGCGGCGCCGCTCACCGCGCGAGAGCTGCTCTGCGAAGCACCGCGTAGCTTGCGCGAGCTGGCGCGAGAGCACGCCGATGGGTGGGGCCTCGCGGTGCGGATGGGCGACGACTGGCTGGTCGATCGCGGCACCGCGTGCGCCGCGGTGTGCGAGCGCTACGCGGCGCTCGCCGGCCGCGAGACGCAGCTCCTGATCGCCCACGTCCGCAAGAAGACTGTCGGACCGCTCGCGATCGCGAACACCCATCCGTTCCGCCGCGGCGCGTTCGTGTTCGCTCACAACGGCACGCTCAGCGATGTCGGCGCGATCGCCGGCCGCTGCTCGCGCGAGCGGCTGTCGCAGATCGAAGGCGACACCGACAGCGAGCGGCTGTTCGCGTTCGTGCTGACCCGGATCGACGAGGTCGGTGAGGTCGCGCGCGGCATCGCGCTGGCGGTGCGCCAGCTCCACGCGCTCGGCGACATCGGGTCGGCGAGCTTCCTGCTGTCGTGCGGTGCCCGCCGGTTCGCGCATCGGCTCGGCCGCACGCTGTACAC
>JAEYYY010000675.1 GCA_023430775.1 Pseudomonadota bacterium
CAGTATCAGATGGCGATGGTCATCCCGATCTACGAGCGCGAGAAGGCGGGCGTCTACTACAACACCGCCGCGATCCTCGACGCCGATGGCAGCTACCTCGGCAAGTACCGCAAGACGCACATCCCGCAGACCTCGGGCTTCTGGGAGAAGTTCTTCTTCCGGCCGGGCAACCTCGGGTACCCGGTGTTCCAGACGCGCTACGCGAAGATCGGCGCGTACATCTGCTACGACCGCCACTTCCCCGAGGGCGCGCGCGCGCTCGGCTTGAACGGCGCCGAGATCGTCTACAACCCGTCGGCCACGGTCGCCGGGCTGTCGGAGCACCTGTGGAAGATCGAGCAGCCCGCGCACGCGGTCGCGAACGGTTACTACGTCGGCGCGATCAACCGCGTCGGCACCGAGGCGCCGTGGAACGTCGGCGAGTTCTACGGCCAGTCGTACTTCGTGAACCCGCGCGGCCAGTTCGTCGCGATGGGCTCGCGTGACAAGGATGAAGTCGTCATCGCGGAGCTCGATCTCGATCTGATCGAGGAAGTGCGTCGCACCTGGCAGTTCTTCCGCGACCGTCGTCCCGATGCGTACGGCGATCTGACCGAAGACAAATGAAGGGCGGGTCGGCAGACGCCGGCCTTCGCCCGGCCGTGATCGAAGCCGGCGCCGGCCTCGAGGCGTTGATCGCGTACGGACGCCAAAACAACAACCTCGTCACCTACGACGAGATCAACGACTTCATGCCGCCCGAGGTGGAGGGCGCCGATGAGATCGATGCCTGGTTGGCGGCGCTCGCGAACGCCGGGATCGAGACGGCTGCGGATCGAACTGTACCCGCGATCTTTGCCGAGCAGCCGGAACCGTTTTCACCGACGGAGACCGGACTCGAGGCGCTGATCGCGTATGCCTCGCAGCATGGCAGCGTCGTCACCTTCGACGAAGCCAACGCATTCATGCCACCGGACTTTGTCACCACCGATCAGATCGACGAGTGGCTGGCGTCTCTGACGGCGGCTGGAATCGACATCGTCGACAACCGAAGCGACGGATAGTTTCCGAGGAGGAAGACCGATGAGGACGTTGATCAAGAACGGAACGGTAGTGACGGCAAGCGACACGTTCGTCGCCGACGTCTGGATCGACAACGGCAAGATCGCGGCGCTCGGAACGATCCCGAACGGCACCGCGGAGCAGACGATCGACGCCACCGGCAAGTACGTCATCCCCGGCGGCATCGATTGCCACACGCACATGGACCTGCCGTTCGGCGGCACGATGTCCTCCGACGACTTCGACACCGGCACCGTCGCGGCGGCGCACGGCGGCACCACGACGATCGTCGACTTCGCGATCCAGTCCAAGGGCAGCTCGATGCGCGCCGGCCTCGACACCTGGTTCGGCAAGTCCGAGGGCAAGGCGGCGATCGACTACGGCTTCCACATGATCATGACGGAAGCCAATCCGGGAACGCTCGAAGAGATGAGCGCGATGATTCGCGAGGGTGTGACGTCGTTCAAGATGTTCATGGCCTACCCGGGCGTGTTCCTCGTCGACGATCAGCAGATCTTTCGCGCCATGCAGCGCGCCGGCGAGCTCGGTGCGCTGATCACGATGCACGCGGAGATCGGCCTGCCGATCGATGTCATGGTGCAGCAGGCGCTGGCGAAGGGTCACACCGCGCCCGTCTATCACGCGTTGACGCGCCCCGAAGCGGCGGAGTCCACCGGCACCGAGCGCGCGATCGCCCTCGCCGAGATGGCGGGCGTGCCGGTCTACATGGTTCACCTGTCGGCTCAGCGCGCACTCGAGCGCGTGATGGAAGCGCGCGATCGCGGCCTGCCGACGTACGCCGAGACCTGTCCGCAGTATCTGTTCTGCTCCGAGGACGATCTGCGTGGCGATCCGGGCAACGAGTGGAAGGGCGCCGGCTTCGTGTGCACGCCGCCGCTGCGGCCGAAGCACCACCACGAGCATCTGTGGCGCGGCCTCCGCAACTACGACCTCCAGGTGATCGCCACCGATCACTGCCCGTTCTGCATGAAGGAGCAGAAGGAGCTCGGCAAGAACGACTTCTCGAAGATCCCGAACGGCATGCCGGGCGTCGAGACGCGGCTGCACCTGCTGTGGGAAGGCGTCGTCGCGGGCAAGATCTCGATCAACCGGTTCGTCGAGATCACGTCGACGGCGCCGGCGAAGATCTTCGGCATGTACGGCAAGAAGGGCACGCTCGCGGTCGGCGCCGATGCCGACGTCGTGGTGTGGGACCCGAAGCGCGAGAAGGTGCTCGGCAAGGACACGCTGCACATGCGCGTCGATTACTCGCCGTTCGAGGGCAGGAAAGTGCCGGCATCGCCGTCGCACGTGTTCTCGCGCGGCGAGCTGATCGTCGAGGGCGACAGCTGGGTCGGCAAGCAGAAGCAGGGCCGCGGCCAGTTCATCAAGCGCGGCACGTTCGGGCTGTAGCCATGTATCGCGATCAGCCGGTCGATCCTCGGATCGCCGAGCTCGAGGCGCTGATCGCTGCCGAGCCCGGGCTGCGCGCGCAGCTCGTGCCACTGCGGCTCGAGCACGACGAGCTGGTGTCGCGCGCCGATGTCATCGGGCCGCGCTTGTCGGAGGCGTCGGCGGAGCTCGCGAACCGGCGCGCCGGCGGCGTCGTGGCGACGTTGACCGAGTGGTTCGGGCGTTCGATCGAACATCTCCAGGCCGAGGTGACCGAGCTGACGACGGAGATCGAGGTCGCCAGCAAGCGGATCGCCGAGCTGGTGGCGCTCGAGCAGGAGCTGGTGAAGAAGCTCGAGGCTGCGGGGGCTGCGCGGAGCCAGCTCGCGGAGCTGCGAACCGGTGCGATCGAGGCGCTGCGCATCGCGGGTGGGCCCGCCGGTGACGAGGTGCGCGCGCTCGATGCCGACGATCGCCGCGACGAGCTCCAGCGCGCCGCGATCGTCGCCCACATCGACGTCATCGACTTCGCGCAGACCTCGCTGGTCGGGGTGGTCGCCGTCCGCGACGAGCTCGAGAAGCTGACCGGAACCGCATCGAAGTTCGGGATCATCACCGATGTCCTCGACGCACCGTTCAGCCGGCCCCAGACGCTCGAGGATCGCGACGCGACTCGCGTGCGCCTCGACGATGCGGTCGCGCTGGCGATCACGAACCTGGGCGCCGTGGTCTCCGGTTACGACGACACCGGGTGCTCGTGGCTCGCGACGATGCCGCGCTCGAGCGTGCTCGGTTACGCGCAGGGCAACCCGGCCGACACGCAGCTGGTTGCCAATGCGGACGCGCTCGTCGACGCGATGTTCGAGCTCGCGCGCGGGCTCGCCGACGTGCGCGATCGGCTGGTGCGCCAGCGCGACGAGCGGCAGGCTCGCCGGCTCGAGATCGCGGGCCTCGCTACCTGATTACTTCGCGCCGGCGACGACCAGCTTCGCGAGCTGCTCGGACTTCTCGGGGCTGACGCCCTTGGCACCGTCGACGACGAACGCGACGAGGAAGTAGCTCTTGCCGGCCAGCTTGACGTGGACGCCGGCCTTCTCGGTGTGCGTCGCGCTCTCGCCGAGACCGGCGATCGCCGTGGTCGGCTTGCCGTACTCCACCGTGTCTTCGTACTCGCGAGCGGGACGCGCCATCACGGTGGCGACGCCGGTCTCCGTCGAGTACGTGCACTGCCCGAGCAGCGAGCCGGTCCGTTTCGCCGGTTCCGGATCGCTCGACAGCTTGCCGAGCACCCCCTCGACATCGGCGCGCGAGGCGAACGAGCAGACGTCGATCGCGTCCTGGCTCGGCGGTGGGGGCGTTGGTGCGCTCGTCGTGGCGGATCCGGTCGCGGTGCCGCCAGACGGCGCCGGCTTGTCATCTTTCTTGCCGCCGCAGGCAGCGAGCGCTGCGGCGATGAATACTGCGTACAACTTCATGGCCGACAACGTGTCGTGCGTCGCCGAGCACTGCAACCGCGCCTGCCTCCGAGTTTTCCTTAGCGAACGAGCCTGGCCTTCGGAAGCGCGGCTGCCATGCCCGGCTTCGGGCGCTTCCACAGGAACGCGCCGAACACGAGCCCGAGCGCCGCGGCGACCGCGAGCCACGCGCCGGTGCCGATCTTGTAGAGCGCGGCCTCGCGGCGAGATGCCGCATCGAGCGATCGCGACAGCGTCTTCTGGATGTACCCGATCTCGCCGATCGTCTTCACCGCGCCGGCGAGCGCGATCATCGCGAGCACGAACAGCGCGACGCGCACGTACCACATCGGCTTGTACGCGGCGCAGGCGAGCGCGATCGCGAACGCGACGAAGCTGATCGTGCCGGTCGAGGACCAGCCGTCGCGGACGGTGCCGCCGATGATCTGCCACGGCAGGAACGTCGCGGCGGCGCCACCGAGGGCGGCCAGCAGGACGACCACGCGCATACCCATGACGGACGGAACCTGGCACGCGAGGTCGCGCGCTGTCATCACGAAATCACGAGCTTGGCGATCCGTTCGAGCATCGCCTTGCCCTGGTACGTGAGCTGGTTGCGCGACACGTCGATGAGGTCGAGCTCGAGCCTGCTGTTCGCGAGCGCCTCGGCACCGCGATCGGTCATCCAGCCCTGCGACAGATCGAGCGAGCGCAGCGAGAGCTTCGGCAACCGCGCGATCGCCTCGCAGACGCCATCGACGCCGGTCAGCCACGCACGTTCGCCGGCGATCGCGAGGTGATCGAGGCCGCGGATCAGCGAGCTCTCGAACAGCGGGCGCAGGTCGTCGGCGAGCTCGCCACCGAGCGGCCACAGAAAGCGCAGCTCGAGACGCTCGAGCGGCCCCGTGGTGCGGACGATCGAGTGGAGGTCGGAGGGGGACAGATCGCGGACGTGGAGCTCGAGGTGCTCGAGTTGCGGTAGCGCGAGCACGCCGATCCGCTGCGGCTCGCCGCGGATCACGAGCCGGCGGAGAGCCGGGACCGCCGGCCACAGCTGCTGGAGGTTGGCGCCGGGCCGCGCCCACCAGGTGTCGAGATTGGTCTCGTCGTCGAGGTCTGCCTCGCGACGCTGGCCGACCTCGCCGATCTCGAGCGAGCGGAGGTGCGGGCAGACATGGCGAGCGAGCACGTCGACGACGGCCTGCATGCCGGTGGTCGGGCCGAAGGTCTGCAGCGTCAGCTCGGAGAGCCAGCGCGCCGATGGATGGTCGAGCAGCGCCTCGAAGACGCGCGCGCACTCCGCGTGGTGATCGACGTACATGATGGCTCGGCGGATGAAGCCGCGGTGCCAGGTCAGCTCGAGGTACGCGCCCTCGAAGCCGAGGTGCTTCGCGAGCGGCCCGAGGAACAGCTCCTCGTGGTGCTTCAGGTATGCCGCGGCTCGTTTCGCGGCGGCGGGATCCGACTCGGCCGCGTGCTGCGCGACGATCAAGCTGCCGCGGGCGTCGCCGAGCGTCTGGATCCAGTCGGCGTAGACGAGGAACGAGGTCGCGTCGTCGGGGTCGGCGGCGATCGCGTCCTCGAGCGCACGCGTACGGGCATCGAGGCGGCGGTCCGCGACCTCGCGAAAGCCGTCGGCGAGGTGTGCAGCGATCCGGAGCTGGTGCTCGGACAGCGCGATCGCCTCCGAGGCGAAGGTCTCGCGCTCGTGTTTTCCGGCGGTTCCGACCGGGCCGTGGCGCAGCTCGAGCGTCGGGCCGTCGACGGCGATCTCCCAGAACTCGTACCGGTCGGTGGTGTCGTCGACCAGCTCGAAATACCGGAACGCTGGCGGCACCCGCCGATTATCAGCTACGGTCCGTCCCATGAGTGAGCTCCGTAAAGATTCCGCCTGGCTCGATGCGCACTGGATGCCGTTTACCGGCAACCGCCAGTTCAAGGCGAACCCGCGGATCTTCGTCTCCGCCGAGGGCTGCTACTACACCGACAGCGAGGGCAAGAAGGTGTTCGACGGCCTGTCGGGCCTGTGGTGCTGCGGCCTCGGCCACAACCGCCGCGAGATCACCGAGGCCGTGGCGAAGCAGGTCGGCACGCTCGATTACGCGCCCGCGTTCCAGTTCGGTCATCCGCAGTCGTTCGCGCTCGCCAACCGGATCAAGGAGCTGACGCCGCCCGGGCTCGATTACGTGTTCTTCACCGGCTCGGGCAGCGAGTCGGCCGACACCTCGCTCAAGATGGCGCGCGCGTACTGGCGGGCGAAGGGGCAGGGCACCAAGACCCGGCTGATCGGCCGCGAGAAGGGCTATCACGGCGTCAACTTCGGCGGCATCTCCGTCGGCGGCATCGGCCCCAACCGCAAGCTGTTCGGCCAGGGCGTCGATGCCGATCACCTGCCGCACACGCAGCTCGCGCTCTACAACAAGTCCAACGCGTTCACCAAGGGCCAGCCGCAGGGCGGCGCCGAGCTCGCCGATGATCTGCTGCGGCTGATCGCGCTGCACGACGCGTCGAACATCGCCGCGGTGATCGTCGAGCCGTTCGCCGGCTCGGCGGGCGTCGTGATCCCGCCGCTCGGGTACCTGCAGCGGCTGCGCGAGCTGTGCACCAAGAACAACATCCTGCTGATCTTCGACGAGGTGATCACCGGCTTCGGCCGCGCCGGCGCGTTCACCGGCGCGCAGGCGTTCGGCGTCACGCCCGACATCATCAACGTCGCCAAGCAGGTCACCAACGGCGTGCAGCCGCTCGGCGCCGTGATCGCGAGCAAGGAGATCTACGACACGTTCATGGCCGGCGGTGGCCCCGATTACATGCTCGAGTTCCCGCACGGCTACACGTACTCGGCACACCCGGTCGCGTGTGCCGCCGGCGTCGCCGCGCTCGATCTGCTCGTGCAGTCCAAGGCCGTCGAGCGCGTCGCCGAGCTGGCGCCGTACTGGGAGAACGCGGTGCACTCGCTCAAGGGCCGCAAGCACATCACCGACATCCGCAACTTCGGTCTCGCGGCCGGCCTGACGATCGATCCGGCGCCGAACGAGCCGGCAAAGCGGCCGTTCGAGTGCGCGATGAAGATGCTCGCGAAGGGCTTCTACGTCCGCTACGGCGGCGACACCATCCAGCTCGCGCCGCCGTTCATCGTCGAGAAGAAGGAGATCGACGATCTGGTGACCGCACTCGGCGAGTGCCTCGACGCGACGGCCTAGATGGATCCCGGGGCCCTTCTCCTGCAGCTGTTCACGCCTGCGGCGAGGGCGAATCCCTATCCGATCTACGCGCAGCTCCGCGAGGCCGCACCGGTGTTCGCGACGCCGATGGGCGGCTGGATGGTGACGCGCTACGAGCAGGTCGATCGCGTGCTGCGTAGCCCGGCGTTTCGCACGCCGCGCGGCTATCGCGAGCCCGGCGATCCGGCCGGCCCACCGCTCTACGATCCCGACGGCGTCGCCACGCTGCACCGCCGGCACTGGCTGCTGTTCACGTCCGGCGACGCGCACGCGCGGCTGCGCAAGCTGATCATGAAGGTGTTCACGCCGCGTGCGGTCCGGGCGATGACGTCGCGGATCGAGGCGCTGGTCGCCACGCTGCTCGCACCTGCCCGCGAGCGTGGAGCGATGGAGGTGGTCTCCGAGCTCGCGTACCCGTTGCCGGCCACCGTGATCTGCGAGCTGCTCGGCATCCCCGAGTCAGATCGCGAGCTCAATCGGGCGTGGGCGGCGATCGTCGCGACGACGATCGATCCGATGGTGACCGAGGCGCAGCGCAAGGCATCGGAGGTCGCGATGGCGGAGTGGGATCCGTACATCCGCGCGCTGCTCGCCGACAAGCGCAAGCGCCCCGGGACCGCGCTGCTCGACGACCTGCTCGCCGTCGAGGAGGGAGGCGAGAAGCTGACCGAGGACGAGATCGCGGCCAACGCGACGTTCCTGTTCCTCGCCGGTCACGAGACCACCACGGGGCTGATCGGCAACGGCCTCGCGGCGCTGCTGCGGTTTCCGGATCAGCTGGCGAAGCTCCGCTCCGAGCCCGGGCTGATCGAGAACGCGGTCGAGGAGCTCCTGCGCTTCGACTCGCCGGTGCAGTTCGGGCCGCGGGTCGCGATCGAGCCGATCGAGATCGAGGGCGTCAGGATCGAGAAGGAGCTGCCGCTGATGATCGCGCTCGGCTCGGCGAATCACGATCCACGCCGGTTCGAGCGGCCCGACGAGCTCGACCTCGCGCGGCCCGATCCGAAGCCGCTGTCGTTCGGCGGCGGCCCGCACTATTGCGTCGGTGCGGCGCTCGCGCGGCTCGAGGCCCAGGTGGCGTTCCGCGAGCTGGCGAGGTTCGCGTCGATCGAGGCCACCAGCGAACCGGTGTGGCGGAGCGGGCTGGCGCTCCGCGGCGTCTCCGAGCTCGAGGTCCGGCTGGCTTGAGTCTCCTGCATGCTCGTGCTCGTGCTCGTGCTCGTGCTCGCCGTTAGAGCTCCAGACGCGCCTCGATGCAACCGACCTGAAGACTCTCGTACTGCGGCGCACCGTCGAGGAAGTCCTCCTCGACGGTGTTCGACTGGCGCTATCCCGAGGTCGTCAGAGGAAGCGCGGGTGGTGGTCGGAACAGCGATCGCGCACGAGCACGAGCACGTTCTACGCCGAAAGCTGCTCGAGGGCGGCGTCGATCTCGTCGAGCTCGCCGAGGCGGCGATCGATCTCGCGGTCCATGTCGAGCTCGTCGATCGGGCACGCGATGCGCTGCGCGACCAGCCGGATCAGCTCGTCCACGGCCTCGAGCTCCTCGGCGAGCCGCTCGATCCGCGACAGCGCAGCTTCGCGATGGCGCATCCGGCGCGCCTGGATCTCGCGGCGGCGCTTGCTGCGCTTCGGATCGATCGGGATCGACGCCGGCAGGTCGTGCGAGCCGGCGAGCCGCAGGGCATCGAGGCAGCGCTGGTGGGTGTTCGCGAGCTGCGCGAAGTGCTCGAGCAGATCCTGGAGCTCGAACCGCGCGGCCTCCGCCGGATCCATCTTCTCGGTCTCCTCGACCAGCGTTCGCAGCTCGAAGTACTGCTGGATGCGCACCGGGCCCGCGGGGCGAAGCAGCCGAACCCGCCGGCTCTCTCGCGCGCAGCGCAGCCGCGCCTGCGATTCGCGATCGAGGTGGTTGCGCACGAAGCTGTAGCGCGTCGAGGCCGCGACCAGCACCGAGACGGCGAGGAACGCGCCGATCGCGCCGAGGATGCCGAACAGCCCGACGCCGACACAGCTCGCGAACAC
>JAEYYY010000876.1 GCA_023430775.1 Pseudomonadota bacterium
CTCGAGGCGTGGATCGACGAGAGCTACCGGGCGCAGGCACCGAAGACGCTCGTCAAGCAGATCGGGCTGGCGCCCGCGCCGGCGAAGAAGCCGGCGAAGAAGCCCGCGAAGAAGCCGGCGAAGAAACCTGCGAAGAAATAGGCGAAGAAGAAGTCACGGTAGCGAGACCGGCGGCAACGCGAAGTCGAGCTTGCCGCGCACCGGCGCCGCGGCGATGCGCAAGCGCAGCTCGGCGGGCTGACCGAAGCCATCGCGAAACCGCAGCCCCCAGCGCTCCGCACCGGGCTTGTCGGTCGCCACGCGCATGCGGTGAATCTGCGGGATGCCTTCCTCGCCGTTGCTCGCGATGCCGAGGATCATCGGCGACAGGCCGAGATCGACGGTGCCGTCGAGCCGCGCCGGATCGACCGTCTCGATCTGCAGGTGGGGCCCGCCCTCGTGACCGATCGCGGTGACGGCGAGGCCGTGCACCGTGACCGCGCCTCCGATCGCGAGCCGGACTTCCTCGTAGGCGCCCTCGAACATCGCCGAGACCGTGCCGGCGAGCGCGAGCGGTGATGCGGGCGGGACGTCGACCAGCTGCTCCGCGACCATGCCGATGTGGACGACGCTGGTCACCGGCTCGACCTCGTAGCGGCGATCGACACCGTGGATCCGGATCGCCAGCGGCCCGACCGGCCCCACCGGCCACTCCCATTCGACGCGCAACCGGGCCTGCGCGGAGACCGACGTCGAGGCGAAGTCGGTGCCGCGCGTGGAGCGCAGCTCGACCAGCCGCACGCGCATCGGCCCGACATACGCGGCCGGATACGCCGGCTCGCGCTCGTCGTGGAGCATCAGCTCGCCGCGTGCGCGCTGCGAGCCGCGACAGCCCGCCTGCGCGCAGCCCTCGTCGAGCACCGCGAGCAGCGTCGCATCGCGCATCGCGATCGCCACCGGCTTGTCGAGCAGCGCCGCCGGCAGCTCGCGCGCGACCAGCACGCCGTGCTTGGACGCGAGGATCTGGAGCAGCGAGCGCAGCGCACCGTGGTGCTCGATGTCGAAGCTGCGCGGCTGGCGGATCATCTGTGCGGCGCGTTCGAGGTGAACGCCCATGAACGTCCACAGCCGGCGCGCGCGATCGGACGCCGACAGCTCCTCCCACAGCAACAGCTTCGACGACACCTCGGTGCCGAGCTCGATCACGGCGTGGGTCGCGGCATCGCGTTCACCCGTGGTGGCCGCGGCCAGCCCGGAGAACACGTGCGGGGTTATCCCGCCGATGCTACTCGCCGAACACGTCGTCGACCAGCCGCACGAGCGGCTCGTCGAACAGCTCGCCCCACAATCTGGCGGCGGCCGACCGCAGCTCGATCGTGGTCTTGCTCGCGAGCGGCGCGACCAGCTCCGCGAGCCGATCGCGGTCGATCTTGCCGCCCTCGAGCGCCGACCTCGCCGACGCCGGCATGACATCGAGCTGACGGGCGAGCCCCTCGATCACGAGCACCGCGGCGTACGACTCGGGCGAACCGCGGCGACCGCTCTGGAAGGCGTGGCGGGCGAGGTTCCACAGGGCGGCCTGCGGCAGCCACATGTCGCTCGCGATCTGGCTGGTGTACGCGGAGAGCTCGTTGCGGGCGCGCACCGCCATCGTGTTGATGCGGCCGTTGCCATCGCGCAGCGGCCCCACCAGCTTCGCGAGCTCGTCGGGATACGCCAGCTGCTTGTCCTGCTCGTGGCCGTGCTGCGCCTCGTGATGGCGCACCGACGCGAGCACGAGCTTGCGCAGCCGGATGGTCGCGCGATCGATCGAATTCGCGTCGTTGCCGAGCGCGACGCCCATCTCGCGGCGGATCGCGCGGGTCGCCGCCATCGTCGCGCTGCGACCGCGGCCGCCACGATCCCAGCCGTCGTCGGCCAGCGAGTAGGGTCGGCCGTCGAGCACCGGCAGGTACTGATTGGCGACGTGCGCGGTCACCTGATCGAGCAGGACGATCGGATCGTCCATGCCGTCGGCCTTCATGCCGAGCACCGGCTTGACGGCGTCCTGCTTCAGGCGCACGGCATCGAGCACGCGCACGCGCTCGCGATCGGCGCGCACGAACGTGATCTTCGCGATCTTGTAGACCCCGATCACGATGTCGTTGCGCTGGGTGCGCTCGACCGCGGCGAAGTAGCCGAGGTTGGCCGCCGCGAGCTGATCCGACAGCACCTGCAACCGGACCTTGAGCTCCTCGGGCTCCTTCGATCGATCGTCGACATCGATCCCCGGTGCCGCCTCGACCAGCTCGCGCCACGCGGCCGCCACGCCGGGATGGCCGGCGAGCGCTGCTGGATCTCGATCGACGATGCGATGGGCAACGGCGCGCGAGACAATGATGTTCGGCAGCTGATCGACGAACAGCTGCTCGACCGCATGCTCGTGACCCGGCGAGCCACCGACCGCGAACGCACCCGCCGGCGGCGGTGGCGGCGGGCGATTCGGAATGGCCCCCGGCACCGGGGCGGTCACCACCACCACGGTGGCCGCGGCGATCGTGGTCGTCAGCGCGAGCACCAGCGCGCCGGCGGCGACCGTCGCGATCGGAAACCGCGGTGGGCTGACGGCGGTCTTGTCGGCATACGTCGTCGACACCGCCTCGCGATCGCGAAAGTCGAGGTCGGTCTCGCCCATCTCCATCAGCGCGGCCGCGCGCAGGATGTGCCGGCGCTCCGCCGCCTCGTCGTGATGGATCACGCCGGTCTCGAGCGCGGCGTCGATCAACAGCTTGTTGAGCCGGCGCAGCGCGTAGCCGCGCAGCACCCAGTCGATCCGGCTGATCGACCGCCGCGCGATGTCCTCGTCTGCCGCCGCCACTCCATCCGCCAGGGCCGCGAGCAGGTAGCGTCCGAGCACGAGACCCGTGACAACCCGCGGCCTCCGCAGGTTTCAGCTAAATGCGGAGACGACGCTGTCGGCGCCATCCACGTGAAATCACGGGATCAGCGAGGTCGTGATCGTGGCGGTGCCAGCCCCCGACAGGTCGACGAGGATGTCGTTCTCGAGCGTCGGGTCGACGTTCGTGATCTCGGTGCACCCCGGATCGGTGTCCGTGAAGTCGAAGCCCGGTGGGAAGTGCGGGAAGTACGTCACCGCCGTCGAGCCGGTGCTGGTGACGCAGACCTCGAGCGTCCCCGCGCCGACCGTGGCCCCCGGCACCCTGTCGAAGTGGACGAAGTAGCCGTACTCGCCCTCGACCCCACCCAGGTCGATGCTGTCGGTCGCGCTCGTGCCGATCTCCTCGGTCCGGTCGCCTAGCGCGACGACGCGCTGGAGCCACTCGGGCTTCTCTTCACGTTCCTCGTCGCCGCCGCCGCAGCCAACACAAAGCAACGTGACAACTGTCCATCGAACCATCTCTACCTCCTATTTCTGTTGCAGCTCGCGCCAGGCGTGACCGGCCTTGGCGAGCATGTCGTCGGCCGCTTGCGGGCCTTTGCTCCCCTTGTCGTAGAATTGCACGCCGGGCGTGGCTTCCCACACCTGCAGCACGGGCTGGATCAATTCCCACGCGCGGTCCACCGAGTCGCGACGGTTGAACAGCGTCGCATCGCCGCGCATGCAATCGAGCAGCAGCCGCTCGTAGGCCTCGGCGATCGGTCGCTTGAACGCGTCGGCGTACGTCATGTTCATGAGCACGTTGCCGACGTTGATGTTCTCGCCCGGCACCTTCGCGACGAAGCGTAGCGAGATGCCCTCCGACGGCTGGATGCGCAGCGTCAGCACCGCGTGCTGGAGCACCGAGCCCGCGGCCTCGTCCTTGAACAGCACGAGCGGCACGCTCTTGAAGTGGATGTTGACCTCGGTGAGACGCTCGGCGAGGGCCTTGCCGGCGCGCATGTAGAACGGCACGCCCATCCATCGCCAGTTGTCGATCATGAACCGCATCGCCGCGTACGTCGCCTGGTGGCTGTCGCGCTTGACGCCGTTCTCCTCGCGATAGCCGCGGTACTGGCCGCGCACGCAGTAGTTCGCGACGTCGTTGAGATCGAGGTTGCGGATCGAGCGCAGCACCTGCGATTTCTCGTCGCGGATGTCATCGGCGGAGAAGCTCGCCGGCACCTCCATCGTGACCAGCGACATCACCTGGAGCAGGTGGTTCTGGATGATGTCGCGGACGACACCGGTCTCCTCGTAGAACGCACCGCGACCTTGGATATCGATCGACTCGGCCGCCGTGATCTCGACGTACTCGATGTGCTGGCGGTTCCACAGCGGCTCGAAGATCGAGTTGCCGAACCGCAGCACCAGGATGTTCTGGACGGTCTCCTTCCCGAGGTAGTGATCGATTCGATAGATCTGCGACTCGGTGAGGTAGCCGCCGATCATCTCGTTGAGCGCGCGCGAGCTCTTGAGATCGGTGCCGAACGGCTTCTCGACGATGACGCGGCACGCCGGCTTCCCCGCCTGCTGGAACTGGCGCTCGATCAGGCCGTGCTGCTGGAGCTTCTGGAGGATCACCGGGAACGCGGTCGGCGGCGTCGACAGGTAGAACACGCGATTGCCGCGACAACCCTTCGCCTTCGCCGCCTCGAGGCGCGCCTTGAGATCGAGGTAGGTCTGGTCGTCGGAGAACTCGCCGCCGACGTAGTCGAGCATCGACACGAACTTGTCCCAGCTCTCCGGCTCGACCTTCTGCCGCGAGTGCACGGCGACCGGCCCCTTGAGCTTGTCGGCGAACTCGGCGACCGGCATCTTCCTGCGCGAGACGCCGATGATCATCGTCGGATCGGTCAGCGACTTATCGAGCATCACGTTGAACAGCGCCGGCGCGAGCTTGCGCCCGGCGAGGTCACCGGTGGCGCCGAAGATCACGAGGGCGACGGGTTCGGGCCGGCGCTTCCTCGGTTGCTCGCCGCCGAGGATCTCGCCGACGACGCCCGTCTGATCGTGATCGAGGATGGGAGGAATCGTGCCCGACGAGGGCCGGCTCTTCGGTTGCTCGTTACTCATGTCAGTCTCCTATCGGGTCACCGGCCGGCGGTGGCCGCGTGATGCGCGGCGCCCAGCAACCCGGCCCGGGGCTCGAGCAGGACGCGGACGCCGACCGTCGACATCCACCGCGAGAACCGTCCCTTGTCGTTGAAGCGTCGGATCATCGCCCCGCCCCGCAGCACCTCGAGCAGCGAGTGCGGGATGCCGCCGCCGATCACCACGCCGCCGGCCACGGCCCGGAGCGCGATGTTGCCGGCCTCGGCACCGAGGATCTCGGTGAACATCTCGACGGCGCGCACGCAGCACGCGTCTTTTCCCACCAGCGCCGCAGCGACGATCGCGGTGCTCGCATCACCCGCGGCGGCCGCGATGTCGTGCGCGAGCCACGTCGGCTCTCGCTCTCCGGACTTCTGGCG
>JAEYYY010000030.1 GCA_023430775.1 Pseudomonadota bacterium
TGATTGCAGCGCGGACTGCAGCACCGGTCTCGTCGGACGCGAGGCCTGCGGCAACGGCACGGTCGACGACGACGAGCAGTGCGACGACGGCAATCAGATCGGTGGCGATGGTTGCAGCGCCAACTGCGCGAGCGACGAGACCTGCGGCAACGGTGTGGTCGACACCGCCACGGGCGAGACCTGCGACGACGGCAACACCACGGGCGGCGACGGCTGCAGCGCGAGCTGCCAGTCGAACGAGGGTTGCGGCAACTTCACCGTCGATCCCGGCGAGGAGTGCGATGCCGGTCCGAACGGCAGCTCGACCTGCGACGTCAACTGTACGGCCGCGACGTGCGGCGACGGCACGGTCAACTCGTTCCGCGGCGAGCAGTGCGATGCCGGCCCGAACGGCGACGCGAGCTGCGATACCGACTGCACGCCGGCGTTCTGCGGCGATCAGACCGTGAACGCGGCCCGCGGCGAGGATTGCGACGACGGCAACAACGTCACCACCGATGCCTGCCTGTCGTGCAAGGCCGCGGTGTGCGGCGACGGCTTCAAGCAGACCGGTGTCGAGGCGTGCGACGACGGCAACACGGTCGCCGGCGACGGTTGCAGCCCGACCTGCACGGTCGAGCAGCAGCCGAAGGTCTACGTGCTCAACAACCTGTCGTGCGGCACGGTCAAGAACGAGTTCGGTGACTTCAGCTGCTCGTCGACCCAGCTGCTCAACTTCAAGTTCGACTGCGGCAACCGCACCAACCCGTACATCTGTGGTCAGGGCACCGGGTTCACCTGGGTCGATTCGACGCCGTATCAGCCGTCGCGCGTCAGGATCGAAGTCAGCGTCGGCATCAACGCGAGCCTCGGCCAACCGCCGCAACCGATCAACCAGACGGCCGTGACCACGCTCAACGGCACGGCGTCGGGCAGCTTCTTGCTGGCCGCCACGTCGGGCCAGAACCAGTGCATCCCGACGGTGGTCGTCAACACGTGGGAGCTGACGAACGTGTCGAGCTACAAGCGCAACCAGCAGAACACGCTGAACATCGCCGCGATGAACTGCTTCGGTCTCGGCTTCAACGCAGGTCTCGGTGGCTTCGTGCGGATCACCGTCTTCCCGTAATTCTCGACGAGAAACGTGGAATCCGACCCGACGGGTCGCGCGTAGTAAGCGTGATGATGGGACGTCGGTTGTTCGTGCTCGCCCTGATGGTCGGTTGCGCCGGTGACGTGCCGGGCGTGCCGAGCGATGCCGTGTTTCAACGCTGCGGCAACGGCAAGGTCGAGGGCAGCGAGGTCTGCGACGACGGCAACACCGACGATGGTGACGAGTGCAGCGCCGATTGCACGGAGGCGATCGAGCAACGCAAGGGCTGCGGCAACGGCGAGATCGATGCGGACGAGGTCTGCGACGACGGCAACCTGGTCGGTGGCGATGGCTGCAGCGCCGATTGCAAGAGCGACGAGCGCTGCGGCAACGGCATCGTCGACGCGACCAAGGGCGAGACCTGCGACGACGGCAACACCAGCGGTGGCGACGGTTGCAGCGCGAACTGCCAGTCGAACGAGCAGTGCGGCAACTTCCAGGTCGACACCGGCGAGCAATGCGACGCCGGTCCGAACGGCAGCTCGACCTGCGACGTCAACTGCACGTTCGCGCTCTGCGGCGATGGCACGGTCAACCCGTTCCTCGGCGAGCAATGCGACGGTGGCGCGAATGGTGACGCGAGCTGCGATGCCGACTGCACGCCGGCCTTCTGCGGCGACACCACCGTCAACGAGGCTCGCGGCGAGGCGTGCGACGACGGCAACACCGTCACCACCGACGCGTGCATCGCGTGCGCGGCGGCGACCTGCGGGGATGGCTTCCTGCGCACCGGCGTCGAGCAATGCGACGACGGCAACACGGTGATGACCGACGCCTGCACCACCTGCCGCACCGCGTTCTGTGGTGATGGCTTCGTCCGCGCCGGCGTCGAGCAGTGCGACGACTCCAACACCTCGAACACCGACGCCTGCGTCCAGTGCCGCAACGCGGTGTGTGGCGATGGCTTCGTCCAGGCCGGTGTCGAGCAGTGCGACGACGCCAACAACATCAACACCGACGCCTGCGTCGCCGGCTGCGTCGTCGCGCGGTGTGGCGATGGCTTCAAGCGCACCGGCGTCGAGGCCTGCGACGATGGCAACACCAACAACGGCGATGGTTGCAGCTCGACCTGCCAGGTCGAGCAGCAGCCGAAGACCTACGTGCTCAACAACCTGTCGTGCGGCACGGTCAAGAATCAGTTCGGCGACTTCAGCTGCTCGTCGACCCAGTTGCTCGGCTTCAACTTCGACTGCGGCAACCGCACCAACCCGTACATCTGTGGCCAGGGCACCGGGTTCACCTGGGTCGACTCGACGCCGTTCCAGCCGTCGCGCGTGCGCATCGAGGTCAGCGTCGGCATCAACGCGAGCCTCGGGCAGCCGCCGCAGCCAATCAACCAGACTGCGGTCACCAGCCTCAACGGCGTCGCCTCCGGCAACTTCCTGCTCGCGGCCACGTCGGGTCAGAACCAGTGCATCCCGACGGTGGTCGTCAACACCTGGGAGCTGACGAACGTGTCGAGCTACCGGCGGAACCAGCAGAACACGCTGAACATCGCCGCCATGAACTGCTTCGGCCTCGGCTTCAATGCCGGCCTCGGCGGCTTCGTGCGCATCACCGTGTTCCCCTAGCTCGCCATCGGCTTGCCGCGACGCTGGACGAGCTCCCACGCCGCCTCGCACTCCGCGGGAACAGATCAACCCGCGCAAGCTACGCCCGTGAACTTCGTGCAGACCATGCGCTAGGAGCGCGTGCAGCGGATGCGGTGCGGCGGTTCGCGGGTCTGCACCCACGACGGTGGCGACACCAGGAGCGCCGGACCTGCATCGTCGGTGAGGCGCATCGCATCGCCGAGGTGCGGCGTGGTGGCGAGCTTCACCAGCGTGGCGCGATCCGCGCAGCCGTGCTTCAGCACCTCGAGACGGAGGCGCAGCGCGATCAGCGCACCGTGGTCGGCGGCGCGCTTGGCGATGTACTCCGGCCACAACGCGAGCCACTGGGCGGTCATGTTCTCGATCAGCGCTTGCACCAGGATCGAGCGCAGCGTTCCATCGGAGGAGATCGGCGTGACCGGCTGCGCGAAGCCGCGGCGACAGGCTGCGAGACTCGCGCTTGCAGGACAAGCCTGTGCGGCCTTGGGCGAGCTGGTGATCCCGAAGATCAGCGTCTGGATCGCGTAATTACGAACCTCCGTGCTGGTTGCCGGAAGTACAGATTCCTTGCGTGCTCCGCCGGGTGGATTCCAGGAGGCGGGCTCGAGTGGCGTCATCCCGAAGTCGATGCCGACGCGCAGGCCATCGCTGGTGGCCGCCTCGCCGAAGGAGGGCTCGCTCGCGAGCAGGGCATCGACGGCGGCGGTCAGCTCGTCGAGTTGCGTGGGGCGGCGTGGTCGAGGATGGCGTTCGCGTGCTCGACCGCCGAGGCGGTTGCGGCGGTGGCCAGCATGAGGGCGAGCAGGTCGGTGCGACCGCGCGCGCGATCCTGGCCCCAGCGGATGACCTCGAGGAGCTGCCACAGCGCACCATCGACATCGCCGGCATCGGCGATCACGCGGGCGCGCTCGCCGAGCAGCTGCGCCACGAACAGCATGGTGCCGGAGGTCTCGTCGGGGCCGTCGAGACGATAGGGCGAGCAGGCCTCCTCGTGCGAGATCGCCGCGCGCATGGCGACCTCGACGGCGGGGCCGCAGCGCTCGATCACCGCGAGCTTCTCGGGAGTCCGCTGGGTGTGCGAGAGCACGGCTTTCCACTCTTCGACACAACGACCGAGTGGCGCTCGCTCGAAGGCGAGCACGTCGCTCTCCGAGGTTCCGGGCGCCGGGACTCCGCGAAGTACCGGTCGCTTGCACGACGGCGATGGCACCGCGACGGCGTCGAGGAGCTTGGCCTTGGCGAGGGCGAGCTCCGGCTCGGTGACGAGATGGAGGAAGGCATCGTCAACGCTCGGAGCGGTGGTCGTCGAGACACCGGCCAGTCTGACGGCGATCAGCGCGCAGCCCGCGAGCACGAACAATCGCCACACGAACCACTCGATCGCAGCCCCGTTCTTCATCCGGGCTATTGCACCACACCGGCAGCTAACTGAGCAGCGATGAGCTCCGAGAGGATGCGCTGCTCCATCGGTCGCACCTCGAGCAGAACGTCGGAGTTGCGACGCAGTGCGGACAGCTCCTCCACGTCAGCGCTTGCGCTTCTTCTTGCGCGTGGGCATCTGGATGCCGAGATCCGCGGGATCGAGCTGACCGAACCCGACCTGATCGCCTTTGCGCGTGGTGTTCATCGTGGGGTACTCGCCGCGCGAGGCCTCGACCAGGCCAGCGCCTTCGAGCGCGCGCAGCAGATCCATCACCATGTTCTCCGGCCAGCCGCGCAGGCAGTTGCGCTCGGGCATGTCGAGGAAGCGCGCATCGAGATCGGTGCCGTTGGCGATGCCGGCGATCCGCTTGCGGCCATAGCGGCCGGTGAGCGCACCGACGAGCTTGAGGAGGTTCTGGACCGCCTTGCGATCGTCATCGGACAGGCCGGTGGGCTTGCCGGACAGGATCGCCTCGCAGTTATCGCAGGCACCGCACTGGCGCTCGCGCGACGCCCACTCCTGATCGCCGAAGTAATCGAGCACGAACTGCCGGCGGCAGCGCGGGTAATAGGCGAGCTCGACCATCGTGCGCAGCTTGCCGCGCTCGACATCCGCGCGGCGCTGCAGCGACTCGACATCGAGCGGCGGATAGAGGCCGGCCATCGAATCGGTGGGACGGGTGGCGACGAGACGCTCGGTTTCCGGATCGCGGCGCAGCATGCCGTGGCGCTCGAGGATCCGGATCGCCGCGGAGATCGTGGCGCCCGATAGCTCGCCGTTGCGCGACGACTTGGAGACCGGGACCATGGTGGACAGGATCTTGCGGAGGCGCTCCTCGAGCTCCTCCTCGTGACCGGGTGGGATCTGGCCGAGCTCGGGACGATCGCGCAGCAGCTTCCACATGCCGCGCAGCACCTCGGCCGACGGGAACGACGCGTCGATCAAGAACTCCTGGAGCTTGATGTCGCTGTGGTTGAACAGCAGCACGCAGCGCGTGGGCTTGCCATCGCGGCCGCCGCGGCCGGCCTCCTGGTAGTAGGCCTCGGGCGAGCGCGGGATATCGGCGTGGACGACCAGGCGGATGTCCGACTTGTCGACGCCCATGCCGAACGCGTTGGTGGCGACGATGACATCGAGCTTGCCGGCCATGAACGTGTCCTGCGCCGTCTCGCGCGTGGCGTTCTTGAGACCTGCGTGATAGACGCGGACCTTCATGCCGGCGGCCTTGAGCTCCGCCGCGTACTTCTCGGCGTTCTTGCGGGTGGCCGCGTAGACCAGCGCGACGCCCGACTCGCGCATCCGGATCAACTCGGCGAGCTTGTCGACCTTGTCGGCGGCGCCGCCCGACTGGACGATCGAATAGTGGAGGTTGGGCCGGTCGAAGCCGCGGACATGCAGGCGCGCGCCGGTCATGCCGAGCTGGTGCGCGATGTCCCGGCGGACCTCCGGCGTGGCGGTGGCCGTGAACGCGGCGAGCCGCGCGCAGCCGAGCTCCTTGACGAGCGTGCCGAGCCGGCGATAGTCCGGGCGGAAATCGTGGCCCCACTCCGAGATGCAGTGGGCCTCGTCGATCGCGATCAGGGCGATGCGCGACGCGATCGAATACAGCACGTCGATGAAGCGCGGGCTGCGGAACCGCTCGGGCGCGACATAGACCAGCGTGTACTGGCCGGCGCGAATGCCATCGAGGATCTCGCGTTGCTCCTCGGCACCATCGCGCGAGGTGAGCGCGACCGCGGGGACGCCCTTGGCATTGAGGGCGTCGACCTGATCCTTCATCAGCGCGATCAGCGGCGACACGACGAGCGTGATGCCGCCCTTCTCGCCGAGCACCACCGCGGGCAGCTGGTAACACAGCGACTTGCCGGCGCCGGTTGGCATCACCGCGATCACCGGCTTGCCCGAGAACACATCCGCGATCACGTCGGACTGGCCCGGCCGCAGCGTGGTGTGGCCGAACTTCGCGAGCGCGCGCGTAAAGATCGCCCGAGGATCGATCTCCTCTCCAGATCCGTCGCGCACACCGGTGGTCAACATCGGCGCCACCCTACCAGCTCGGTCTGACAAACCGAAGCGCGCGAGATCATGTCCGAAATCTGGACACTACTGCGGGCGGGTGGCGACGTGGAGGATCGACTTGTCGGTCGCCTGCTCGCGATAGGTCAGGTACAGGCGGCAACCATCGGGGGACAGCCAGCTCGGCTCCGCCTGGACCGCGGAGGTCTTGAGCTCGACGACCCGTGTGGGCTCGGGGAATGGGTCCGAGGTAGAGGGTCGCGAAGTCGAGATAATCTCGGTTCCGGTCGAGTTTCCTTTGCCGAGGAACATCAGGAGATCATCGTTTGTCACCGGCGAGACGACGGAGAACGCGCCCGAAGCGTCACGTCCTGGTGCGCACCGAAGCTCGTTCCTACCTTCTCGAGTCGCCGGTGGCATCTTCGCCGGGACCCTGTCCGTCAGGTGGTGTCGCCTGGACAGAGCCGCAACCAGCGAACACCAGCGCGAGCAACGCCTCAGTCGTCATGCGGCCACTATACGCGACGGCTCTGGCCCGCGGGCTGTAATGAAGGTCGCGCATGCGCCTCGAGTGACGGACTCGTTCGTGCCTGTCGTATTAGAA
>JAEYYY010000043.1 GCA_023430775.1 Pseudomonadota bacterium
GCGTGTACGTCGGCGGCTCGTACGGCGTGGGCGGCTCGTACTGCGTGGGCGGCTCGTAGTGCGGCGTCGGCGCAGGCGTCGGGTTGGTGTTGCCCGAGTAGCCGTTGCCGTGGCCATTGCCGTAGCCGTTACCGTTGCCATTGCCATCGCCATTGCCGTAGCCACCGGCGCCACCGGTTCCACCACCGCCGCCACCGCCACCACCGTAGCCACCACCGCTACCGACCCAGCGACCGTAGACGCAGATGTCGCGGTTGATCTGCTCGTCGGTGCACAGCACGCAGAGCCCGGTCTCGATGTCCTCGGGCGTGCACTTCACGCAGTAGCCGAGCTCGAAGTCGGTGTCGGTGCACTGCCAGTTGATGCGGCCGGCGAAGTAGCCGTCGCCGCCACCGCCCTCGTCATCACCACTGCACTTGCGGCAGCTCTCTTCACCGTTGCCGGTGAGCGAGTCCTTGCCGCGACCGAAATCGAAGTACTCCTTCACGCGCGACCGTTCGGCCTCGAGGATGTCCTCGCAACACGGCGGACCACCGGCGCCGGCGGGGCCGTTGTTCGACGCTTGCGTCATCGGATCGGCGCCGAAGGTCTCGACCTCCCACAGCTGCGGCGCGAGCCACGCGGTGAAGGCGAACACCATCGCGCTGGTCGCGAGCATCCAGCCCGCGCGACCGATCTCCTTGCCGGCGCGCTCCTTGAAGATCGTCGACGTCGCCGGCCTGGCGAGCGGCGCGGTGCCGACGGTGCGCCACAGGGCGACGCGACGGGTCTCGCGCACGCGCAGGAACACGACGAACGCCAGCGCGAGCGCACCGAGCGTGACGGCAGCGGTGCCGTCGGGCGTCTGCTTGCCGTGCGTGTTGTCGAGGATGGTGAGCATCCAGATCATCGCCGGGAACCAGAACGACGCGAGCGACCAGCGATCACCGACGGACAGCGCCGCGAACAGCGTTGCCGGCGCGAACGACATCCAGAAGATGTTGCGATCCGGGCTCGACGGTCCGGCCATGCCGAGCAGCACGAGGCCACCGACGACGATCGCGGTGAACCACAGCCGCACGTTGGTGAGGCCGAGCAGGTGACCGACGAGCGTGCCGAACACCGAGCCGGCCCACAGGATCGCGACGGTGTCGCCCGCATCGCGACGCGCCGCCGTGTAGAGGACGAGCCCGAAGATCAGGACCGCCCAGTAGGTGAGCACGAGGGGGAGAGCGATACGTGCGCGGCTCATGGGATCACCTGCAGCGTGACTTCGCCGTTGCCTTTGGAGGTGTCGGGGCGCGCGACGTAGGCGCCCGAGAACGCCTTCCAGTCGACCGCGCAGAGCTGACTGAACAGCATGCGGTCCTGCCAGGTCTTGACCAGGCGCGCTTGCTCGGCGCGCCGGCGCACCAGCCGGTTCTCCGCCGAGCCCGCCGGGAACGGCAGCACGATCGGATTGCTCTTCTGTGGCCACGGTTCGCGCGTGGTCCAGTCGTTGTGCGGCACGACGACCCAGGTCACGCAGTCGGCCTCGGTCTTGTTGCCGTCTTGCCGCGGCCGCGCCGAGATCACGATCTGCCGCTCGTTCGATCGGTTCAGCAACTTGTCGAGCCGCACCGTCGGCTGCCAGGTGACGCGCGCGCCGAACTTGATCGCATCGGCGTTGCCGCGCTGATGCATCGGGCGCTCGGAGCGCGTGTACGCGCCACCCTTCTCCATCCCGGTGACGAGCGTGACGCGCGTGCCGGTCTCGGCGAGCGCCTTGCCGACGCCGAGCCAGACGCGGATCATCACGTCGAGGAGCTCGTCGGGCGCCGCGCAGGTCAGCTGATCGGTGCCGGCGAAGTGATTGTCGAGCACCACGCGCACCGTCGGATCCGCAGGCGGAATCTCGTCGGGCGTGCGCACGATCAGCTTGTCAGCCTGCAGCGAGCGCACCCAGTGGATGCGGCGCGTGTCGTCGCCCGGCGCGTACTCGCGGATCTTGAAGGTGCCCTCGGTGGGCATCTTCATCGTGAACCGCGAGTGCATGTCATCCTTGCCGTCGCCGAGCAGCTCGCGGACGTTGTCGACCTTGGCCGGCCGGGGTGTCACGGTGAACTCGCACTCGCCGCGCTCGACCGGCGCCGTCCGCGTCAGGCCGAGCACGTCGCCGAGCCACAGGGTCATCGGCTTCGCGTGATGGACACCGCGCGCCGCCGGCCCGAGGTCGGCCTCGAGCTCGATCGCGGCCTCGCTGCTATCGGAGCCGATCGAGTAGCGCGACATCACGCCGTGGCGCATCGCGCGACCCGTCGCGAACATCCGCATCGCCGCCGCGATCCGCACGCCCTCGAGCGTCAGCTTCTCGCGCAGCGGCTCGCCCTCGATCGCGACGTCGGGAACGATCGTGCGCGTCACGGTCGCGTTGCGCCACGGCACGTCACCGCCGGCGGCGATCGCCGTCCACGTCGACGCGACGCAGACGATGCCGAGACCGAGCACGCCGAGTACCGACAGGCTCGCCCAGCCGGTGAGCTGCGAGGCGGCGAGGCAGACCACCGCGGGCCACGCGGTCGCGCGACCGGTCGCGGACAGGATGTCGAGCTGCTGCCAGCCATCGCTGCCCTTGCCGAGCTTGCTCGCCTTGTTCGCCTGCCGGTATCGCATCCACAGCGCGAACGCCATCACCACCCACAGCAGGCCGAGGATCTGGCCCGCGAGGTGAACCTGGCCATTGTTCGCACGCAGCGCGACGAACACCGCACACAGCGAGGGGATGAACACCGATCCGATGCGCCAGCCCGCCATCATCAGGCACCTCTCTGTGCTGCATGCATGACGACCGCGCGAAGTCGCTCGCGCACCGTCGCTGCATCGGTCCACATCCGGTGGCGCAGGACATCCGGCGCCACGTCGAGCAGATCTTCCATCGTCACGTACTCGCGGCCGTGCAGCATCGCGCGCGCCTGCGCACAACGCACCCACGCGATCGTCGCGCGCGGGCTGATCGATGCGGCCTCGTCGGCGGTGCGGCGCAACCCGTTGACGTACTCGACGGCGACGCGCTTGAGCTCGGGCGTGACGTGGATCATCGGCACCGTCTCGCGCCACTCGATGAACGCCTCGCGCGAGATCACGGGGTGCACCGAATCGAGCGGCGACTGCGCCTGGAGGTGGAAGTCGAGCACGCGAACTTCATCATCCGGCGCCGGGTAGCCCATCTCGAGCATCACCATGAAGCGATCGATCTGCGCCGCGGGCAGCGGATACGTGCCCTGGTGCTCGACCGGGTTCATCGTCGCGAGCACCTGGAACGGCTCCTCGAGCCGATGGGTGACACCGTCGACGGTGCAGCAGCGCTCCTCCATCACCTCGAGCAGCGCCGACTGCGTCTTCGGCGTCGCGCGGTTGATCTCGTCGGCGAGCAACATGTGCGTGAAGATCGGGCCCGGCCGGAAGTGGAACTGCTTGTCGCGCGGGTCGAATACGTTCGCGCCCGTGATGTCGAGCGGCAGCAGATCCGGCGTGAACTGGATGCGACCGAACCGTGTCGCGATCGCCGCCGCCAGCGACTTGCAGAGCTGCGTCTTGCCGAGGCCCGGCGCATCGACGAGCAGGACGTGACCCTTCGCCGCCATCGCGGTGAGCACGCGCTGGATGACGTCGCGCTTGCCGACGATCACCTGTTCGACCGCGGCGATCACGTGCTCGCACTCGTGCTTGATGCGCTCGACGCGCACGCGGAGTGGGGAGCGCTCGACCGGCGCCTGTTGCGGAGCAGCTGCGGCTTCACCACCGCGATACGGGCCACTGATTGCCATGATCTCCTCCACGGAACTATCGACCTGATGACGCGGGAGCTCCCCGACCAACCACTTCACGACGGCGCCGCCTTCACGGCGCGGCGCGGGACCTTCAGCCTGGTCGTGCCACAGGCCTGCATAGGCATCGGCGATCCGCCGGCGGATCGGCTCGTCGCCCGCGAGCACGTAGAGCATGTCGAGCACCGAGGACCGCAGGTGCTCCGGGATGTGCGGCGCCAGCACTTCGGGCGTGGTGGGCTGCGCGTCGGTGGGGCCGAGTCCCGGCAGACCGAGCTGCGCGAGCGCGTGATTGGCGCGGGCGATCTCGTCATCACGAGCATTCCCGGTCGCGAGCAACAAGTTCGCGACGACCCTCCCGACATGGCGCGCATCACCGGTCATTGACAGCTACGAGGTACCACGGGGTCCGTGGCTCCCATTCCGAGCGTACCGTTGGATGCCGCAGCTCCTCGCAGGATTTGCAAAATCTCCACAATCTGGAGACCGAGCGCCGATGACAAACCGCTGGCGCGCTCGGAGTGCTCGTGCAAGCGGATGGCATCAAGTCCCTAACGCGCGAGTCCCCGACTTCTTAGAGCGACCTCGTGCTTTTGTTCGGACGAGTCGCTCCCGGCCAAGTCGCCGAAACCCGGCGGCGACTCCGAAAATAGAAAACCCCGGCCAGTCCACCCGGCCGGGGTCATAGGCAAGGCGAAGTGCTTAAAGGTTCTCGAAATCCCAGGGAATCGACTCGCACTGGGGCTTGGTCGTGTCGCAGGTCAGGGTGGCAATCTCCGGCCCGGGAGCGCGGACGTGGACGACGACCTCGTCGCCATACGTGGTGCGGCACGCCTCCTTGGGATCCTTCGCGCTGGCGGCCGTGATGTGGCTGCCCTTGAGGTCACACGCGACGATCGTCCGGCCCGCGAGCTTGTCGGGGACGGTGACGCCGTTGATGGTGATCGTCTGCGGATCGCCGGTCTCGATGTAGCGGCAGCCGGTCGGCAGCTGCTCCATCGAGTCCCAGGTGCCGAGCGCGAAGCCGCGGCGGCCCTTCGGAACGAACAGCTCCTTCGCGATCGCGAGGTCCGAGTCCTTCGACAGGTCGAGCTTCTTGGTGCCGCCGTTCGACGTCTTGACGCCGAGCTCGCAGCCACACTCGGCGATCCGCATCGCCATCGTGCACACCGACGGGTCGGACTTGCGCCACGGCACGCAGGCCTGGCCACCGCCGGCTTCACCGCAGCTGGTGCAGCCGCGCATGAAGCCGTCCTCGATCGACTCCTTGCCCGGTGCGAGGCAATCCTCGACCAGCGCCTGCGCGGCACCGTTCGAGTTGAACTGGACCATCATCCGGAACAGCAGGTTGCTCTCGCCGGGCGTCTTCGCGGTCAACGCGTAGCCACCGACGGTCGCGGTGCTCGTCGGGGAGCGCGTGATGTCCTTGTGCCACGACGTGAACACGCACTCGCCGACCTTCGCCGACGGGTTCTGTGTCAGCCACTCGATCTGGCCGGCCGTTAGCTGCGGATCGAGAGGCGTGACGAGATCGCGATTGTCGATGTTCTTGCCGAGCACCGCGGCCTTGGTCGAGGTGTCGACCTCGGTGCCGGTGACGCACGAGAAGATCTCGGTGTTGCAGGTTCCGGTCTGACACGGCGTCGAGTCATCGCAGAACACCGGGCCGGAGGCGTCGCTGATCACCTCGGGGATGCCGGAGGTGTGCAGCATCGTGAAGTACTCGCAATACTCCTGGCCGCGATCATCCGACGTGTTGCTGTTGGTGGTGACGCCGTTGACGTCACGGCACGACCAGCGCACGCCGGAGTCGATGAAGTGCGGGCGGGCGTTGTCCATCGCGGGGACGCGCGCGTTGGTGCAGAGCTCCTCGACCGTGCCCTGCGGCGTGTCGCACTTTCCGTCGGCGCACGGGTCGCGAGACTCGCGCGGTTCCGAGCTACAGGCTGCGAACAACAGGCTGGCGAGGGCAAAGGTCTTCATGGCTGCACACTCTCGTGAGCATGCGACGTGCCGCCCTGCGCGATCGGTGATCTCGTGCGTTGTCCGGGACCTGCACCGGATCGGGTGACTGATCGATCATCCGCCGGTCAGTCGAGCAGCCGGGTTTGGAGGCCCGAAAACGAAAACCGCCCGGAGTGACCCGGGCGGCTTCAACAGGAGAAGCTATCGAGACTAGGGGAGCAGGTGGCTGAACTCCCACGGAACGCCCTTGCAGCTCTCTTCCTGCGAGGTGCAGGAGATGGTCGCGGCCTCGGCGACCGGGGCGCGGACGTGGACGACGACCTCGTCACCGTACGCGATGCGGCAGGCTTCCTTCGGGTCCTTCGCGGTGGCGGCCGTGATGTGGCTGCCCTTGAGGTCGCAGGCGACGATCGTCTGGTCGGCGTTGACGTCGTCGATCGCCCAGCCATTGCCCTCGACGCGCTGCGGGTCACCCGTGCGGACGTAGCGGCAACCGGTCGGCAGCGCGCCCATGCTGTCCCAGGTGCCGAGCGTGAAGCCGCGGCGCGCTTCGGGGACGAACAGGTCGCGAACGGTCTCGAGGTCGGCCGGCGTCGAGACGTCGAGCGTACGGCCGCCGACGGAGATCGAGCAGCCACACTCGGCGACGCGCATCGCCATCGTGCAGACCGACGGGTCCGACTTGCGCCACGGCACGCAGGACTCGTTGCCGCACATCTCGCAGCCGCGCATGAAGCCGTCCTTTTCTTCCGCCTTGCCGGGCTGGAGGCAATCCTCGACGAGCTGCTTCGCGGCGCCGTTCGAGTTGAACTGGACTTCCATGCGGAAGAGGAGGTTCGAGGCGCCGGGCGTCGTGTCGTTCAGACCGTAGCCGCCGACCTTCTCGGCGCTGGCGATCGGGCGATCGATGTCCTTGTGCCACGAGGTGAACACGCACTCGCCGACCTTCGCGGCGGGGTTCTGCGACAGCCACTCGAGCTGGCCCTTCTTGAGGACCGGGTCGAGCGGAGTGACGGTCTCGCCGCGCGTGTTCTTGCCGAGCACGTCGGCGGGCTCCGTGGTGTCGACCGAGCTGGCCGACACGCAGGAGAAGATCTCCGTGTTGCAGGTGCCGGTCGCGCAGGGCGTCGACTCGTCACAGAAGACCGGGCTGCCCGAGCCGTCCAGCAGGACCTCCGGGATGCCATTGGTGTGCAGCATCGTGAAGTACTCGCAGTACTCCTGGCCGCGATCGTCGGAGGTGTTGTTGTTCGGCGTGACGCCGTTGACGTCCTTGCACGACCAGCGGACACCGCCCGAGGTGAAGTGCGGACGCTTCTCGTCCATCGCATTGACGCGGCTGTTGGTGCACTGCTCCTTGACCGTGCCGCCCGGGGTGTCGCACTTGCCGGTGTCGTCGCAGTCGAGGCGCGAATCGTTGGAGCCGCTACATGCGGCGAAGAAGAGGAGGGAAGAGAGGATGGCTGCACGCATTGTCGAATCTCCTGTGACTACGCCTTTGTTCACGGCGCGTGCCGTTCCCGGACAACCGGACGGCGATCACCGATCCGCAGTGCTTTCAATCGTGTGCAGTGATCGAACACCAGCTCACCGGCAGGGCGAGGAGCCACCGCGCAAGTCGTCGGCAATTCGATCAGCCGGCTCGACGCGTCACGCCGCGGAGCTGTTGTTCCGGACGACAAAAAGCCCGCCGAAGCGGGCCTTTCGCGCGCGCACCGGGAAGGTTCAGATGCAACCGACGGGGATCGTCGAGAACCCGGCCGGGTTCTCGCCGTCGAGCCGGACGAACGACGGATCGTTGCTGATGAACGGACCGCTGCTCTGGTGCTGCTTGTGGTCGCCGGCGGCCTCGACCTCCTCGTGGACCTTGCAGACGCGGCGGTCGCGCTCCGAGAGCGCTGCCTCGCGGGTGATGCCGTTGACGTAGCTCTCGAG
>JAEYYY010000080.1 GCA_023430775.1 Pseudomonadota bacterium
ATCATCGGCTCCCGGCCGCACACGCTGACGCCGTCGCTGCGAGCGAATCGATGACGACCGCGATCATCCAGCTGCCGGTCGCCCCGATCGCGATCGCGCGCGCCGAGATCGAGCACGGCAGCAAGAGCTTCGCGATGGCGAGCAAGCTGCTCGACCAGCGGACGCGCGATCAGACCGCGATCGTCTACGCGTTCTGCCGCCGCGCCGACGACGCCGTCGATGAAGCCCCGTGGGCCGACCAGCCCGCGGCGATCGTGAAGCTGCAGGGCGACCTCGCCGATGTCTATCGCGGCACCGCCACCGATCCCGTGCTCGCCGCGTTCCACCACATCGCGTGGCAGCGCGCGATCCCGCACCACTATCCGGCGCAGCTGCTCGCCGGCATGGCGATGGACGCCTACGGGGCGCGCTACCGCTATCAGCACGAGCTCCATCGCTACTGCTTCCGCGTCGCCAGCGTCGTCGGCCTGATGATGTGCCACGTGTTCGGCGTCCGCGACGATGCCGCGCTCGTTCCCGCCGCGCGGCTCGGCATCGCGATGCAGCTGACCAACATCTGCCGCGACGTCGCCGAGGACTGGAACCGCGGGCGGCTGTATCTCCCCGACGAGCTGCTCGTCCGTCATGGCGCGGGTGGGCTCGCCGCCGAGCTCGGTGGCCCGTTGCCGCGCAGCGCGCGCGCGCCACTCGCCGGCGCGGTGCGCGAGCTCCTCGAGCTCGCCGACGTGCACTATCGTGCCGCCGACAGGGGCATCCCGGCGCTGCCGTGGCGCGCCGCGATCGCCGTGCGTGCCGCGCGCCGGATCTACGCCGCGATCGGCGACCGCATCCGCGACAACCACTGCGACGTGTTCGCAGGCCGCGCGATCGTGCCTCGGCGCACCAAGCTGCGGCTCGCGCTGCGCGCCGCTGCTCGCTCGATCATCGCCGCGCCGCGCTCGGCGCTGGCGAGCTCGCCACGCATCCCGACCCGCGTCCTCGCCGTCGAAGACGTCCCAGTTGCCTGAGGTCCACGATGTCTCACGAAGCCACCATTGCCGCCGACCACGCATCGACGAACGCGTTCATCCGCTACGTCTCGCGGATCCGCGAGTTCGAGCGCGTCGACTGGATCGTCTACCTCGGCTGGGTCGGCATGATGCTCGGCCTGGTCGGGTCGACCGCCGGGTTTCTGCTCGCCGGCCGCGCGCACGGTGTGATTTGGCCCGCCGAGGCGTGGCTGGTTCCGGGCGGCGCCGCGGTGTTCGCGATCTCGATCGCGATCGACACCATCGGCCACCGCACCGTCTACAAGGAAGTGCTCAAGGGCGGCGAGCAGCTCGTCCATCACATCACAATCGTGTGTGGAGTCGGCAGCGTCGTGCTGCTGTGCGCCGCGTACGACACGCCGTGGTGCGCGATTCCGGCGATGGTGCTGACGATCCTGTCGTTCATCTACTCGCTCGTCGACGAGGTGTTTCACTGGCGTCGCTACATCACGTCGAAGGCGGACCCGGTCGAGATGTGGAGCCACGTCGGCATCCTGATCGGCCACGGCGTGATGATGCTCGGCTGGTGGCGGCTCTATCAGCTCGGCTATCCCGGTGTCGCGGAGACGCTGGCGCGGGCGTTCTGAGATTCCGCCGCAACTTCCCCAGCCACCACGGGCAGTTACGTCACTGCATCCAGTTTCGGCTGGCCGACGAATTGTTCTTTCGAGACCGGACACGTGGTTGTCCGAGGGGACTCGAATGGACCAGCTCTGCGCCGATGCTCGCTCGTACATGCTCTCGGTGACCCGCCGCATCCTCCGCTGCGAGGACGCCGCTGCCGATGCCACCCAGGACGCGATGCTGCTGGCGCACCGGCACCGCGACAAGTTTAGAGGCGACTCGGCGTACCGCACCTGGCTGTACCGGATCGCGGTCACCACCGCGCTCCAGTACTTGCGCAAGAAGAAGCGGTCGCGCGAGGAGCTGGTGCTGACCGATGACGCCCCCGCGTTCGAGCCGAGCTGCGCCGCACCGTCACCCGAAATGGTGGTCGCGAACCGTCAGCTCGCCGAGCGTGCGCGCGGCGTGATCGAGAACCTCGACGACGCGTATCGCAGCGTGTTCGACATGCGCGTCGACGACCACACCGAGACCGAGATCGCGGCGCGACTCGGCATCTCCGTCGCCAACGTCAAGATCCGCGCGCATCGCACGCGGAGAAAGCTCCGCGACACGCTGCGCGACCTCTACGCGATCGACGACGAGCTCGCGCTCTCCGCCTAGCGCAACGCCTTCTTGCCGTTGCCGATGCGCTCGAGCAGCACGCGCCGGAACGGCGCCTTCGCATCGAGCATGCCGAGCACCGCCGACACGCCGAGTCGCTGCCTCCAAAGCAGCAGCACGCGCGCCGGCAACCGCATGCCACCGGCGGCGAGCACGCGCCCCGTGGTCTCGGCGAGCTGGCTCGCGTACGCCGGCGACCAGTGGAAGTCGCCGTGGGTCGACAGCGGCGCGGCGAGCGCCTGCTCCCACTCGCGATGCACGACGGTGGCGAGGCGATCCGTCCGCGCGAGCAACCCGGTCGCGGCGAGCGACATCCGGAACCGCTCGGCTCCCTTGATGACATCGTCGTCGAGCAGCGCCCACCACAGCTCGCGATCAGCATCGCGCACATCCTCGGGCAACTCGAACGCGCAGCCGAAATCGAGGCACCACACCAGCGCGCTGCCATCGGCCTGCGGCTCGACGAGGAAGTTGCCCGGATTCGGATCGGCGTTGAGCAGACGGTGCTCGATCGGCGAGCTCCACGCGACCTGATAGATCGCGAGCGCGGCGGCGCGGCGCAGCTCCGGCGAGCCGCTCGCGGCGACCTCGACCACGGTCTTGCCCCGCGCGCGCGTCATCGTCAGCACGCGGGCGCTCGATAGCTCGCCGATCACGCGCGGCACGCGGATCGTCTTGTGACCTTCCCACGCCGCGCGCATCGCCTCCTGGACCTTGGCCTCGGCGCGATAGTCGAGCTCGCCACGCACGGCATCGCGCAGCGCGGTCAGCGAGCCATCCTCGAGGCTGCGCCCGATCTCGGCGCCGGCGAGCTTGCGCAAGAAGCCGTCGTCGTCCAGATCCGCGCGCAGCGACTCGGCGACGCCGGGATACTGGACCTTCACCGCGACCTCGGTGCCATCCGCGAGCGTCGCGGCGTGGACCTGGCCGAGCGACGCCGAGGCGAGCGGACTCGGATCCCAGGTCGCGAACAGCGCCTGCGGCGACTTGCCGAGATCCTCCTCGATCACCTTGGAGATCGAGGCCACCGACACCGCCGGCGCGCGATCCCACAAGCCGCCGAGCACGGCCCGTGCCGCTGCCGTCGCACCACTGCGCCCGCCGAGCGTGGCGCCCGGATCGTAGGCCGCCAGCTGCGCGACCTTCGCCAGCCCACCCTTCAAGCGGCCGGCATTGGCGGCCAGCACGCGCGCGGCCTCCTCGTCGACGACGTGGTCGTCCTCGTCGGAGCCCGTCGGATCCGTGGTCACGATCTGCTTGGCGCGCGCCCATAGCCGGGCGAGCCCGACGCGACGCTCGGCCTTCTTGCGATCGTCGCTCACTTCGCCTCCTTGCGATCGTCGTCGAGCTCCTCCGGCTCGATCTTCGGGACCACCTTGCTGCGATCGATCTTGACGGTCGTGCGCGCCGGCACGATCGGCGGCGGTTCCGCCACCTCTTCGGGATCGACCTTCTCGACCTTGCTGCTCCGATCGATCTTCACGGTCTGCCGCTCGACTCGCGAGCTCTGGTTGAGCTTGTCGATCGGCCACTCCGGCGATGGTGCCTCGACCGGCCGATCGGTCGACGGCCGATCCAGCTTCTCGATCTTCGCACTGCGGTCGATCTTCTCGACCTTTGCACTGCGGTCGATCTTCTCGACCTTCGCACTGCGATCGATCTTCTCGACCTTGGCACTGCGGACGGGATCATGATCACTCTTGATGTCGGGATCCGGCGTATGGATGCGCGCCGGCCCGGTGTCGTCGCTCCAGAACAGCTCGACGCGGTTCTTGCCGGTCTTCTTCGCGCGATACAGCGCGCGGTCGGCGCGCCGCACCAGATCCTCGCCATTCGCCGCCTTGGTCTCCGGGTACGACGCGATACCAAACGACGCGGTCACGCTCAGCACCTTCGGCGGCTCGCTATCGGTGGTCACGCGCTGCTCCGCGATCGCGGCACGGATCCGCTCGCCGACGTTGTACGCGTTGAGCATGTCGGTGCGAGGCAAGATCATCGCGATCTCTTCACCGCCGTAGCGCGCGGCGGTATCGACACCACGCATCTGCGCCTTGACCACGTTCGAGATCGCCTTGAGCACGCGGTCGCCGATCAGATGCCCGTGCTCGTCGTTGAGCTTCTTGAAGTTGTCGACGTCCATCATCACCACCGAGAACGGCGTGCCGTAGCGCTTGCTGCGCTCGACCTCCTCCTCGATGCGAGCGTCGAAGTAGCGGCGCATGAACAGCCCGGTCAGGCCATCGACCATCGCCAGCTCGTAGAGGTGCGCGTTCTGCAGCGCGGCGGCGATCTGCAACGCGAGCGATTCGAGCAGCCGCTCGTGATCGGCGCGAAACGCCGCCGGCTGCGTCGACTGCACCACGATCACGCCCTCGCACCCGCCGTACATGAACAGCGGCACGCCGAGCCACGATCGAATGCCGCTTCCGCCCTCGTCGACCGCGACGTCGGTATCGGTGAGGTCATCGATCCGCTTGGTCTGCCCCTTCGTCATCACCCAGCCCGCGGCGCCCTCGCCTTCGCTCATCGGCTGGCGAAAGAACTTGTCGGACGCGCCGTCGTAGCCATCGAGCACGAACCCACTCTCGCCGCCCGCGCGACGGTGGACCAGCGCCACGGCCTCGGCCTCGGGAATCGCCTTGATGGTCTCGCGCGCGACCGCCTCGACGAGCTCCTCGAGCTGCAGCGAGGCGCTCAGCCGCCGCGCCGTCGCGGTCAGGATCTCGAGATCGTGGACGCGCTCGTGGAGCTGCTTGCTGGTTCGCGACAGGCGCGAGAACACCAGGTTGATCAACAGGTACGTCATCGACAGCAGCAGGAAGCCGAGCGGCTCGTCGGGATCGTAGAGCAGCACGAGCACGACACCGATCGGCATCAGCGACGCCTCGGCCACCACGCCGGGAAGTGCGAGCTCCTTGAAGTACGCGCGCCACGATCGCCCGAAGATGCGCAGCCGGATGCCCTGCACCGTGTAGTGCAGCGCGAGGAACAGCACCGCGATCGAGACCACGCGGCGCGCGACCTCCCACGGATCCTTCGACGTCAGGTGATCGGCGCCGAACAGCCAGCCACAGAACACCAGCAAGCCGCCCGAGAAGCCGCCGAAGTACAGCACGTAGCCGAGCTCGGCGAGCCAGCCGCCATCATCGCGCCCTTCGGCGACCCGCTGGCGCCTGCCATGCGAGCGCGCGAGATAGAGCCGCACCGACGCGTCGATCGTCAGCGCCACCGCGACCAGGCGACCCGCACCGACCGAGCCCACGCACAGCGCGGCCGCGACGTAGTACGCCGAGTCGAGCGACAGCACGCTGCCCTCGACGCGGAACGCGAGCACGCGCGCCGCGAGGATCACGGTGACGAACAACGCGATCCACAGCGCGGCCGTCGGCTCGGGATCGGGCAGCACTCCCGCGATCGGCAGACCGACCACGACACTCCAACCGATCACCCCGACGGCGATCGTGAATGCCTGTCCAACCGAGCGCGCCACCACGGGTACTTATCTCATCCCAACAGGCGCTGCTCTTGTTCTCTCCATCTCAGAGGCCCCAAAAGCGAAACCGGCCGGTCCCCACTCGCATGGGGCCGGCCGGCAGTGAACGTGAGGTCTCGAGGACCCCACGGTGGGGGTTAGATGTCGATAATCATCACACCACGTTCCCCCTCTTCACGAGGCGGGGTGACCGTGGAGCGCTCTCCCGTGTCAGGACGTGGCAGTGGCAGCTCAGCGGGAATCCGCTCCTGCTCGCGCCGCAGTTCCTCTTCCTTCTTGAGGATTTCTTCGATGATCCAGGGATCCAACATCTCAGGACCGCCTTTCCCAGAGGGACGCTTCTAGTACGAACCAACCAAGCTAACGGACGCTACGTAACTCCTGCCTTCAGCTGGTGCAACCCGTGGGCCTCTGGCTGTCTTAGCGACCTTAGCGCCCACACTATTATTCTAACGCATGGGATATCGCGGGGCTCCAGTTCGTGTCGACGAAATCTCTACTCTGCGAGATCGGCCACAATGCGTCGGGAGCGAGGCACCAAACGCGGCGTGCAGTCCTCAGCAACCTTGGGGCTTCGACACTTTCTCGAACGTGCACACCGAGTTGACGCGCACGGTGAAGGCTTGACCTTTTTGCGGCCAACTGACGAAGAACGGCAGATCTAACTGATCTGGCGGGTGTCGGCAAAGACACACATGGCCACTCGACCAGCCAGTCGGCTCAGTCGAGATCTTTGATCTTCCACAGCCCGTCCTCCTTCACAAACCGCACCTCGAAGCGATCACCAAAGCTCATCTTCGCGTCGTTGCCACGCTCGATGATCGGCTCGTCGATGTTGGCCTCGAGCGACAGGATCAAGTTGTCCACCGCTTCCTTCGAAGGGCCGGTGAACTGCGCCTTCATCTTCGCCGCGTCCATCTTCTCGCGATACGCGGTGGGCACGAACTTCAGCATCACGTCCCAGCGCTCGAGGCGATACGCGCGGAGGAACGAGCGCAGCGCCGCACGCGGCGTCGATTGATCGTAGAAGCCGAGCGGGTTGCTCGCGATCCGCCAGCGCCCGTTCTCCTGCACGAGGAGCATCTTGTCGCCGACGCCGTACGCGAACTCGGCCGACACCTCGAGGCTGCCCTTCTTGCCGCGCAACCGGTCGGCGGTCTCGTCAACCTCGCGGACGTTGTCGCGCATCATCCGCACGTAGTCCTCGCGCGACACCCGGCCGCGGAAGCTCGATGACATCAGATCGTAGGCGGCGCCGAAATCGCGGTTCTTGAGCGCGCGTCCGTAGTCGTCGAGGGCACCGCTCGGGCCCTTGCCACCACCGCAACCGGCCGCGAGAACGGCTGCCAGGGCTCCGATCACCAGGACGCGCATCGCCGTTGGTTATAGCGAAGGGCCGCCACCGGTGCCATTGCTTGGGGCCTGCGACCGCGCCCTGTCGCGATCCTTCGCGTAGCTGGTGGTCGCCATGGCCATCGCCAACGCCGCCACGCCGAGCGCCCCCGTCGGGACCCACAGCGCGGTCTCGATCGACCATTCGCGCGAGATCAGGCCGAGCACCCAGGACGACGGCGCTGTCCCCAGCATGTGCATGGTGAAGATCACGAGGGCCTGGGCCGAGACGGCGAGGCGCGGCGGTGCCAGGTCGTCGACCGTGGCCGCCATCGGCGCGTGGTACCAGCTGATGAAGAACAGCGTGGCCACGCCGATCACGTAGAGCGCCGGTCCCGCCGGTATCACGATCGCGAGCGCCGCGCACGGCGCCGTCAGCGTCATCCCGATCACGATCGTCCACATCCGTCCCGCCGCCATGCGCGCGCTCAGCCGATCCGCGATCCGCGCACCCGCGAGGATCCCCGAAAGGCCGCCGACCAGCGCGAGCACCAGCAGCTGGGTCGCCTCTTCCTTCGACATCCCCTTCTCGCGGACCAGGAACTCCTGCAGCCACGATCCGAAGCCGCCGGCCGCGAACGCCATCACCGTCGTCGAGACGATCACCCAGCGCAGCGTGCGGATGCGGAGCAGCTCGCGAACGTCGCCGACGAACAGCGTCACCGCGTCGCCGAGGCTCGACGGTCCCGGTGCGAGCGCGGCTGCCGAATCCTTCGCCGGTGCCGCGTGCGCGGGAATGACGAGCGTCATCACCCACGCGGCGAGCAC